>CASDVE010000004.1 GCA_949284175.1 uncultured Eubacteriales bacterium
GATAAATGAAAATATCTGTAAATCCACTAGCTTCTCTTACATATCCTCGTTCATCCGCAACGGATTCTAATGTTCTTGTACTGGTAGTTCCAACGGAAATAATTCTTCCACCATTTTTCTTTGTTTCATTAATGATTTCTGCTGTTTTCGCACTGATCATATAAAATTCAGAGTGCATATGATGTTTTGTCACATCTTCAACCTTTACTGGACGGAAAGTTCCAAGTCCCACATGCAAGGTTACTCTTGCAATTTTTACCCCTTTGTCTTCAATCTCTTGTAATAGTTCTGGTGTAAAATGAAGTCCTGCTGTCGGTGCAGCAGCAGAACCTGCGTGTTTTGCGTACACTGTTTGATAGCGATTTTTATCTTCTAATTGATGTGTAATATAAGGAGGAAGTGGCATTTGACCAAGTTCATCTAACACTTCTTCAAAAATTCCTTTATAATAAAATTTAACAAGACGATTGCCTTCTTCTACTACATCAATGATTTCTCCAATCAGCAAACCTCCACCAAAGGATATTCTTGTGCCTGGCTTTGCCTTCTTACCCGGTTTTACTAATGTTTCCCACACATCATCTTGTTTTCTTTTTAACAGGAGCAATTCAATCTTAGCTCCAGTTCCTTCTTTTTCTCCAATCAAACGGGCAGGAATTACCTTTGTATCATTAATAACAAGACAATCTCCCTTATTTAAATACTGAATTATTTCTTTAAAAACGTGATGCTCTAATTTTCCTGTTTTTTTGTCCAGCACCATTAATCTTGAACTGGAACGATCTTCTAGTGGATCTTGTGCAATTAACTCTTCTGGTAAATCATAATAAAAATCTTGTGTCTTCATTCTATTTCCTTCATTCTTTCTCTTTCATATCTTTTTTTACTCGATCATGAGCCTATCTCATACTCGTATTTACGTGGAAGGCATAAGTCAAGCAGAAATGCTTGGCTCATTGCCTTTATTATAGCATAAGTTTTTCTTATGATCCACTTTCATACCTCATAGAATGATACCATTTCATATCCTTTCTTTTTCTATGAGTTCTTTAAAACCTTTGCTCCTGTATAATAATGTTCAATGATCTCTTTATAAGTATACCCTGCCTTTGCCATTCCTTTTGCTCCTGACTGGCTCATTCCAACGCCATGTCCATATCCCATTCCAGCAAAATAATAGGTGCCAGAGGCTGGTGCTTTTTTTGGATAATTGGATAGATTATCTTTCCCCATAACAATAAATTGTTCCTCTGTTGTTTCTGAGCCTTTGATTGTTCCACTTGCACTTAAGATAGAACAATTTTGAATCCTCTTTTTGCTTTCTTTTCCATTGGCACTCAGTATGGATACTTGATCTGGCGTATCTTTTGCTGTGATCACCTTAAATTTATTGCTAGGCGTATTAAAATAACTGCGGATAATACTTTTTTGCAATGTAATGCTTTTTGTTTTTCCTTGAACTTTTAATGAATACAAGTAATTGGAATCGGTTCTCATATCCTCAATAACATTGGTTACCGTTCCAACATCCTGTCCTTTTGCTTTTAATTTGCTTTGTATTTCAGAACTTGTATACGATAAAATCCAAGGCTCTTTTTCAGGCTCTAATTCATAAATATCAGAAACCCCTCGCAAATACGGAACAACCCCTGACCATACATCTTCACTGTTTGCAGTAGCACCTCCGCTGGTAGAGAAAAAAGTGGCATCAATGAGCTTATCGTCATAATAAATATATTCCCCTTTTGTGGCATCCACCGCTTGATTTGTACTGTTCTCCTCTCTTTGATACCCTTTATACACCTGACTTGCTGTTGTATCATTTAAAATATAAGGGGCGGTAGCGTTGGAATCACTTGCAAATCCTCCTTTATTTACCGCATATGTCCTTGCAACAACCGCTTGGGTTTTTAATGCTTCTTCATGCCAACTGGCAGGCATTTCAGCAGGAATCACCCCATATAAATAATCATCAACAGATACCACATTCACTGCCGATACCCCTGTTTTCCCATATCTTCCGATTTCCATTCGCCCTCGATATTGTTTATCTCCAATGGTCAACACTTTTGCTCCATCTTTTTGTGCTATAACAGGAGCAATTTGTGGGTACCCATTCTTTCCACTTCCATCATATAGTATCTCATCTTGACTGCCGATCGTTTTTACACGATGTCCATTATCCGCACCGACACTTTTAAATGTGAGTCCAAAAGCATTTCCCACTTTGCTAATCACTGTCTTTAAAGCATTTTCGCTGGCACTCTCTCCAATCATCACTCGAATGTCCCCATTAGAAAAGAGCCCAACAAAAGCGTTGACACTATAATTCTTTTTTAAAGTTGTTGCCATAGTCTTTGCTTGTTCATAGGTGCTATATGTATTGGTGGATTTGGCATAGTATTTTGTTGTAGCCTGAAACTGAAATCCTGTTGTGCTATTAATCGTTGCCACCTCTTTATAATTACTTGTTACGCTGTACCCAATGGTAATACTAGAATCTGCCAACTTTAAGCTACTTTTTTGTGAAAATTCTGTGATAAGACCAATTCTCAATAGATCCGTTTGTACTTTAGCATCCACAGAATGAGACGGATAGAGTAACAACATGGCACAGACAATCGCTACCGCTTTTTTCAACCTCTTTATCATTTACTTCCTCCATGTCCTTCTTTATTTCTTCTGTACAGAGCAAAACAGCCGAAATGGGAAGTTTTCATTCTCTTCTCGCCCCGACTGCCATTGCTTAATTCCCCGTATTTTTTTTATAAATTAACAATAACCCTTTTAATAATAAATCATTGTCATAAATCACATTCCGCCTACAATATGGTATGACACATCTTGAAAGCCCTCCGGTGGCAATAACCGTTGCAGGTTGTCCAAGTTCTTCTTCAATGCGTTCTATCATTCCATCAATCATCGCTGCATTCCCATGAATCATACCACTTTTCATACAATCCACCGTATTTTTTCCTATCACTTTTTTTGGTGCTTCAAAACTGATATAAGGAAGCTGAGAGGCTCTGCTTGACAACGCTTCTTCTGCAACCTTCATTCCTGGATAGATAATTCCACCAATATAATTTCGTTTGGCATCCACAACAGAACAAGTGGTGGCTGTTCCCATATCAAAAATAATGAGCGGTGGTTCATATTCATGAAGAGCTGCCACTGCATCCACAACGAGATCTGCTCCTAATTGTCCTGGATTATCCATTAAAATATTAAGCCCTGTTTTTATTCCCGGTCCAACCACAAGAGGTTTATGACCTGTCACTTTAAAAATTGCATCTTTTAAATTATTCGTCAGTGGGGGAACAACAGAAGAAATAATCGCACCTTCCACTTTTTTCATATCAACGTGATAGATGTCAAACAAAATTTTAAAATTAATGGCGTATTCATCCATTGTTTTATCTCGGTCGGATGCTAATCTCCCTTCGAATATAATTTTTTCATTCTCGATACATCCAACCACAATATTTGTATTTCCCACATCTAATGCTAGTATCATAATCTTCTCTAACCTCAATCCATAGTCTATTGACACTCATCCTGCTTTCCATCAGGAGCGTTACGACAAATATTTTCCCAATTTTGTCATAATGATACACATATTGTACAGTCTTTTCTTTAATAAATCAAGGATAAGATAAAAATTTAACAATGTACTTTTCAAAGGGAATCTGTTATAATGGGGGCATTAATCAAGAAAAACAATATACAAAATACAATTTCAACCCGGAGGTTTTTATCATATGTTAAAAGGAAAAACGATACTTTTAGGTGTCACTGGCGGTATTGCTGCATATAAAATTGCGAATTTAGCGAGTATGCTCGTAAAACAGCATGCGGATGTTCATGTGCTTATGACACAAAATGCAACGAATTTCATTAATCCAATCGCCTTTGAAACATTAACCAATCATAAATGTCTAATTGATACGTTTGATCGCAACTTCCAGTTCAGCGTCGAGCACGTTTCCATTGCAAAACTTGCAGATGTTGTATTGCTCGCCCCTGCAACAGCCAATGTTATCGGCAAAGTAGCTCATGGTATTGCGGATGATATGCTCACAACAACCGTTATGGCTTGTAACTGCCATAAAATTGTAGCTCCTGCTATGAATACGCAAATGTACTTAAATCCAATTGTACAGGATAATTTAAAGATATTAAAACATTACGGATACGAGGTCATTGAACCAGATAGTGGATACTTAGCTTGTGGTGATATTGGTGCTGGAAAAATGCCATCGGAACAAGTATTATTTGACTATATTTTAAAAGCGATAGCTTATAAAAAAGACCTACAAGGCAAAAAAGTGCTTGTAACCGCAGGAGGAACACAAGAAGCCATCGATCCCGTTCGTTATATTACCAACCATTCCTCTGGAAAGATGGGATATGCCATCGCAAAGGCTTGTATGCTTCGTGGTGCTGATGTAACCCTTGTCACTGCACCTACCGCTCTACCAGCCCCACCATTTGTTACCGTCGTTCCTGTGGTCAGTGCCTCCGATATGTACAACGCTGTTATCAGTCACTATGAAGAACAAGACATTATTATTAAAGCAGCTGCTGTGGCGGATTACACACCTGTCACTATGGCGGATCATAAGATTAAGAAACAAGATAGCGATATGAACATCCCTCTTGTCCGTACAAAAGATATTCTTGGCTATCTTGGTGAACATAAAAAAGAAGGACAATTCCTCTGCGGTTTTTCTATGGAAACAGAAAATATGATTGAAAATACACGTGCAAAATTGGAAAGAAAAAACCTTGATCTCATCGCTGGCAATTGCCTAAAAACAGAGGGTGCTGGTTTTCAAGGAGATACCAATGTATTAACATTGATTTCTAAAGAGGAAGAAATTTCCTTAGCCAAAATGAGTAAAGAGGAATGTGCTCATAAACTGCTTGATCAAATTATAAAAATGTCTGGAAAAGAAATTTAAATACAAATAATTGGCTGTTTTCATACAAAAAAGGAGATACTGTTTTATGGAGTATCTCCTTTTTCATTTTTTAGAGTTTATGTACTCCCTATGGGTGCAAGCCAAGAAAAAGAAGGAAGATTTCTTAAAACACCAAATAGCAGTAAACCACTTAGCATAAGCCATAATAAAATTTCATTTCTTCTTTTCTTTTTTCTCTTTCCCTCTTTTACATAGGATATCATCTCTTGAAAACCGATCCATGCTAAGATTGGCAAACAGATCATAATTCCCATATTATAATGAAATGCCCTAATAAGATCGCCTTTCATGAGAGAAAGACACATTCTTGTGACCCCACACCCTGGACAATAAAATCCTGTCACTTTATAAAACATACAAGGAATGGAAATTCCCGTCTTTTGTACAAAAAAAGCATACCCTAGTCCAATACTTAAGACTAGGGCAATTTTTTTTACTAAAATGAGTAATCGTTCTTTTACCATTTTTCCTCAATTAAATTATTAATTTCATTTTGCATTAACGCCCATCCTACCATTGGAAACACCAATTGTAAAATTAGATATAAAATGCCACTATTGTTTCCACTATATCCATTCCTTGAACGAGCAATATCTATTTTTTCTCCCATTTGGTATGCCCAATAAAGACCATAGATATTACAAGTGATAATACTCAGCAATAAAGCGGTAATCCCTGATGCGTAATTACTGCCTCTTGAAAGTTCATTTGCCTCATCTGTCATGCAAACAAACCAATATATCTGATAAATACCACAGGTGATAATAGAAAATATAATACAAAGGGCTATATTTCTCTGTTTCATAACTTCCTCCTATATTTTTTATTTTCCTGGAATAAATCGTGCAATTCTTCCAGCAAATTCATTAAAGTTTTGTGTTTGAAGAACTACTCTTCCTGGACCTGTTAATTTTGTTAAGAAAAGTCCCTCTCCACCTAGAAAAATATTTTTTAACCCTTTGACTGTTTCAATTTCATACTGGACAGACTCATCAAAAGCCACAACATTCCCTGTATCCACTTTTAACACTTCTCCCGGTGCTAATTCTTTTTCCACTTTATTACCATCTACTTCTAAAAACACCATTCCTGATCCAGTGATTTTTTGAAGAATAAACCCTTCTCCTCCGAATAAACCAGCAGATATTTTTTTACTGAATGTAACTTCTAAATTAACACTTTCTTCTGCACAGAGAAATGCCCCTTTCTGACAGATCATGCCTCCTCGCTCATTCAAGTTCACAGGCAAAATCTCCCCTGCTACGGTTGATGCAAAAGCGATCATCGTATCCGGTCGTTCTGCTGTATAAGTTGCCATAAACAAAGATTCTCCAGAAAACATTCTTCCAAATGCCTTGCCAAGACCGCCTTTCATATTAGAATCCATAGAAATACCCTCTGTCATCCAAGCCATACCACCAGATTGTGTGTACATAGATTCTCCTTTTTGTTCAAATAAAATCTCCACTGCTGGCATTGTATCACCTAATACCCTATATTTCATGGCATCTTCTCCTCCTCGTATTGTATTTTTTTATAATAATAAATATTATAATTCTATTCTTCATTATATTATCATAAAAAAGAAATGCTCACAATATTATTTAACCATATTTATTTTTATTCTCAAAGAATCCTCTCAGGTTTTCCTGATGTTCGGATGCCAACTTGTCCTGTGGATACATCCAAAAACATGGTACGAGCATAATTAGCTCCGATATCTTCACCAGTAATTCGAATCCCTTCTTGTCTTAATATTTGTTTTACCATCTGTGCATTTCGTTCACCAATATTTCCAAAACCACTACTAGTTGATATTTCAAACATCTTAGCTCCACCAGCTATTTTACAAACAAGCAATTGCTTTCTTGCACCAAAAGCTATCATCCTTCGAAGAGTTTCTCGAATCCCAGAGTCTGCAAATTTAAAAACAGCTTTATCCCCTCCTGATGTATTTTGAGGAAGCATAATATGTAACAATGCTCCTAACTTAATCGTGGGATCATAAAAAGAGATTCCAATGCAAGAACCTAAAGCATATGTAATTAAAGTTCCTTCTTGCCTTGTCAATTTCATATCAGCAATTCCTACACTAATTTGTTTCTTCATATTTTAATTAACTCCTAATTTTTTCATGAGTATATTTAAAGATTCTACATCTGGAAACAGTAACATCTGACTTTCTAATTCTTTCCCCGCTATGGTAAAACTTCCTTCTACCATCATAATGCGATCAGAATTATTGGCAACCTGTATCATAGGCACACTTAAGATCGCTCCTAGCATATCAATGGCCATTTGTGGGATGGATAAATTCACTTCCACATTGGTAAGAGAAGTAAGAGCGTTGATGTAAGAAGAAATCATGATATTTCCAACTTCTATTAATAAGGAAGTTTCCATTTCTGTCAATTGCCACAATTGAACCTCCGACTCATTTAAAACCTTTGAAACAATTTCTAAAACAAATTCATCTTTCAGCATAAAGAGCATCACCCCATGAATATCTCCATGAAGTTCTACCATAATCGCTGCTACAACCTCTTCCACCTCTCCTACATGACGAATTGCCTCATTAAATTCTAAGACAGAAACCTTTGGAATTGTCATTTTAATTGTTGTATTCAGCATAGCCGACAATGCTGTTGCAGCATTTCCGTTGCCAATACTGCCAATCTCTTTAATAATATCTAATTCCATTGATGTAATATCTTCATATGTCCGAATTTCCATATAAATCTCCTTTATTGCACTCTTTCTTTTGTTTTTCTTGTATTCCTATATCTTTGTAAAACAAAGTTTCTTTGTATTGTACTTATTTGTTTCATTATAGCATACTTTTTCCAATATTTCACTATTCCTACATTTTTTGATAAGAGAAACGAAAGAGAACACCTCCTTTGTTTTAGTATTTTTTGACACTTAATACGTTATCACAAAATGGTGTTCTCTTTCTATTTCATACTACTATTTTCTACAAAAACATTCCAATGCCTTTTTACAGGCTTGATTACATCTCCCTCGTATTCCTTGTTTTAACACTCTAAAAATTCCCCACATACCGGATTCTACATCCCATTTTAGACTTCCAGAACGGTATAGATAATCTCCTTGGCAAGAAGCTCCATCTTTTAAATCCATATTAAACGTATTGCCAATGCTAATCGCTCCTTGCATAGAAACTACTTTTCCTTCGGATGCTACCTCTCTTATCTGTTTCCACTCATGGCCGTGTATACAAAATCCTACGTTTCTTGGCTTATCTGCTGGCATCATAACTCGGAATATCACTCTTTCTCCTGCATATGCCTTAAAAATAGGGGTAGCTGGATCACCATGCACCTTACTACTAAATATTTTGGAAATCCTTGGATTGCGTTTTAATCGATTGGCAAATCGCTCAGAGCGATAATTATACCCTTTTTCTCCTGTATCTTCTGCATCCACTTCCTCATCCGCTTCTCCTCTTGTGGTCTGTATTAATTCTCCATTTTTATCAAGCATACGGATTCCATTTTGAACAAATAAAACACATTCCCTAAATGTTTCAACTCCCGGTGCAACAATCACCGTTTCCTCATCATGAATCCCCTTTGCCATTGAAAAGTTTTTATACCACTTAGCCCCTGCTGGTTCAATTAAAATCGCTCCAAATAGCCCATGATACCGATGGTTTCTCATATCCCCAAAGGATTGAATCAAGCAACAACCGTATTCTTGATCTGCATACCATAAATATTTTTTACTTTCTCCAACACCAACGGTTTGCTCTTGACTATTATAGCCAATATTAATTCCCGAATCACAGATTGGATCATAGTATAAATATTGAGGATTTAACGACACTCGCATGGATGGTTTATGCTTCTTATCTAATGGAACTTTTGGATAATCAAAATACGGAATTGGTCTTGATGGATCAAATAAGTTGTGAAGAGTCACTTCTATCCACTCTCCTGCATTGGCACGTAAAATCAGCGGTTTTGGATTGTAGTTTCCGCACAACGCTTGCTCTACCTCTTCTAGTGGCACAAACATAAGACCATTTGGATCGTGATCCCCATAATCATTATATTTTACCGTTCTTTGAATCGCTGCAATTTCGTATTTTCGAATTTTTGCACGATGATTCGGGCATGGTGGCAATGGTGTCATCCGTTTTAACCCTTTGCACAAAGGTTTCAACCAATCCTTTTCCCTATCATAGACTCTTATGATTCCCCAAAGCCCTAACCAAGCATCATCAATACCTCCAAAATAGTATAAATAATCCCCTGCTCCAGATGACTTTTCCATTCGAATATTAAATGCTTCTGAAATTCCCAGCGTTTGTGAAGCAACTTCCAATGACTTGTTGTCTTCTATCTCTTTCTTCCATGACATTCCTGTTAGATTAAAGCAATGTTGTTCTTCATGAGCTCCATCTAAAAGACGGATTACAATCTCATCTTCTGGATAAGTTTCCAATATAGGAGTGGATGGATCGCCATGAACAAGAGAACTAAAAATATAAGCGGGATCATCATGATATTTCAAACGCTCCCTCATCGGTTCTGAGCGATAATTAATTCCCATAACACCAGGGTCATCATGAGAGCCCATAACTTCTGGTGGATTTAACGGCTGATTGTCTTTATCAAATAACAAGGCAAAATCATGGACAAGCAAAGCAAATTCCCGAAATGACGTGCCATCTTTTTTCTTTATGACAGCCTTTGTTCCATACTCAATCGGTTCTCCCGTTTTTATATCATGAAACGTCGCTCCTGCTTCTTCCACAATTAAAGCTCCAAAGGCTCCATGCTGTTGATGGGAATTGGCAAACAGATGATCGTGGAAAAAGACAGTTTTTAACTCCGTATCCGCAAAAAATCTCTCAATTAATGTTTCATACTTTCTTGCCCCTGCAATATTATTCCAGCCATTTGCCGCTCCATCGGATACAATGGTATCAAATTTTACTAAATGAATATGATACCCTACAATATCCGTCTTTGTACGCATTTGGAATGGACTTTCTTCCAAATATTCTGGCAATAGATTGGTCAATCGGATTTCAATACAATCTCCTGCATTTGCACGAATGACAAGAGGTTCTACTCGAATTTCTTCTTTTTCTATTTTTTCAATATAACTTTCTAATCCCCCATGTCGCTCTAATTCCTCTTTTAATACAAAAAATCTCCCTTGCGGATCATGCCATCCATATTTATTATAAATAATTTTTGCTTGCACAATGGCGATTTCAAAAATTTTAATTCCTTCCTCATCTTCAATACATCCTCCTTGTTCCATTGTTTCTTTTTGATCCACATGGCAAGGACAGGTGTCAGTATAAAGTGCTCCCGGTTGAAAGCCTTTAACAAAATTCTCTCTTTCTAAGTCTGTTGGTTCTATTTTATTGCTTCCATCCGCATTTAAAATTCCAAGAGGTGGCTGTAATGGGCGTTCTCCAAATGTTCCGTTAATAAAGTTTGGATACCCTGGATGTTTCTCATCTTTTTTCGGTGGCACTGCCCGATCTTTTAACGGCATTAACGCTGGAATTGTTGTTCCATCTGGCAGTTTTCCATCTCCTTCTTCCAATTTGTCATAAATTCTCCAAAGAGTCCACATTCCTTCATGAAAGTGAGGATATAAATGGCAATGAAAAATAGCATCTCCTATCATACCATTTAAACTTCCCGCCCCATGTAAAATATCAAGGGTGTAACTTTCTTGTGGACTAATGGAAATTGAATCAATAATCGTTGAATTTTGATTGTCTGCATCCAATCTCCATTGGTGATTATGAAGATGGAAGACATGGGTTTCTTTCACTCCGCCATGAATCAATCGAATCTTTGCTGGATCTCCAACATATGCCTTTAAAATAGGCGGTGCTGGATCTCCATAGACCCATGAACTCATCGAAATATCTTCTCCCATATCCTCAGGTTCTTCTGTAAGTGGCAAACGGTTTCTCATCGGCTCTGAACGATAACTAATTCCCGTTGTGGCAGAAGGAAGTCCTGTATGAGGATCCATTGGTTGATTTCCGTTTTTATCTTTTATTTCCAATTCATCATGGAAAAACACCGCATATTCTCGAAAAGCTGGACGATATGGATGGTAAATATCTGCGAACAGTCCGCTGTCTATTTCCTCTCCGGTTTCTGGATCAAACCAACTAGACTCCGCAGCTTCCACAATGATTGCCCCAAATAATCCATGGATATTGGTTCCCTCCTCACTACTTCTTGCATCTCCCATATCATGGAAGAGATAAACACCTTCCCTTTGTGCGTACCATGTATAGGAAATACGATGCTTCGTTGTTGTATCCTTATTAAATCCAACATTAGCTCCATCCGATGTTTGAACATCATAGGAAAGCCCTTGCACATGAATGGATAGATCTCGATCTAAAGAATGGGTAAATTGTATTTTTACCGTATCCCCCACATTGGCTCGAATCACCAACGGCTGTACTTTTTCATAGGGCTGTGGCACCTTTTGTTCAAATTGTTTTATCGCCTCTTCTTTTATCATTTTTGCATCTTGTTTTAACACATATAACAATCCATTGGGATCATGATCTCCATATTTGTTATAGACAATTGGTATTTCAATTGCCTCAATTTCATAATATCGCACTTGCTCTTTTTTTGGATAATTGCAAAGTTCCATTATTTCTTCTCCTTTCTATCGATGAAATAATTGATGATAAGAAACTAATTTTATTGTATATGTTGCATGATTTATCATATTCTTACATATACTTATAAGTTATAGTTTCTCTATATAATATTCAGGAAAATAAAAACTGCTATTTATCGACAATAATAACGATGAGAAGCACGCTTTGCGAACTTCTCACGTTCGCAGACAGTCGCCATATGCGAGCATAAATGCTCTCGCATGGCTCGTTGTCTTTGCGTAAATGAAAAGCACACTCTGCGTAAAAAAAACACTGCAAATATTAGTTTTTATCCTAATACTTGCAGTGTTTTTAGAAAGAAATATTTCTTCCTTACCTATTCATTAAGCTCTAAGTTCAATTCCCATTTTCTTTAATTCATCTAAAATCTTTTCAACAACTGTATTTACTTCTGCATCTTCCAATGTGCGATCTTTTCTTCTAAATGTCATGGAATAAGCAACAGATTTGAAACCTTCTTTAATCTGACTTCCTTCATAGACATCAAATAACTGGAAGCTCTCTAAAATCTTTCCACCACGTTTTTTAATTACTTTTTCAATTTCGCCAACTGGAATTTCTTTTTCCATTACCATGCTGAGGTCACGAGTAACTGCTGGGAATTTTGCAATTCCTTCATATTTTCTATCAAAGGTAGCTTTTGCTACTAATACAGGCATATCAATGACAGCAATATAACATTCTGTATTAAAATCATAGTTTTCACAAACTTCTGGATGCACCTGTCCCATATAGCCGACTTTTTCTTCTCCTAAGAAGATATTGGCAGTGCGACCTGGATGCAAGAATGGATAGGATGCTTTTTCATATTCAGACTGTCCTGCTAAGCCCAATTTATCAAATAATTCTTCAATAACACCTTTTAAATCAAAGAAATCCCCTGCACCATACATACCAAATGTAAACTGCATTCTTTCTTCTGGAAGCTCTGTTAGTGGAAGAGCCTTTGGAAGATAAATATTGCCCATTTCATATAATTTTGCAGTCTTATTTCTTCTATTATAGTTTGTTGCCAATGATGTGAGCATTCCATTTAAAGAGATGGTTCTCATAATACTGAAATCCTCGCCAAGTGGATTGGAAATGACAATCGCCTGTCTTTCTTTTGCATCCTCTGAAAGCAGTAATTTATCAAAGACTTTTGGACTTTCAAAAGAATAAGTCATACCGCCATTGAATCCATTTTGCTCTGCAATCTGTCTTGTGATCTCTTCCACTCTTCCTTTGAAAGATTTTTTACCTGCGGTTGCTTCTCCTCTTGGAAGTGTTGTTGGAATGTTATCATATCCATAAAAACGAGCTACTTCTTCTGCGATATCCGCCATACAGTTTAAATCTTGACGGAAAGATGGAATATGAAGAAGCCCTGTTTCTTTATCATAAGTTAACTCTAATTTTTCAAGATAGCCTAACATTTCTTCCGCAGTTAAAGTCGTTCCAAGAAGTGCATTGATTCTTTCTGGCTCAAATGGTACCGTCACTTCTTCTTTTTCCACTGGATATACATCGACACAGCCTCCTACTACGGTACCTGCTCCAAATTCTTCAATTAACTGGCAAGCACGATTGATGGCATCCATTGTATTGTTTGGCTCTAATCCTTTTTCAAATTTACCGGAAGCATCGGTTCTTAACCCAATCTTCTTAGAAGATAAACGAATATTAGTACCATCAAAGCAAGCAGCTTCAAATAATAATGTCTGAATGCTGTCTGTTACCATGGAATTTTCTCCACCCATGATACCCGCAATACCAACTGGCTTTTCTGCGTCATTGATCATGAGTACAGAAGAATCCAGTGCTCTTTCTTGTCCATCAAGAGTCGTGAATGTATCACCATCATTTGCACGTTTTACAATGATTTTATTTCCTGCAATTGTGGATAGATCATATGCGTGCATTGGTTGACCGTACTCTTCCATAATGTAGTTTGTAATGTCAACAAGATTGTTAATCGGACGGATTCCCATAGATACCAGTCTTCTTTGCATCCATTTTGGTGATGGAGCTAATTTAATATCTTTTACCACTCTTGCGACATAGCGTTTACAAAGATCAGCGTCTTCCACTTCCACTTGAATGTAATCGCTTGCCTTTTCATCATTACCTGTTTCTTTGATCACTGGTGGATAAAATGGTTTATTAAAAGTAGCTGCCACTTCCCTTGCCATACCGATCATGCTAAAACAATCCACACGATTGGATGTAATTTCAAATTCTACAACCGCATCATGAAGTCCTAACACTTCGATTGCATCATCTCCTGGTTTTACATTGTCCTGTTCACTGAAAATGTAAATTCCTTCTTCTGGTGCTTCTGGATACATCTCTCTTGTAGAGCCTAATTCTTCAATGGAACACATCATTCCATAAGATGGAACTCCACGAAGTTTTCCTTTTTTAATTTTAATTCCTTCTTCTGGAAGAGGACCACCATCATGTCCTCCTGCAACCATACCACCTACTAATACAACAGGAACAAGATCACCTTCTTTTACATTATTGGCACCTGTTACGATCTGTGTGAGTTCTTCTGCCCCAGTATCCACTTGGCAAACAATAAGTTTAGTTGCATCTGGATGTTTTTCAATGGACTTAATCTGTCCAACTACAATTTTATCTAAATTTTTATCAAATTCTACCGCTGTTTCCACGTGAGAACCAGACAGTGTCATTTTATCCATATATTCCTGAAGAGTACAATCAAGATCAGGAACATATGCTTTAATCCATGAAATAGGTGTATTCATTTTTCTATCCTCCTAGAACTGTTTTAAGAAACGAACATCGTTTTCATATAAAAGACGCATATCGTCGATTTCGTATTTTAATAAAGCAACACGTTCCAAACCGATACCGAAGGCAAATCCTTGATATTCCTTTGGATCAATTCCACAAGCCTCTAATACGTTTGGATGCACCATTCCACAGCCGAGAATTTCAATCCAACCGCTACCTTTGCACATACGACATCCTTTTCCCCCGCATTTAAAGCAAGTGATATCCACTTCTGCACTTGGCTCTGTAAATGGGAAATGATGTGGACGGAATTTTACTTTTGTTTCTTCTCCGAAAAATTCTTTTGCAAACTGCTGTAATGTTCCTTTTAAATCAGCAAAAGTGATCCCTTTATCAACAACTAACCCTTCTACTTGATGGAAGGATGGAGAGTGTGTCGCATCCACTTCATCAGAACGGAATACTCGCCCTGGAGCGATAATGCGAATTGGCATTTTCCCTGTTTCCATCACACGTGCCTGTACTGGTGATGTCTGTGTTCTAAGTAAAATATCCTTTGTGATAAAGAATGTATCCTGTTCGTCTTTTGCTGGATGATTTTCTGGAATATTGAGCATCTCAAAGTTATATTTATCGTATTCCACTTCTGGACCTTCTACTACTTCATATCCCATTCCAATAAATACACGTTCTAAATCATCAAGAGCGATTTGATTTGGATGGCGATGACCCATGTTCATTTTCTTCGCTGGAAGAGTAACGTCAATGGTTTCCAATTTCATTTTTTCTTCTCTTAATTTTTTCTTTAAGATCTCGGTTTCTTTTGCAAGGTATTCCTCAATAACTGCCCTTGTTTCGTTGACCATTTGACCAACTTTTGGACGTTCTTCTGGAGCAACATCTTTCATTCCTTTTAATACTTGTGTTAACTCACCTTTTTTTCCTAAAAAAGATACTTTAATATCATTTAAAGCATCTAGTCCTTTGGCTTTTTCAATCTGAAGAAGAGCAGATTCTTTAATCGCCTGAAGTTTCTCTTTCATTTGGTTTCCTCCTATTTTTACCTATCATCTCATGCTTGCTTTCGCAATTCTGAACTCGATTTCGCTTTACTCCGCAGTGCCAACTCGATTTCACTTCGTTTTATCTCGTTCGTGGGCTTTCGCCCTATCCAGTGAGATAGAAACAGCCTTCAATCCTTGCAAGCAATGCTTGAAGGCTGTTTCTATCTCACTGCGCACTGCTCAATGCTTTCACGCAAAAAGTCCCCCATAGTTTTCTTGTTTTTTCACCAAGAAAGCTATGAGGGACGAAATTTCTATCTAACTGAGTTCCGCGGTACCACCCTAATTTCTGAATGTTTCAATCCATTCAGACACTCATTTGCTTAACGTGCAACCTCCGTTATCCTCTACTAAAAGCAAATATTCTCTCGTATCGCTCCATTCAAAGATACTGCTCTGATGGGAATTTCAGTTATAACCTGAACTTATTCGTGCTTTCAGCCAGTGACACGAACTCTCTATAAGAAACTTATAACCTACTGAACATCTTCATCGCATTTTCATATTTTATATATGTTTACTTGTATTATTTTAACACAATGTTTCAATGTGTCAAGCCACTCTCTTGTTTTTTCTGTATATATATGCTAAAATCCTTATGATTTTGGGAATACTAAAAGCAAACAAACAGTCTGAGAGGATTTTTATATGAATTTTTTTCAATTATATTGTAAAATAAGAACATTTCTAACCAAATACAAAGAAGATCATGTATCTGCCTTTGCATCTCAGGCAGCTTTTTTTACTATTTTATCCTTTGTACCATTTATTTTATTTTTATTTACTATTATACAATATCTGCCCATCAGCAAAGAGGTGGTTACTGATATTATTCTGTCCATGGTTCCTAAAGAAACGGATATTCTTGTTCAATCTCTCATAACGAGTTTATATTCTAAAATTAATGGAACATTGCTTTCTGTATCCATTATTACAGCACTTTGGTCAGCATCTCGGATTATTTTATCCATCACTCGGGGATTAAATGCTATTTTTGAAATCAAGGAAACACGAAATTATCTCTTACTTCGTATCGTTTCTATGTTCTATACGGTTATTTTTTCTCTTTTAATTTTATTACTCTTAATTATTGTTATTTTTGGAAATAGTTTATATCGTTATATTATAAAATTTGCCCCTATTGTTGGCACGATTTTAAATCCCATTTTGAGCTTTCGTTTTCTCGGTGCTGGTATTATTTTAGTATTATTTTTCTGTATTACTTACACGTTTATTCCAAATAAGAAATTGCATTTTTTAGATCAGCTTCCAGGAGCCGTCTTTGCCATGCTCGGCTGGACAGGGCTTTCTTTAGCTTTCTCCATTTATGTTGATTATTTCAGCAATTTTTCCTATATGTATGGTAGTCTTGCCAGTATTATGATTTTAATGCTTTGGCTCTATGCTTGTATGACAATCTTTTTTATTGGAGCAGAGATCAACTATTTCTTACAATATACATTTACCGACACCTTTATATAGGACAGTCCTCCCCCTCATCATTTCCTTATAGAAAATGCTCTGAAAATCTTTGCCAATGGCACTTGATTTTCAAGGCATTTTTCCATAATTATCTTTATATTAATATCGCCATCATATCAAAGTTTTTTTCTCTCATCAATCCTATCTAAACCGTAAAAGAATTATCCAAGACTGTCACAAATTCTTGCAACTTTTATACATAATTATCTTCATCTAAAGCTATATATTGTATTTTTATGCGTAGTATTTTCCACTTTTTTTGTTTTATATATTTTCTTTTATTATCCTTTCTTACTATTTATAAAATGCTTATATTTTTGTATAAAAATATAAGCATTTTAACGAAAGGTTTCTTGTTTTATTCTTTTTTATTTTCTATTTTTCAATCTTTTATTTTTAAATTAGTTTCTATTCTTCTAACTAATGATAAAGATCCTGCTAAGGTTTCTAATAACAGCTCTCAATGCTCACTCCCGGAAAATAATGTTCTGCCATCTCTTCCCATGTATATCCAAGCTCTGCCATGTTTCTAGCCCCTGTTTGGCTCATTCCAACTCCATGTCCAAAACCACCACCATGAAAGATCACATTTTTTCCTTTTTGTTCTATGTAAAAATATCCACTTGGTAATAAAGAGGAAATGGTCATTTCTGTTTTATTTTGCCCGATTGCCTTTGTACCACTTACTGCAAACGCTTTTCGGATGGCATTTTCTTTCTCAATGACAAAAGACCCTTTTGTTCCTACCACCTTACAAATCTTAGCAACGCCTCCTACTCCTCTATCCGCAATAACCAGTTTCTTTATCGCTCCAATTTTTTTCACCTCTTTTGGATAGTTTGCAGAAAGTGTCTTTGAAATTTGTGAAAGTGTTGTTTTCACTGTCCAACGATACCATGCTTCCTCTTGCTCAAAGGTATCATAAAAATCTGGATGATCAAGAAATGCCCGAAAATCAGATTCTTTTTTTAAGTTAAGTTCCAATTCTTCCTCTCCTTGAAACTTCCCTGTTAAATATTCAGGAGAACTTTCTTTTCTTGACTGATACCACACATCTCCTGAATTTGTCGTATATCCATAAGATGTGGAGAAAAAATAAGTGGATGCAATCTCGTCTTCATACATAAGGATTTCTCCTTTTGTATCTCGAACTGCTTGGTTCGCTCTTCCATCCTCTTTTGTATTGTTATACACTTGACTTGCTGTACTATCTACAACATCTGCATAAAACTCTTCATATCGACTTTCATTTTTCTCTCTCATGGCATAACTTCTTGCACAAACTGCTTGTAATTTTAATGCCTCTGCTCCATAATTAGCAGGCATTTCACTTGGTAAGACACCATATAAATACTCTTCCATAGAAAGTTCATTTACAACAACTATTTTTCCATTTTTAGAATGCAATGTTATTGTTCCACGATAAGATGGTGTTCCACTATTTCTCTTAATGGATAGTAACGTAATTCTTCCCTCTTTTTGCATTGGCGAAATCTTTGTTTCTTCTTCCACTTTGGAAAAACTCATCACTTCCCCCGCCTCTTTTTCTACTATGCCATCTTCTGTTATCACTTCATAAGGCACATCACAAGATACTTTCACCTGTGAATGATAAAGAGAAGCAAAGCCTGTTGTATGTAATGCCACACGAATGGTATCGCTGGTGTCAATAAAAGTTTCATCATCAATGGGTGGAATCGCTGACGAATCTGCCTCTGGTTGAATGGAAGTATTCGGCTCTGTTCCCTCTCCTTCACGACTGGATAACTTATTTGAAACAAAATGGCTTCCTGCAATAATGCACAAAATCGCAAATGCCAATAGCAAAATTGACTTTTTCATTTTCATAACATAACATTTCCCTTCCCATAAACCCACTCGTTGTCTTCTTTTCAAAACGTATGCCTGTCCTTTTAAAATTATTCCTCGTGTCATCACTTCTTTTCCTTTCACACAATCGCCATATAAGAGTGTAAAGAAAAAGCAGCATATCGCTATGCTGCCTGATTTCTCATAAGAATCCGAAGTGCCGTTTCCTGTATTTTGACTCCTAGCAATGCTAGGGGGGTTACCTCACTTCGGCTTCTGCCTTCCCCACAATGGGGCATGACATCCACCAAAAAATATTGGTATCCCATTTTAAAAAATGTAGGTTCAAAATAACAGGGAGTGTCGCACACCCCAGAATCTTTTCACTTCTTTTCTATAAAAAAGTATATACTAATTGTACGCAATTTTCAAGATAAAAATACATGGATTTCAAATATTTTAATTCTTTGTTGTTGATCCGAAGCCACCATTTCGAATTTCAGAAACTTCATCATCAAAAGTAATGCCATATTCTACAAAAATTCCCTGCATAAATCCTTCTTGTGCTTTTAAAACGACTTCTTTTCCTTCATTGGAATCATTGGTAATTTTTGCAAAAATATGCCCTTCATTATCAGAATCATAATAATCACTATCAATGATTCCAACGGTATTATTCATTTGCAATCTATATTTAAAGCCAAGTCCACTTCTTGGGTAACATTTTAACACCCAACCTTCTTCCATATAAACACGAATTCCCGTTGGAATTTTAATGGTTTCCCCTGGTTTTAATGTAAAACTTAATGGACTATAAAAATCATATCCCGCAGAACCTTTTGTGGCACGCTTTGGAAGAGAGATTCCTGCATAAATTTGCTCACATTGTTCTAATGTTCCAAACGTATCTTCCCAATCTTTTTGGAACTGAGCAAAACTCACTTTTTCAAATCTTGCAATCCGTTTCATAATTCTCTCCTTTTTCTTTTCGTATTGTCTGACCTTGTCTAGTTTAACATAAGCCTTCCCACTTGACAACGAAAACTATTTTTTAAAACCAATTTCACAATTTCCACTGTTGCTTTCAAAGGAAATGTTATAGTTGGCTTTTGGAAATTGTTTTTCATAAACACCATCCTGTTTTTTCATTTTTTCACCGTGAATAGTTAAAATCCCCATTCCATTATCCACATAATAACAATAGTCTTTTTTCTCCCCAGACACCTGCAACTGCATATCTCCACTGCTTGTTTCCCCATAAAGATCTGTTTTTAATAGTCCCTCACACGCGATGTTACCGCTTGTTGTGGAAACAACCGTTTCTTTACTTTCTAAATTCTGTATATCTATGCTTCCACTTGTTGTATCCATTTCTATTTCCTCTACTACTTTAACATCATCGCATATTATATCCCCTGATGTAGTATCCATTGTCAAATATTTTAATTCGGCTTTTTTCATCGAAATATTTCCTGATGTACTGGATAACATAGTACTACTATGATTTTTCACATCTTCCATTGTTATCCCCCCTGATGTAGTATCTATCGTAATTTCTTCGCCTTCTAACTCTTTTGTTGTTACAACTCCGCTTGTAGTATTCGCCATAAAATTATCACATTTTATATTTTGTGCTATCACATTTCCTGATGTGGTATCCATCATAACTTCATTGGCTGTTATTTTTGTTAATTGTACTTCTCCTGATGTGGTGTTAATACTAACTTCATTGGCTGATAAAACATTTCCTGTAACACTACCAGAAGTCGTATCCGCCATCATAGATTTCCATTCTTTTTTTGGTATTTTGATAGTTAACGTTTTATTTTTTTTAGGATTTCTTTTTCCATCATGGATCTGGAGTTCTGAATCTTTTATAAAAACTGCTGTTGTATCTTCCACATTTTCCATGACAATTTCATTTTGATCACTGGTTTCCCACTCTATATTTTTTCCAACGGTGGAAAAGTTAAAGCCTTCTATATCATCAACAGCAATGTGAATCACTCCTTTTTCCGCCTGTAACATCTTCCCATTTTTCACCACTTTGTTCCACTGTTCCTTTGTCATTTGCTCCTTTTTTGGAGAGTAATATTGTAAAATTTCATCTCCAATCACAATGTAATATCCATGGTCAAATTCTACTTTATAGGTACTATACTTCCCTGAATTACTAAAATCACCACTATGTTTTATGATCTCATCAAATAGGCTAACAGACTCTTGTTTTGGATTTGTTGCTAAAATTGCCATAAGAATACAAAAAGCACCCACCATGAGAATGGCTATATTCTTTCCCCTAAAAAATGCTTGTTTTTTTATGTTACCCTCTGGATTTTTTTCATAAGAACTTGGAATTCTTTCTTTTATCTTCTCTTCTTTTTTCCCATCATCGCTTATTACAACAAAGTTTTGTTTTTCATCAAACTCCGGCATCGTATATCCATGCTCTGTAAACTCTCCACCGCTTTCTCGATGCTCTTTCTCACGAATCAAGTTCGTTTTAATGATGAAAGCAATGCGTTCTGGACTACCAAGCTCTCTAAGCACCTCCTTTTCTTTTTCTTCTCCTGCCTCTTCAAAATAATCTCTATAATACCATAAGGCATTTTCTCTCTCTTCCTCTGGAATATCAAATAAAAGCTCTTCTAACCTCTTTAAAAAAAACTCTTTATTCATGTTTTACCTCCTCAAAAAATTTACTAATTTTTCCTGAGTACACCTTCCATTCTTCAATATACAGCCAAAGCTGAGCATACCCTTGTGGTGTAATTTTATAGTAACGACGATTCCTCCCACCGCATTCTTTATCATACACTTCCAAACAGTTATCTTTTTGCAATCTTCGTAATACAGGATATAGTGTGGATTCTGACACATTCAATGCCTTTCTCACGTCTTGGGTTATTTTATATCCATACGTTCCCTCCTCTTCTTTTGATACTGCTGATAGCACAATAGCATCTAGTAGTGCCGCTCCTGTATTAAATACCATAGCCTTTCACTCCTTTCTCTATATATTTTATCTATAATATTATATAATATATAATATTGTTTTTAATTATACTATATGACATATAATATTATATGTCAATCCAATCCTTTCACTTTCTCCAAAGATTTTATCGCACTTAACCTTTGCCACCCCTGCCCTTATCTTGACATCCGATCTTCCCCATATTAGAATAACTGTATACAAAGATAATCAATGACGGCTATCGACTTTTATCATTAGAAAGGAAAAACCATGCAAGTATACTTTATTCGTCACGGTCAAACCGATTGGAATTTAACCCACCGTTTACAAGGATCTTCGGATATCCCTTTAAATGAACATGGAATTTTTACCGCTCGTATCACTGGTGAAAAATTATCCCATATTCCATTCACAAAAGCTATTTCAAGCCCTCTAAAACGTGCCTATCAAACTTGCCAGCTCATTTTACAAAATCGCCCTGTTTCCATTGAAACAGACTCTGATTTATGTGAGCTATGTTTTGGCGACTATGAAGGTCTTTATGTGTACGGAGAACACAAAAATATTCCCGATGAAAACTTTAATGAAACTTTCTTTCAGCATCCAGAGCAATATCGCACACCTCCAAATGGAGAATCTCTTTTTGAACTTCGAAAAAGAGCAAGACACTTCATTGATACGTTACTAAAAAGAACAGAATGGGAAAATGAAACCGTTCTCGTCACAGCCCATGGGGCTATTTTATGTGGTATCTTAGCAGAACTCCATGAATACGATATGGCAAATTTTTGGGGAAAAGGACTTCTAAAAAATTGTAGTATTACAGTCATACAAATTAAAAACGGAACTGCTAGCATTGAACGAGAAAACGAAATTCTTTGGGAAGAACGATAATAAGCGTGTTGGTGCTTTGTTATTTTAAAACAAAGTACCAACACGCTTATCTTTTCCTTTCTATAAAAAAGGCATGAAATATAAGAAATTAAGACATAATAATATTCGCAAAATCCCCTTGAATAAGTTTTGATAATTCCATTGGATTTAACTCCACTTGAAATCCAATCTTTCCACCACTCACAATAATCCGATCAAACTGTTTTGCTGACTCATGAATTACAGTTTTAAACTGTTTTTTCATTCCAATGGGACTACAACCACCACGAATATATCCTGTCACACTGTTAATATCTTTTACATGGATCATCTCAACGGATTTCTCTCCTACTGCTTTAGCAGCAGTCTTTAAATTCAATTCTTCTGCCACTGGAATGACAAACACAAAATATTGCTTGCTTTTCCCCTGTGTCACAAGAGTTTTAAAAACTTGTTCTACTGGTTGTCCAAGTTTTTTAGCCACAGAAATTCCATCAATCCCATCCTCTGAATCATAGGTGTGCATTTCATATTCTATCTTTTTCTTATCTAAAATTCTCATCACATTTGTTTTATTTTCTGCCATACTCACTCTCTCCTTGCTTTTTATCTTCAAACAAGTTTCCTATCCTTTTATTATGAAACGTCCTATTGCTTTTACCTATTATTCTTGGAATGTAATTTCCAGTGTATAATCCTCGTTTGTTATAGGAAGAAGTAGGTTTCTGATCAAAAGTTCTGCTTGCCCTTCTGCCTGTTTTAGCAATTGGCTCTCATCAATTCTCTCTTTTGCATCTTCCTTTGCCAGTTGTAATGCTGTTACTGTATCCTGTTTCTCTTCCCAATTAAATAAACTGTTTTTTTCATCATAAAATTCAATCGTATCAGAGTTAATCACAATATCTTGTACAGTTGCTTTTGGAAGAAACACTTTGATTTTATTCTTACTAACATCTACGGATACTTTCTCCATATCAATACCAGCTTTTACAATGGCATCATATAACATGGTATAACTCTTTTTATTAATAAAAGCAATATTGCCTTCCTCATATCGTACAAGCCCTCGGTATTGTAACTGGCTTGTTGTTAGATCACTCATATTTTGAAGTTGTTCTGTGATAACCGATGTACTTACCTTTGCTTCTTTTCTCGTTTCAAAAAGTTTGACTGATAAAACTCCAACCGCAATCAAGGCGATTACACAAACAATTGCCATAATAACAAGCAGTTTATTTTCCAGTTTTTCTTTCATTTTGTACCCTCTTATTGTATCCTTTGTTCTGCTATTATTGTGCTAACATCATATAGAGGCGATTTTTTAACCCTTCCTCTGTTTCAAATCTTCCCCGAAACGTTGTGGAAACCGTACTTGCCTCAGACTTTTTAATTCCTCTTGCACTCATGCAACTATGACATCCTTTGATAATAACGGCCACATCTTCACATCCGACTGCCTCCATCAGAACCTCCGCAATATCACTTCCAATTCTCTCTTGCAGTTGCAACCTTTTGGATACCATATCCGCAATACGGGCGATTTTACTGAGTCCAATTACTCTTCCTTTTGGAATATACGCAATGGAAGCTGTCATATCATACATAAGTGCTAAATGATGTTCACAATAGCTAAAGATCGAAATATCTTTCACAAGCACGATGTCTTTTCCTTGTGACTGCTCTTCTTGTTCAAAGGTTTTTGAAAACATTTGTGCAATTTCATGATTTGTATAATTCATTCCCTCTAACACTTCTTCATACATTTTTGCCACCCGTTTTGGTGTTTCCTTTAAACCTTCTCTATCTGGATTTTCTCCTAGTGCAATAAGAAGTCCTCTTATGTGTTCTTCTACCGCTTTTGTATCAATTGCCATTCCTTTGCCTCCTTCACCATTAGGCATGCTATCATTCTCTTCAATATAACATGGAATTTAAGTGATCGTCAACTCACATCCCTCTCTAAATCCTGTACTTTTTCTTACAATTTCTTTAACGCATAGAGCAATTCTCCAGCTGTTTGGAATCGCTCCTCTTTCTTCTTTGCAACACATTTTTGCAAGATCTTATGAATGGAAAACCAATTCCACTTTATTGGCATATGCAAAAAAGTTGCTCCAAATCCATAAATATCTGTTCTTTCATCAAGAACTCCTCCTTCTCTTTGCTCTGGAGCAGAGTACTTCAACGTGCCATAACTCGCTCTAGGAGGAACCTTTTTCAAAAGAAAGGCACAGTCAAAATCAATTAAATGGATACGACCTTCTTTATCCACAAGTAAGTTGTCAGGTTTACAATCACACCATATAATAGGAGGACGTAGCATATGAAGAATCATAAGTCCTTTTGCAACTTCCTTCATCCATAGTATCCATTGGGATTTTGGCATAGTCCCTATTTGATTTAACGTTACCCCATCTATTTTTTCCATTTTAAGAATGCCAATTCCATGTTGTACTTCATATTCATATACCATAGGAAATAATCTTGCTGTTTGATTTCCTGCTTGCATTTCTACTTGATTGAGTTGTTTTAAAATAGAATACTCTTGTTGTATCTGTTTTTCATTTCCTTGTTTTATAAAATAATCTCTTATCATAACACTCTTTCACAATGTCCCATCTTAAAATAGATCTTTTAGGACTAAATCCGTTATTCCTTGATTCAATCCGTATTCGATGCGAATAACTTTTTCATGATTTCGATATTGTTTTCTTATCATTTCTTTGATTTTAGTGCCACCACGATATCCATGTACAACTCGTAACCGATACACATCTTTCTTCGCTTTGGTAAGCTGACTATCAATATAGCTTTTTGCTCGCATCCATGTCATATCATGAACATCAATTTCTAATACTCCTATGTTCATAAAATTCTTCCTTTCTCTCATTGGCGGACTGACTGCCTTCATGTAAACAGAAAAAATCCCATAAAAACCAGTGGGTATCCTTGGTTCTTATGGGATCTTTTCAAAAGAGGGTTCTCTTTATTAGGATAGGGGTGTCAAATCATCTTTGACTGCCTTTATTATAGCATAATAGCTGTTAAGTTTGTGTATATAAAACAAGTATTTTCATAAAGAAAGCATAAAGTTTTTTACATTTTTTGTAATGTAAATTAAATTTATCGCAATATTTCTTATCTTTACAAGGTGTTATGTATCCTATTGCCTAAATTATATTAATATTTTTCCTCTGTATCCAATACTTCCTCTTCCTTTGATTCCACTTCTTTAAAAGTTACCTCTTGTTGCCTATCGTTACAAATTGTAAAATGCTCCATTAATTGGTGCATACGAGATGCTTGTCTTAATAACTCTTCACTGGCTACTGCACTTTCTTCACTTGTAGATGAAGTTGTCTGAACAACAGAAGAAATCTGTTCAATTCCCAATGCAATTTGATCCACTGCCTTAGACTCTTCTTGTACTGCTGTTGTAATCACTTCTATTTGATGTAAGGCTTTATCCACCATATCGGATGCCTCTTCCATACTATCAGCAACTGTCTGAGCAATAACAGCACCTTTTTCCACAGAGTGTATGGAAGTTTCAATCAGCTGTGTTGTATTCTTTGCTGCTTCTGCGGACTTGGATGCCAGATTGCGAACTTCATCTGCAACAACAGCAAATCCTTTTCCTGCATTTCCAGCTCTTGCAGCCTCTACTGCTGCATTTAAAGCGAGTATATTTGTTTGGAATGCAATATCCTCAATTGTTTTTATAATTTTACCAATCTGTTCTGACGCATGAGTGATTTCATTCATTGCATTCAACATTTCTTCCATTTTCTGATTGCTTTCTGAAGTTTTTTCACCAGCAACTCTTGCATTTTCTTGTGCTGATAAAGCGGATTGTGTATTGGTATGAGAACTCTCTAAAATTTGATTTAGCATAGAAGAAAGCTCTTCTACTGCTCCTGCTTGTTGTGTGGCTCCCTTTGCTGACTCTTCCGCTCCAAGTGCTACCTGATGGGAACTTGCAGATACTTCCTGTGCTGTTTTCACAACGTCTGCTATCATATCACTCATTTCCACAACAAGTTTTTTAATACTTGTTTCAATATTGCTAAGCTCCCCTGGAAAATCAGCTGTCAAGGCAATATTAAAGTTACCATCTCCCATCTCCTCTGTCACGTAATCGATGTCAGCAATCACATCCCCCAAAATCTTTTGACTCTGGCGTAATGCCTCTGACATTTCTCCTACGGCATCCACAGATTGATAGGTAACAGGAAAATTCAAATGCCCTTCACTCATTGCCACCATAGCTTGTTTCGCTTCTTCTAATGGTTCTATAATAGAACGAATGATACGAATAGCGAGAATTAAAACAATAATAAGTACAACAATCAATGCCACTAAAACAACAACAATATTCATAACAGAATTATTGTTTTGTTCCTCTATTGCATCATTTACCCTGACACTCAAAGCATCGGTTAATTTCTTTCCACTCTCTGCCTGTTGATTTAACGCTTTTGTACAGACGTTTTTAATCTGATTTAACGCCTCTTCATGATCTCCTGACTCTATCACATTGATAATTCTAGGGACTTCACTTTCCCAATTTTTTACGTATTGAATATAAGTTTCTTTATCATTTTGATCCAGTACAGTTGATCTCTCAATACTCTCTAACTGCTTATCCAAATTAGCAAGAGATGAGTTGATCTGAGATTCCAGTGTGTTCCAGTCGTTTCCTTCTTCATCAAGTGCCATATCACGCAAGTATCGAGCGGCTGTATTCGCCTCTAATCGAGCGGTAATAACACTTTCTTTTACTCCCATTTCTTCATCAATAATCTTATTAAAATCTCGTTTCATAGAGAACAGATTACTAACTCCTAATAGAATGATCAAAAACGATAACCCTATGACCATACCATGACTAAAAATGAGCCTTCCTTTAATTTTCATTCTCTTTAGCAAATTAAATTCCTCCTTATTTTTCACGTAGACATTAGCCCTATTGAGAACCCCTTTTTAATTTGTACTTCATATGATTAGAGTATACTAACTATTTTAACAATGTCAAGTATCTTTCTAAAAACAGTTTATTATCTATTTTTTTATTTATTTTTCTGTAAAATATTCATGTCCACCATAAGAAAACAAATATTTTAAATTCTGATCAAACCACTCCATATTTTTCGGATTAGAGTACGTCCGGTTTGCAAAATAAAGGGCTCCTTTGGAATTATCCTCTCCATTTAATGCCTTATCCACTGCCTTTTTGGTCTTATTTGTAACATGAACAGAATAATAGCGACCATCTGAAATTGGAGAAAACTGAACAACATTCCCATTTCGTTGAAATACAACTTCTTCTATTGTATTGGGAAATCCTTTATGAGCTACACGATTTAAAATCACATTGGCAACAATCTGTTTGCTTTTTATATCTCCCCCTGTGGTTTCTGCTTCCACAATTCTAACTAAAATATTGTATTCTTTTTGTGATATTTTATTTTTTACACTGGACTTTTTTTTCACAATGGATTTTTCTTGTTTTTTTTCTATTGTTGTTGCCATGGTTTCCTTAACATCTTGTTGTTCTAACCGATAAACCACTTCCACTAACTCTTTGTTTGGCTTTCCAGCAGAGTGATTTTCCATAATATATAATTCATCCTCTGTTTGTGCATTGGTAAATCTCACTTCCATAACAAAAAGAAAGAGAGCAAACAACACCATGAACAAAGTCAAAATGCGATAGCTCCCTTTCCATATAAATTTTAATGTAAGGAATTTTTTAACATTTGACATACAGTCACTCCTTTTTATTTACTCTTGTATACTATATGCCAATTTTTAAAAAATTATTCCTTTTATTTTACAAAACTATTACAAAATAGTTAATTTATATATATTTTCCCTTTATAACCCATTCCTCTTCTTCTTCTCTTTTAACAATGTTTGTACATCCAATGCTTCGACTTCCTGCTCTTTCTTCTGTTTTTTCTTTGGATTCTCTTTTCTTTCTTCTCTTATCCTCTCCTGTTCTTCTCTTTTTTTGTTCTGATGTTGCTCTTTTACCCCTTCTCTTTTCTTTCCCATATTTTCTTTCTTTGATAACAGCAATTCTTTTCTTTTTTTGATTGTATCTTCTAAATAGGTGAGATGAAATCTTCGAATGGCAATATCCCATAAAAATAAAAGCATGCTAAGAAATACAAAATAAGAATACAGAGGGTATTTTACTTCTACTCTTCCATTCATATCTTTCAATACCTCTTTTGCTTCCTTTATTTCCTTTCCATCCACCTCTTGCATAAACTGAAGAAGTTCCTTTTGCTCTCCATCCAAACGATATTCTTTTGAATACTGCTTTAATGCTACTCCATTTTTATTTGATACAATGGCTCCATCTGTTTTATTGACAAGTCGAACCGTTGTCACTCCCTCTTTGCCCATTGAAAAACTTCCTGAAAAATTCCCTGGTGAACTTGGCTTTAATGCAATGGTTTGTTGCTCTCCTTTTTCATCGGTACATAACACTGTCACTTCTGTATTTTCAGAATATTGATCCGTTGTATAATGGATAAAAGCCACATCACCCTTTGTTTCAATCTTCATAAAATCTTCTTCTGTATCTGTTTGTGCCACTGTTTCATCTATGATCTGTTTCCATAGCCTCGTATAAGGCTCCCAGTTAGCATACGAAGATGTCCATTGATTTGTAGCATCGCTTTGCCATGCAACCGTCTTACCAAGTCCATATTGCCATACGGTTAAAATCGGATCTCCTGTATCCGATTCTAACAGCACTCTCGCATGATTCTTTGCAGATGCCCCAACATATCCCAACATCTTTGGAAACTCAAATTCCTTCACCCCATCTAATATCTCATGTTCGGATACCACCTCTGGAACAAATTCTCTCTCGATAATATAATCTCTCATGGATAAATAGACTTCTTTTGAGAAAATTTTTGGCAGATTTGTTCTAGCATTAGCAGAATAATACCGTCCTTCTCCCTGATCTGCTATTTCTTTTAATATCCTTTGATCGGCATCATCTCCGATTGCAACAGTGGAAATCGTTATATTCTCCTTGTTCGCCATGGCAATGACATCATCATAGTCATGAAATCCATCCTGCCCATCCGTCAATAAGATAACGTGTTTTAACTTGGCATCGGATTTTACGAGCTGTTCTACGGCTTCTTTTAACGCTGGATAAATACTTGTTCCGCCTCCTTCTTCAATGGTCGCAATTTTTTCCATAATCGATTCTTTATCCTGAATCTCACCGATAGGAACTATCCATTGAAAGCGATCATCAAATCCTAACACGCCAACTTCATCGCTATCTCTTAGCGTTTCCACTGCACTGATCGCCGATTGTTTGGCTAGATCCAGATTATTGGCTCCTTCTCCCGATGTCATACTCCCTGAATGATCGATTACCATGACCATGGACACTTTTGGAATCTCTTTTTCTCCTTTTAAGTGCATATGAACGGGAAGAACCTTTTCAAGAACGGTGTCACTATATCCACCAAGAGCAAAACTGCTATCACCACCAATGGCAACCAATCCTCCCGCATAATCTTTGACATACGTATCAAGATTATCAAGAAATCCCGTCTTTAAATCATTCTTCATCACATTGTTTAATAAAATGGTTTTATATGCTGTCATTTTAGAAATGGTGTCTGGTACAGAAGCTGGCGAAACCATGTCATATTGAAAGCCAGAATCCTTTAGTATCTGTTCTAATACAGTTCCATTTCCTCGTTCTCCTTCCACGATCAACACTCTCGTTGGCATGGTAACATCGGTAAATGCAGAATATTCATTATTTAATAGTGTAGTATCTTCTTTTGCCTCCACTACGGCACGATAAGTCTTTAACCCTCCTTTACTTTCTTTATCTTGGAATACAAATTGATTTTCTCCTTTTTGAAGAATAACTTCTTTTTCTCCACGCCATTCCCTTCCTGAATACAGTTGTATCTTTCCTTCTGTTTCTATGGTACTATACACCGTTACTGTAATTTGAAATGTTTCATTTTTCCCAATTTTTTCAGGCACATCCAAGTCACTAATGTAGACTTCTTCCCCTTTTTCTTGTTCATATCGTTTTACTTGAAACTCCACCTGTTGACTGACTAAGGAAGAACGCATTTCTAGTAAATTTCCATCGTTTCCATAACCATCGGTTAATAGTACAATCCGTTTTCCACTTTCTTCTTCAAACATGGATAATGCCTTTGCAATGGCATTTTCATAATTGGTAGATGTTGTAATAGGCTCTGTTGTAATCGTATCAAAGATTGGATGTTCCGATACAAATTGATCCACTAACGCCTCTTCCCCAAATGCTATGACTCCGACTTCATCGTATTTTCCCATTGTCTTTATCGCATCTCGAACGAATTGTTCTTCTTCTTTTTGATGTCCATTCATGCTATCAGAAACATCAATTAAAAAAATTGTCGTTATTTTTTGGGTATCTTTTACAAGAAATACTCCACTCATAGCCAACAATAACAACCCTATAATACTTGTTCTTACAATGGCGATTTTTCTTTGAAACAATGGCTCTTTTACACGTAAAAATCCGACGGACCACAAAAGGAACAAAGCTAGAATCGGAATAAAAAGAAGGAGGAGTGGATGATTTATTTCAAATCTCATTATTTTTCTCCTTTCTCATCGTTTATGCTCTTCTCACATAGACAATCCATTCAATCAGCAACATAAAAATGGCTAGCACCAAACAAACTGTCCTTAAACTCTTTTCTCCCATGCCCTCGACTTTTTCTTCGCTTTTATTGATTTTCATGGACTGGGCTGGTTTCGTTACCGTTTCTTCCCCTTGTGGAAAGGACACAGCAACATAACTTTTTATTGTTTCTTTTGCCACTTTTTGAGAAACTGAATAAAGACCCGCTCGCTCCATTTCAACATACATGGAATCCTCGCTTTCATTTTCATCCATATAGTTTTCTTCTTTTTGTCTTGTTTCATCAAATACCTTTAATGCTTTTCCATGGATTCTTCCTTGCAAAGAAACTAAAGTTCCAGCCTCCACTTTTTGTTCCGATATTAACCCTGTTTCCGTTAAGTACGTTACAAATGACTGCATAAACAAAGGAAACTCTGCCATAAGAGGAAGATCGCTGTTATGGAGATCAAAGCCAATAACTCCAACTTTTCTTCCATCATAGGTACCATAAAATCCAGCACTACCATTGGACATATCATGTAAAAGCAATAGATTGTTTCCCCATCTTGGCTGTTTATAAAGAGTGATTTCCTTTACAGAAAACGTTTCTCCCACAAAAGAATCTGTCAGTTCTGATTGTGCAAAAGCCACTTGTTCCCCTTCCTTTGAAGAAACTTTCTCAATCTCTTTCCAATGAGTGTTAATAAAAAGAACACTGGAATTTTGTGGTATCGTTTTTGGCTCTATTCCATCATAGATAATGAGATCATATGGCTCTTTTTCATCCACGTAGTCTGGGTTCTCTGTCTTATAAACATCCATGCCTTCGATAAGAGAAAGTGCCCGTTCCAAAAATAAATTGGCTTTCGTTACTAAAAGTACCCTCTTTCCTCCTGTTTGCTGTATGAAATCGTATGCAACATTATCAGAAGCAAGCCCATCTTTTTGCTGTAATTCCGCTTTTATATAGGCACTTTTTAACTCATAAGGTCCAAAATAGTAACTTTTACTCTCCTTACCTTGTAATGTCACCTCTTCAATGGCAAGCAAAGTTTCTTCCTTTCCGTCTGTTTTTTCATACAGATTAATTTCCACCGTCTGCACATTCTGTCCATGATTGGTCGCCTGCACAAGAACTTTTTCTCCCTTTCCCTCTTTTGCATTTGTTATCTCACTATGGCTGACATAATCAATGGAAATATTGTCTTGTTCTTTATATACACTGATGATCTCTCCTCTTATATCACCAACATCCACATGAGTATCCGTAAAAAATAAACTATTTACATCTTTTACCTGTTTTGAAAATGACTGGACAAGAGATAAAGAATTGTTCAAATCTCCTTTTTTATCCGTTCCTTTTATTTCTTCTAACTTCTGTTTTATCAGTTGATGATCGGTTGTTTTACTCACAATGACTTTTGGAGTTTGATTGCAAACCACAAGTGTTATCTTCACACCATCATCTACTTCATCCACTCTCTGTTTTGCCTTTGCAATGGCAACATCCAATCTGGTTTTATCTTCATTGTATTTTGTATTCATACTTCCACTGTTATCCACCACAAGCACCAACTCTGATTTTATCATCTGCTTTTGTTTGATGTAGGGTGATAATAGTGCCAATAAAAGAAAGAGCCATATGATAAGCTGTAAAAAGAAAAGCAAATTTTTCTTTAACTTCTCAAAAGATGTTTTTGCTTCCATATTTTGCTCATTTTGTTTCCAAAACATAACAGAAGAAATCGGTTCTTCTTTCGCTTTTCTTTTCATCATATAAAAGAGAATAATGACACCAAAACCAATGGCTAAACTAAATGCCCAAACTGTTGCAATTCCCACCGTATCACCTTCCTTTTATAATAATTGACTTTTGTATAACGTCTTTAAAAGCACCTCATCAAAGGGCTCATGAGAATACACCTTAATAAAAGCCACATCATATTTTTTACAAACTTGTTCTAATTGTTTTTGATACCTATGAAGTCTTTCCTGATAGGCTTCCACTTCTTTTCTTGTTATGGTGACCTTTAACCGCTCTTTTGTTTCCATATCAAGAAATTCCACATCTCCATAGGAAGCGATCTGTTCCTCTTCTTTTGCCCAAATACAAATAAAAATTACTTCTTGTTTTTTATATTTTAAGTATTGTATAGCAGTTTCCATCGAGTGCATATCCAAAAAATCTGAAATTACAATGGAGATACCGCCCTTTGTCAAATCAGATGCTCGAAGAGAGGACGCTAAATCTGTCTTTCCACCAAATTCTGTTTCTTTTAATTCCTGTAAAACTTCCGAAAATTTTCCTCTACCTCCATGCTTTTTCCCTTTTACTTGACCACCATCGGCAATTTTATATACTTGTGCCCGATCAAGATTATTTAATATTAAATAAGAAAGTCCAGCTGTTATATAAAGGGCCAAGTCGGATTTTTTCTTATTCCCAAATTCCATAGAAGCACTTGTATCAAGAAAAAGATGAAACAACGCCTCTTTTTCTTCCATATACTCTTTGATATAGAGTTTTTCAAAGCGTCCATAGGCATTCCAATCCACTCTCCTTATGTCATCGCCTAGTTGATATTCTCTGTAATCAGAAAACTCAACGGATGCTCCCTTTGCCATCGCTTTTCTACTTCCATTTCTTCCATGAATCATTGGCATTTTTAAATAATAACGAAGACGATTCATCGTATCAAAAAAAGTCTGTTCAAATTGTAGCTCCATCCTATCACCTCACACGTTCACTTTCCTCTGATCACACAACTCTCTTTTCCTCTAAAAGCCGTTGAATCACGATTTCTGGGGTGATGCCCTCTGATATAGCTTCAAAGTTTAACAACAGTCGATGTCGTAACACCGGATACGCCATTGCCTCAATATCTTCAAATGCCACATTATATCTTCCCTTTAGAAAGGCTCTTGCTTTTGCTGTTTTTATGAGTGCTTGTGCCGATCTTGGGCTAGAACCGCATAAAATATACTTTTTTGCCACCTCAGCTCCGTCTTCTATTTCTGGATGAGTTCCTGCCACAATGGACATGGCATACTCCATAACAGAGTCCGCCACTGGAAGTTGCAACATCATATCCCGTATCTCTTTGATGTCTTCTTTTGTCATAACCATTTGTGGCGTATCCACTGCCTGTCCCATCGTTAACTCCACAATTTGGCGAAGTTGTTCTTTTGTTGGAAAAGAAATGAGAATTTTCATTAAAAATCGATCAAGTTGGGCTTCTGGCAATGGATAGGTTCCTTCATTTTCAATGGGGTTTTGCGTAGCCAATACCATAAATGGCTCTTCTAGTTTGTATGTGGTTGTACCTGTTGTAACCGTCTTTTCCTGCATAGCCTCCAGTAAAGCAGACTGTGTTTTTGGAGTTGCACGATTGATCTCATCAGCAAGCACTAAATTTGCAAAAATAGGACCTTTTTGAAATTTAAAATGGTATCCTCCCTCTTCTTGCACAATTAAATTAGTTCCCGTCACATCTCCTGGCATTAAGTCTGGTGTAAACTGAATTCTTGAAAACTCCATATTCATCACTTTTGAAAATGTTTTGACAAGCTGTGTTTTTCCAAGCCCTGGAACACTTTCTAATAACACATTCCCATCTGCTAACATGGCAATCAGAACTTGTTCTATGACCTCTGTCTGCCCAACGATCGCCTTTTTAATTTCTTTTTGTACCATTTCCAACTTTTCTTTTACTTCTTTGATCATCTGCTCATTCATACTCTCTCTCCTATCCTATTCATTTAATTGTTCAAAATACTTTTTAATCAATTGATTGGCTTGACTTGAATACTGTTTTTTATCTATTTTCTTATAGGCCTCATCTTGGTATTCTCCTAAGACTTCCTCATACTCTTTATGGCTTCCTGTCTGTATCTCGGATTGAAGAACCGATTCTTTGTTAGAAGAACCATTTTCATTTGCCTTACCAGTTAGCTCCTTATCATCACCAACAGATTTTGGCACCCAAATCATAGAACCATCCTGCTTTGCCTCTTCTTCCTCTCCATATTTTCCACCATAGTTCCATCCAGAACCAGAACCGCTTCCTTTGTTAGAGCTACCTTGCCCTTGTCCCTGTCCTTGCCCACTGCCACTTCCAGAACCACCATTGCTTTGATTGGCTCCATTTTGACTTCCAGTATTAGAACTTTGGTTATTTCCCTTTGTTGATCCTGTGTTACTATTTTGACTTCCACTATTGGAGTTCTGGTTATTTCCATCCGTTGAGCCTATACTACTATTTTGATTTCCACTGCTAGAACTATGACTATTCCCATTTGTTGTTCCTATATTGCCGTTTTGACTTCCAGTACTGGATGTCCCGCTACCTTCACCCGTTGTTCTATCCCCATTTTGATTGGCTGAATCAGCCGTTTCTCCCTCTCCATTTTCAGAAGTTTCTTCTTTACTTTTTAAGCCCTCTTCTAACTGCTTGATCTGTTGTTTTGCTTCCTCTTTTTCTTTTAATAATCCACTCTTTTGCTCTAACTTCTTCAACAGTCGTTGCTTTTCTTTTTCCAGTTCTTTTTTATTTTTTACTTCTTTTAATTCTTTTTGTGTTTGTATCAGCTCTTCCACCACTTTTTCTAGTTCTTCATCCTTTTGTTTTTGTAGCTGTTCTTTTACCTTTTGAATCTCTTGTTTGATCTTTGTTACTTCTTTTACCACCTCTTGTTGTTCTATTGCCTGCTCTTTCGCTTTTGATGGAAGTCCATAACTGATTCCGCATAACAAACACGCCACAACCAATATATATATCTGTTTTTTAGGATAAGAAAAACATAATTCTTTCTTCCAATCCACCTGCTGACTCTTCTCTAAAGCATCCAGTCGCTGTAAATGAGAGAAAAAATCATCCTTTTCTCTATTTTCATACGCCGTTGTCAAACGCTCCTTTAATCCAGAGGAATCTCCAATTTGTGCTGTTTTTTTCCTATTTGGCAACTGAAATATTCCATACACCAAACATACAATCTCTGAACATAGGAATAAAAATATCACTTTTTTCCCTTGCCATAAAATAGGATAAAAAAGAGCCACACAGTTAAGAAAAAAGCCAGCAAAACTGCCGGCTATCATTCCTTTTAAAAGATTTGTAAAGAAAGCGTTTCTCCAAAGTCTTCTACGAATGGTATCAATGATTTTTATCAGTTCTTTCATCTCTAAAGACATCTTCTCTTCCTTTCCCTTTCACAAATCCCTTATTCCAATTTACTTCTTTTTCTTCTTTCTTCTATGACCATTTTTATGTTTCAATGGATCGAGTGCCCATGTAGCTCCCCATAAGAAGAGGAAGGCAATTCCAAGCTGTACAATGACGCTTGCTGGAATCCACCAGTTTTCTGCAAATGTATACATTCTTCCATTGCTAGCACAGTGAAATAAATCGGGGATATAGTGAGAAATCCCAGGACTTCCAGAACTTTTTTGCATAAAGTCAAAAAATAAAACTGCTGGATTCATCAACATCAAAAGAGCCGACCAACGAATATCCAATTGGCGATTCACCCCTGTTATCGAATCATAGTGGAATTCTTGATAGAATTCTCGAATAAGAGGAAAACCATAAACTGTTCCTAAAACAACGATTCCACCTAAAATAAAAGTCAATACAATGGCAACGGGAGTTTTCTTCACCAAACTGGAAAAGAAAATACCAACACTTCCAACTAAAATTCCAATGGAAATCACAATTAAAATAAAATATAAAATATAACTCCAATCCATACCACCAAAAATAAAGGCAACAGATAAAATCGGTATGCTAGAAATCACAAGTAAGCAAACCGTACACATGGAAGCTGTCAATTTCCCAACAATGATTTTAAAAGGGCGAATGGATGTTGTAAGCATAATATCCAATGTTTGTTTTTCTCGTTCTCCTGCAATCGAACTAGCCGTTAAAACTGGTATCATAAAACAGACAATCACACATTGAATCCATCCGAGGATATAAAAAATCGTGAATAATTCATCATATTGTATGGCATATCCTGCATCATACTGACTTTGCACTCCTGCCAATGAGAGAATGGCAACACAAGATAATACTAAATTGTATAAAATAACAAGAATTGGTAATTTCACCGTTCTCGCATTCATTTTTAGTTCTTTTCGTAAAATAGGGTTAATCCGCATTTTCATCCTCTCCTTTCTCCGTCATTTCCATAAAAAGCTCCTCCAAATTTCCCCGTTCTCTTGAAAATCCAGATACTTCCGCCCCCGCTTCTAAAATACTCCTCAAAAGTCTTGCCTCTTCTTCCTCTGTTCCCCTAAATTTTAGCTTAAGACAGGAATCCAGAATGGAAATACTTTCCACCTTGGGATTTTCTTTTAGTACACGAAGTGCTTTTGATTGTCCAGAGTACAGTTGTATCTTTAAAGAATTTCTTCCTTTTGCTTGTTCTAAAATATCTTCCACTGAACCATGTAATAGCAATTGCCCTTGCTCCATAATTCCGATGGTCGTACAGATCTCAGCAAGTTCTGGAAGAATATGAGAACTAATCATAATAGTCTTTCCCATATCCTTTAGATTTTTTAAAATCTCTTTCATCTCAAATCTAGCTCTTGGATCAAGACCAGATGCTGGTTCATCTAAAATCAATAAATCGGGATTATGCACCATACTCCTAGCTAAACAAAGACGCTGTTTCATTCCTCTTGAAAGTCCGTCCACATAGCTGTTTTCCTTATCTGATAAATTAACAAGTGCCATAAGCTCCCTTGAAATCTGTTTTGCTTTCTTCCCAATAATTCCGTACATAGAAGCATAAAACTCCATATACTCAATGGCTTTTAAATTATCATAGACACCAAAAAAATCAGGCATATATCCAATCTTTTGCTTTAATTGCTTGGCATCCTTTAACGCATTCGTTCCATCGATAAAAACTTCTCCACTGCTCGCCTTTAATAGCCCTGAAATAATTTTCATTGTCGTCGTCTTGCCCGCACCGTTTGGGCCGACAAATCCAAAAATCTCTCCATTTTCAATGGATAGATCAAGGTGGTTCACTGCAAGAAAATCACCATAATATTTACATAATTGTTTAATTTCTAGCATCTCTTCCACCTCCTGATACTGAAATAATTGGTAGGTCTGAATAGCCATCGCAAGTAAACCTTAACTTCATTCTATGACCATTCACATAGTTTTTTATTTGCTTTTTTGTCAATTCTTTTTCTGTCTTAAAAATTTCTTCATATTTCTTCGTCTTATAATTCCAAGCATAAATATGGAGATTTTGCTCTCGATATCCTGTTTCTGATGTCAAGTTACTGGAATAAATTTCTTCAATGTTATACGCAGAATCAAATTTATATTCAGCTTCTTCCAAGTCCATATATACCCGATTGGAAGTCTGATCGATGTTTCCCGTTTTACTGCTCTCTAATACAGTCATAATATTTCTCACATAATATTCTTTGGAATCGATTGGCTTTTCTTTAAAGTGATCATAAAATAAAGCTCTTCCACTCTCCTCGATTGAAGAATTCACGATGTAATCTTTATCATACTGTTCAGCAATTCCAACAATATATCCTTCATTGTCCACCATTCTTTCAAATCTGCCTCCAAAGTATATATAGATGTCATTCAACTGATTTTTTCTCGCCCGCTCTTCTTGTGTTCGATATGGCATATTATCTACAAGCAACCCTGCTATGGAAGAAGCATCTGTATTTCGAAGAAGCTCAACTTCATTTGACTTAATAGTCACTGTTTCTCCTGCCTTCATATCCCCTAAAGAAACATATTTTCCATTATAGACAATACCAGCCTGTACAAGGTCATATCCTGTGCGATTAGTAACCGTACCGCTGATTCCATCAATAGTGAGTTCTAAGTTCTTTTCAAAACCACCTTGTTCTTTCTTCTTCGTTCCTGTCATCTTAAAGATGTCATTGGAAAACGCTTTCCCTTTCTCAAAGGAAATGATTGTGCCTTCTTCCTGCTCCTTAATGGTATAATGATTCATATCCAAATTAACATTGTCATTATAATAATAGTAAGAATTGCGAAATGGCATCATCTGCTTATATCCATTCACAACTTGAATGGCATACGCTTTTTTATTCGGATTGAGCATAGAAACGAAAACTTCTTCTCTCCAATTAGAAGTACTGCTATCCACCATAGTAATTGTTGTTCCAACCGTATCTTTTACTTGTGAATCAGAACTACTAATAAAAATAATTCCATTAAATACAAGAGCTGTTATCGGAATTAAAATCCAAATTTTTTCCCGCTTATCCTTCTTCTTTAAAATAAAATACCCAATCGGTCCAATGATTAAAATATAGAGGGTAAATAAAATAATATAAGAAGCCGTTTTAGGAAATGCTATCCCATCATAAAAATTCAAGGCATTTGCCATGCTTGTGTCATAATTGTTTCCGAAATAAACATAGGAAAAATGGGATTTCACAATATCGCTCATCGTTTCTTCTAAAAGTGTTGTAGCAAACTCTCCATTATTTGACCATTCATTGATACTCTGACTTCCAAGATCAAAGTCTGTGACAATCACACTGCCATTGCCTTTTTCAACCCTCCAAATCTTTGCTCCATTCACAATGTCTTTTAGCAATGTTCCACCGTTCACTTTTAAGTCAACGCTTTCCACTTCAACGGTTTCTTTTCCATTGTGGGCATCATAAACCATTTCTTTCTTATGGTTATTGCCAATTTCTCCTCCTAAATACTCGCTTGGGAAACCAGATAATACTTGTTTTGCTGATGTTCCAGTTCCTAAAATTAAGACACCACCTTGTTCTACCCAACTTATCATGGCATCCATCTGTTCTTTGGAAAGTTTTTCTGTTTCAAACTGGTTGATAACTAAAAATGCCATAGAACCTAATGCACTGGCATCCTCTGGAAATGACTGTTGAGTAAGCTCTGTTGTACGAACTCCTATTCCAAATTGATTATCCAAATACTCTCCATCAAAGTAATGAAGGGCTGCGGCATCATTAGATAGAATTCCAACGTTTAACCGTTCCATGTTATCGCCGTACTCTAATCCGGTACGAACTTCCTTACTGATCAAGACATTATCTCCTTGAACGATGGAAACTTTGAACTTCGTAAAATTTCTAAGCTGTGGAATGGAAATGGTTAACTTTTTCTCTCCATTTTGTGGGATGGAGAAATCCTTTTCATAGGAAATTCCTCCCTCTTCCACAGGGCTTGGAACTGTGATCCTTGCACTTCCTTCAAAGTTTTCTCCTTTATTTTTTACTTGTACGGTAACGGGAATCCATGCTTCTCCCATCAGCACATTATTTGCTCCATAAGTAATCTGAATGGAAAATTGTTCATTTTGTGCAGAAGCCACTTCCCCGCTATTTATAATCTTTTTAGATTGGCTTGTACCCTGCAAAGGAATAACCCTTGTGGTGCCACATCCTGATAATATGGTCAAACAAATCACCATAAAGACCAACCTTACTTTGTATTTCTTACTTTTCATACTCCGTCTTATCCTCCTTTTTCCCTATTGGCATGCTCACTTCAAATACCGTTCCATTTTCATCGCTTTTTACGGTTATTTTTCCATGATGAAGGGAAATAATATTTTTTGTAATGGCCAAACCAAGTCCCGTTCCTCCAGTGGATACAGAACGTGAAGATTCTACCCGATAAAACTTTTCAAATATTTTATTCAAATCTTGTTTTGGTATAATTTGTCCAAAATTTGTAATAGAAACAACTGCCCATTGTTCTATAACTTTAATTTCTATTATGATAAGTTTTCCATCCGCTCCATATTTAATGGCATTGGAAATCAAATTACCAAAAGCCCTTGCTAGTAGCTCTCCATCTGCCCACAAAAGAATATCCTCATTGGATAAACTCATGTTACACTCCAACTTGGCATCTTGAAAACTTGGATAAAATTCCTCAACTAACTGCTCTAAAAATCGATTTAACTCCAACGTATCTTTTTGGAGGGTAACACCATCTTTGGCATATCTCGTATAATCAAAAAGATCCACCACCAGATTTTGCAAACGTTTTGCCTTATCATAGACAACACGTAAATATTTTCTTCTTGTATCCGCTGGTATCTCTTCTTCTTTTCTCAATAGCTCTAAATATCCAATAATGGAAGTTAATGGCGTTCGCAAATCATGAGCAACATTTGTGATGAGATCATTTTTTGCTTTTTCTATTCGCCTTTCTTTTTCTATTAATTCTTTAATCGTATAACGCATCTCATTGATCGATTGTGCCATAATGGATAATTCATCCTCATGAATAACCCGAATGTTGGTGTCAAAATCGCCGTCTTTAATGCGTTCAATCCCTCGATGAATCTCTCTTAGATAACTAACCATATTGTGGGATACCAAAATAAAATAGACGATGAACAAAATGGTTGAAAACCCAATGATAATGATAATATCGAAAATCAAATTTCCTGTTAGTCCAATTCCATTTTGGAAAAGAAACTCTTGATTTCCCATCGGTCTTGTAGCAAACATTCCAACCTCAGCATTTGCTATCTTTTGTTCTTTCATTTCTTTGATACGAAGTACAATATCTCGGGTTTTCTGATGATATAAAAAGAATAATAAAAGAATCATACTATCTGTTAGAAAAGTACAACCAAGACTCAGAAAGGTATAGATAGCGATTTTAAGACGAAAACTTTTAATAAACTGAACTTTTCGATTGCGTCTAGTCTTCAACTTTATATCCTACCCCCCAAACTGTTTTTAAGATTTGAGGACTTCTTGGATTATCCTCGATCTTTTCACGAAGTCTTCTAATATGCACCATAACCGTATTATTCACTTCATATACTTTTTCATTCCATACTCTCTCAAAGATTTCATCCGTTCCAAATACTCTTCCTGCATGGGATGCAAGCAAATAAAGAATCTCAAATTCAATCGGAGTCAAATTAATTTCTGTTCCACTTTTATGAACTTTATGGGCTTTTCGATTGATAACAAGATCTTGAATCTCTATGGTTTCTTTATTCTGGTTACCATCCAGTGCCATATTGATGGTCGTATAACGTTTTAATTGTGATTTCACTCTCGCCATCAGCTCTAATGGGTTAAAAGGCTTTGTTAAATAGTCATCAGCTCCTGTTCCAAATCCGATAATCTTATCCATATCCGCCGCCTTCGCACTGAGCATAATAATTGGAATATTACTAGTTTTTCTGATCTTACGACATACTTCTAACCCATCAATATTTGGCATCATAATGTCCAATATAATCAGTTTAATCTGCTTGTTTTCTTCTAAGGCTTTTAAACATTGTTTTCCATCATACGCCTTGATCACTTCATATCCATCATTTGTCAAATAAATTTCCACTAATTCTGCAATTTCTTCATCATCATCCACCACTAAAATCGTAATATCTTTCATACGTTTTCTCCTATTTCTCTTTTACAATCTTCATTCATTTTCTTATTATTTATTGTAACATAGAGAGGATCTTACTGTCTTTACGAAACTCTTACGATCCTCTGTCTTATCTTGTCCTTATCTCTTACATGACTCGTTGTCTTTGCGTAACGATGAGAAGTACGCTTTGCGAACTTCTCACGTTCGTGGGCGGCGTCAACATGATAAATGTTCGCGGGCAGTCGTCATAAACTTATGCAAGCATCGTTTCTGACTCGTTGCCTTCGCGTAAAATAGAAATGCAAGCATTTCCGCTTGACTTATGCCTTCCACGCACAAAAAAGTTCCCCACGAAAAATAATTCATGGGGAACTTTTTTACATCTTATCCTTTATTACATTTCTGCCTTCCAAAGTCCATGAAGGTTACAGTATTCATAAGCTGCCACTACCTCATCTGTTTCTGTAATAGCAAATACTGCTTTTGGTTCTTCACCTGGTTTTAAAAGTTTTCTTTGATTGCCTTCTTTTGTTTCAAGAGCAATCCATTGAATATAATGTTCTTCTGCCATTGGATGAGCAACAGATCCTACGGATACTGTCACTGTATTACCAGACACTTCAATCACTGGAACGTGTTTTTCTGTGGCTCCATCTGATGTTCCTGGAACTAATTCTTTCATCTTAGCACCACAGCACATAACTGGCACACCTGATTCTTTCACAAATGCAACGATGTTTCCACAATGTTCACATACATAAAACTTCATACTTACAATACCTCCTTTTTCATTGTCTACATTATAGATCTTTTTTCTACTTTTGTATATACTTTTCTTGATCTTTTTATTATTTATCTTTCTTAATCCCACTGTTCTACCATTTCTTCTGGCAATCCAGCCTGAATGGTAAGCAACGAACGCACTTCCTGCCTAATATCATGTGTTTTCTCTCGATATTTCATAAATCCATGTTCCCCAAAGACATCCAAACATAGGTAAAGATAAGAACGCTGTAAATATTGTGGTAATTTGTTAAAATAAGCGGTGACACGTTTTGTATCATCGTCTGCATAAATCAAAGTAAATACCCAGTATACGACAACCGATGGCTTATATACCACAAGCAATCGACTTCGTTCTGGAGCATCAATAATTGTTTGAATTTTCATTTCAAGATAATGATAATCTTCTTCTGTCATTGGAATATCAGAAATACGCTCTACTTGTTGCATTTGTGTTTCCAAATAGTTTTGGATTTCGTATAACCGTTTACCTTCAAATACATATCCCATATTGATTCCCTCCTTATCTCTTTGTATTTTATTATACTACTTTTTTATGGGGAAGTCATGATTTTTTTACATTTTTAGTGGATAATTCCCATACCAATGAGCAACACGTTTTTTAGAACAATAGACAACAAAATTTCCTATAACGAAAAAAAGGCTCTATTCAAAACTTTTGAATAAAACCTATAAAACATCATTTTATTTTTCATGAGTCGGACGATAAGCCGGGTTATGTCGTGAATGATCATCTATCTAGCCTTGCTGTTACCAACAAGATCGAGCGACCTACCTGTAAGCACGACGGGCAGCCGTATCGCTCACTTTTTGGTCTTGCTTCGAGTGGGGTTTACAGAGCCTAATTTGTTACCAAATTAGCGGTGAGCTCTTACCTCGCCTTTCCACCCTTACCAACGAAACGTTGGCGGTTTATTTCTGTTGCACTAGCCTGGGAGTCGCCTCCACCGGACGCTATCCGGCACCCTGCCCTATGAAGCCCGGACTTTCCTCACCTGCGGTCTTTCGACACTTGCAGCCGCGATCATTTATCCGACTCACGCAAAACATTCTAACATGAATCTTACTTCCTGTCCAGTGCTATTTTTAGATGTCAAAGCAGTTTCCACCAATAAATTCTCGAATCAAAGAATTATGCGGAATGGAATCTCCAGGAATCCCCAAGAAATAATCTAAAAATTTTAACAGTCGCTTTGCTTCTTGATACTCTTCACAATCCATAGGAACTGCATACAATAAAGGCTCTGCATATTGTTTTAGCACTGCTAATTCATAAATGAGAGCAGAATTGAACATGGCATCCGCTTCTTCTTGATAGGGGAAGATAAAGGACTCTTCTCCTTGTCTTACCGAGTTCCATCGTGCAATCGTTTCCTTTGCCGATGTGCCTCGATAGCTCGCATCTCGAACAAGTCGACGCAACAATCTTCCATCTGTTGTAGGAACTCGATTGTGTTCATCAATATTGAGCTGAGTGAGAGCACTAATATAGATTTTATAAATGAAATCCTTTGGCATATTGCCTGTTAACCCATTATTCAAACCATGGATTCCTTCAATGACTAAAATATCTTTCTCTGTTAACTGCAAGGTATTTCCTTTATACTCCCTATGCCCGCTAATAAAATTAAAGGTAGGCATAGAAACTTCTTTTCCTTCTAAGAGATCTAACATATCCTGTTGAAATGTTTCCACGTCAATGGCCTCTAACGTTTCAAAGTTATATTCTCCATTCTCATCCTTTGGCGAATCTTCACGATTTTTAAAATAGCTGTCAATAGAAATCGGATGTGGCTTCATTCCATGAATTTTCAGTTGAATGGATAGGCGATGGGAAAATGTTGTTTTTCCTGAAGAAGAAGGACCTGCAATTAAAACGATTTTTTTGTTATTTTTCACGATTTCATCAGCAAGTTCCGCAAGTTTTTTCTCCTGTAATGCCTCTTGAATTAAAATAATCTCATTCATCCGTCCTGCAACAATAGCATCATTTAACGCACCAACGGTATTAATTTCAAGAGTATTGCCCCAGTCATCCGCCTCTCTTAAAATCTGAAATAATTTTGGTCGGTCGATGACTTTTGCCACTTTGTTTGGTTCTTCTTTGGATGGCATTTTTAATAGGAATCCGCATTCATATGGCTCTAACTGAAAATATTTTAGACAACCAGTGGTTGGAACCATATATCCATAGAAATAATCTTCGTAATGATCAATCGCATAAAGATTTGTCCTTGAACCCCTTCGATAACGAAATAAACGCACTTTGTCTTCCATATCATAGTCACGAAATCTTTCAATGGCATCATTGGTGTGTATGGTTCGTTTCTCAATAACAAGGTTTTGTTCCACCAGTTCCTGCATTCTTTTTTCAACAAGTGGAAGAATTGCTTTTACCTCTTCCTTACTATGTCCTTCTACTATACAAAAATAGGATTCTCCTAAAGAATGATTGACGATCACCTTTACTTTCTTTGTATCGTATACATCATGAAATGCCTTGAGCATTAATAACGTCATACTTCTTTTATAAGCAAGCATTCCTGTATTACTATTTGTGGAAATAAAAGTGATAGTATCTCCATTTTTCACTGTTTTATATAACTCGCATAACTCTCCATTTCTATTCGCAAGCACATAGTCCCCTTTTTCACTTTTTTGCTTTCTTGCAATTTCATAAAGGGTCGTTCCTTCTTTCACTTGTTGTTCTTTTTGAAACACTGTAATATCTAACATCTTTCTGCCTCCTTTCTTCTATCTTATTTTATTCTAACAACCTATGATTCTATACTATCCAAAATGGACATTTACTATCCACTGGTTCTACTATGAGTTCTGGAAATTTCTCTTTTAGAAATTTTGTCATAAAGGCAATAAAGATATGTTCTAACCCATGATGTCCTGCATCAATGATGGATAATCCTGCATCCAGTGCATCCACCCCATCATGATGTCCTATATCACCAGTAATCAAGACATCCGCACCTTTTTTTAATGCCTCATCCATCATTCCTTTTCCTGAACCCGGGCAAACGGCTACTTTTTGCACCTTCCTATCTTCTTCTCCGAATATCATGACATTGGGAAGGGAAAAAGTTTCTTTCACAAAGTTGGCACATTCAAGTAAAGTCATTGATCGCTCTAACATTCCAACTCTTCCAATGCCTTCTAACTTTCCATCCTCTTCTGCTGTCACTTCCAATGGGATAGTATTTTGTAACTGCAAACGCTGTTCTGCTATTTGTGCCATTCCTCCCATTGTATCAAAATTGGTGTGCATGGCATAACAAGCAATTGTATTCTCGATTAATGTCATCAATTTTCTTCCCAAAATTGTTTCATCATTCACTCGTTTCATGGAAGAAAAAATAATCGGATGATGGGTTAAGATCAAATCCGCATTTCTTTTTTTTGCCTCTTCGATTACTTCATTTGTGGCATCCAATGTTACAACTACTTTTTTTATCTCTTGGTCATAACGTCCCACTAACAATCCCACATTGTCCCAAGAACAAGCATAGCGGGAAGGGGATAACTGTTCTAATTCTTTAGCCAATTCTTTCATTATCATAACATGCCAGTCCTCCTTTTAACATAGATCGTTTATGTAATAATTCTTCTTTTCTTGCCATTCCAGCCTCAGAGGAAACCCCTTCTAGTTTTTTACATAACGCTTCATTAACTCTATATTCTTTTAACAACCACTGATGGAGAATCTCATTTTTCTCTAAAAGCAACTTCTTGCCGTACAGATATTCCCATTGATTTTCATAGTGTTCTTGCCCTTTTATCGCTTTGATCACCGTATAATATTTCCCTTCATCAAGCAACATACTCTCTTTCTCAATACAAAATCCTAGTCGATGCAATTCTTCTCTCACTTTGTAAATCTCTGACTGCGGTTGTAAAATCAATTCTTTTATAGAAGGTAATATATGAGAGGCATTTCGTAAGATTTTGACTATTAACTCACCGCCCATTCCAGCAATGATAACAGAATCCACTTCTCCCTCTTTTAATTGTTCCATTCCATCAGAAAGTCTTGTCTGAATTTTTTCTTCAAGTCCACTTTCCTTTATGTGTTCCATTGCCTTTGAAAGAGGTCCTTTTCTTACATCCATAGCGATAGCCTTTGAAACTTTTCCTCTTTCCACAAGGGAAATGGGTACATACCCATGATCGGTACCAATATCTGCAACACGACTCCCCTCTGTTACCATAGAGGCAACCCTCTCCATACGTTTCGACAATGTTATCATATTATGTTCTATCCTTTCTTATTCAAGATAATCTTTTAATTTTTTGCTTCGGCTAGGATGACGCAATTTTCTCAAAGCTTTTGCTTCAATTTGACGGATTCTCTCCCTTGTCACGTGAAATTCTTTTCCCACTTCTTCCAATGTACGACTTCTGCCGTCCACAAGACCAAAGCGAAGTTTTAATACTTTTCTTTCTCTTTCATTTAATGTGTCAAGCACTTCTAGTAGTTGTTCTCTCATCAAAGTATAGGCAGCCGCCTCCGCTGGAACTGGTATGTTGTCATCCTGAATAAAATCTCCTAAATGACTATCTTCTTCCTCACCAATTGGTGTTTCTAAAGAAACTGGTTCCTGTGCAATCTTCATAATTTTTTGCACTTGTTCCACTTCCATATCCAATTCTTTTGCCAGTTCTTCTTCTGATGGCTCTCTTCCTAAACGCTGAACCATATCTCTTGATACACGAATAATACGGTTAATGGTTTCTACCATGTGAACAGGAATTCGAATCGTTCTTCCTTGATCTGCAATAGCTCTTGTAATGGCTTGACGAATCCACCATGTGGCATAAGTACTAAATTTGTATCCCTTTTGGTATTCAAATTTATCCACAGCCTTAATGAGTCCCATATTTCCCTCCTGAATGAGATCAAGAAAGTGCATTCCTCTTCCTACATACCGCTTTGCAATGCTGACAACAAGACGAAGATTCGCCTCTGCAAGACGTTTCTTTGCCTCTTCATCCCCATTCTCAATTTTCTTTGCAAGTTCCACTTCTTCTTCAAAATTCAACAATGGTATTTTGCCAATTTCTTTCAAATACATTCGCACAGGATCGTCATAGCTGACTCCTTCTGGAGTTGTCAGCTCCATTTTTTCTAATTCTTCTGTGCTTTCTAATTCTTCTAATTCTTCAAGATTGTCTGGCTCATCGCCAAGATCTACTTCTTCTTGTCGATCGGTTTGAATTGCTAAAATATCCACAGAGTTCTGTTCCATAAAATCATAGAGCTGTTCAATCTTCTCCTCTGTCAAATCCTCTCCTTTAAAAAATTGAAGGACTTCTGCGTATTCCAATACATTTTTTTTCTGTTTTGCAAGTAATAATAACTCATTAAGCTGTTCTTCGAATGTTTTGTTTATTTTTTCCATTGTCAAATCCCTTTCTTCCTATCCGTCAGGAAAAGTGCAGTGATACATACAATTTCTGTAATTCCGCTTTCTCTTTGATCAATTTTTGCCACATACCAATATCATTGGAATGTTCCATATCATAATTGATATGATACTCTTTTACCCTTCTAACAACATCGGTCAAAGCTTTTTCATTGTCTTCTGGTGACGGAGCCATTTTCAATGTGGTATTGAAAATTACGGCAACCTGATTATGCTCTTCCACTTCCGTAAACTGATTTAGGATCTTAGCAGGTGTCACTTTATGTTCCTGTTCATACTCCTCAAAAAGCATTTTTGCAACGGAATGATAGGATGGCTCAATGAAATCATCAGCACTGATAATGCCTTTTAACTGCTCAAATAATCTTGGCTCATTTACCATCCATGTAAGCAACAGTCTTTGGGACTGACGGTATCCATCGTCTTTTTTCTCTTTTTCCGATTTTTTCTCCCTTTCATTTTCCCCTTGTTCTTTTGTACGATACATTGTCATCCCATATCGGTTGACAAGCTCTTCTAAATCTTTTACTCCCATATGATACGTGCGTGCACACGCTTCTATATAATTTTGACGTTCTAAACGCTCCGAAATCGTTGAAAGTTTTTTTGCCAGCTCGTGGGCAAACATCGTCCAACTTTCTGGATCATTTTCATTGTATTGCTGTTTTAAAACTGCGATCTCAAACATAAAACTGCTGATCGCTTCTTTGATCCTCTCTTCCAAAGCCTCTGCTCCAAGAGCTTTTATAAATTCATCTGGATCTTTATATGGCTTTAAATTCAGCACTCGAACAACCAAACCACTTTCCTTTAGAATAGGAATGGCACGAAGTGCTGCTTTCGTTCCTGCCTCATCACTATCGTAAGATAAAATCACTTCTTTTGTATAGCGTTTTAACAAGGTACCATGAAAAGGAGTGAAAGCAGTTCCTAAAGAAGCCACTGTATTAATAAAGCCTGCTTGGTGCATACTGATCACATCCATATACCCTTCACATACAATAAAATATGGTTTTCTTGATGTCCTCGCTATGTGAAGTCCAAATAAATTTCGGCTCTTATCAAAAACCGCTGTTTCTTTGGAGTTTAAATACTTCGGATTACCATCTCCCATGACACGACCACCAAATCCAATGACTTTGCTATTCACATCCAAAATTGGAAACATCACACGATTCCAGAACTTGTCACTACCACCTCTTTTTTCATCAATGGTAACAAGACCTGAATCTTTTAACTGGCTATCCGTATAGCCTTTGGATTTTAAATATTGATAAAGATCATCACTATAAATATCAGCGTACCCTAAACCAAATTTTTTAATCGTTTCTTTCGTAATTCCACGATCTGTCAAATAGTCATAGGCATTTTTTCCTCTCTCACTGTGTAATAAAAGATAGAAATAATTTGCCGCTTGTCGATTCATTTCTCGCAACATGGTTTTATAATCAGAGGCTCTCTTCTCCTCTTTGGAAAGCTCTGCTTCTGGCAGTTCCATTCCTGCTCGTTCTGCCAACATTTTTAATGTTTCAGGAAATGTAAAATTTTCATATTCCATAATAAAGGTAAACACATTTCCTCCTGCTCCACAGCCGAAACAATAATACATCTGTTTATCACGACTCACCGAAAACGATGGTGATTTTTCATTATGAAATGGACAAAGCCCAAAGTAAGAAGCTCCTTTTTTCTTTAAACTGACATAACCAGAAATAATATCCACAATATCATTTCTCACTCTCACTTCTTCCACAATATCTTCATTGTAATACACTTCCATCACCTCCACTTATCATACGATAAACCACTTTATATCATGCAAAAATGGTTAAATACTCCATGCTTTTGGTTCGTAGAGTTCTTGAAACTGATGAAGGGCATAATGATCGGTCATACCTGCGATATAATCACAAATCACTTGCTCTTCTTGCTCCCCTCTTCGTATTGGAATCTGATATTCTTCTGGCAGATCTTCTATATTCTTTTTATAATGTTCAAATAGTGCAATTAAAAGGTCTTTACACTTTTTCTCTTCTTTTTTTACTTTTGGATTGGTATATACATTCTCAAACATAAAAGCTCGAAGTCCAAACATAGCCTTCTCTATCTCTGGTGACATCAAAATATCAGGCTTTCCTTCACTCATTGTAATAATATCATGGATAATGCAATTGAGCCTACTTCTTGGATCATGCCCTAAGATATCTCGAAACTCTTTTGGTAATTCTTCCTCGGTCAACACTTTCCCTCGAATGGCATCGTCAATGTCGTGATGAAGATAAGCGATCTTATCCGAAAGCCTTACAATTCGACCTTCTAATGTCATAGCTCGTCCCGTTGTTTGATGATTTAAAATACCATCGCGAACTTCAACAGAAAGATTTAACCCTTGCCCTTTATTCTCCAATTTTTCCACAATACGAATGCTATGTTCATAGTGGCGAAATCCATGACTACAAATGAGATCTAAGGCATGCTCTCCCGCATGCCCAAATGGCGTATGCCCAAGATCATGCCCTAGTGCAATGGCTTCTGTCAAGTCTTCATTGAGCCTTAATGCCTTTGCAATGGTTCTGGCATTTTGCGAAACCTCAAGGGTATGGGTCAATCTTGTTCGATAATGATCCCCAAGAGGTGCAAAAAACACTTGTGTTTTATCTTTTAAACGCCGAAATGCTTTGCTATGTAAAATCCGATCCCGATCTCTTTGATAAATAGGACGAATGTCACATGGCATTTCTGGCTTTTCTCTGCCTTTTGAATTCATACTTAAACTGGCAAACTTACTTAAATATGTCTGTTCCCATTGCTCTTGCTTTTCCCGAATATTCATTCGTTTCCTCCTTTCTCGTCTATTCCATATCCTCATTTTCTATTCATTTATAAAGATATTTTTTCTATCTTTTGCTATGACTATGATTATTCCTCTTGTTCTAGTTCTTCCATCACTTCCTGCAAATCTTCTGGATACGTAGGTTCACTCTCTTCTTCTGCTCCTGATGTCATAACAGAAAGGGCATCCAGTGACATCTTCATAATGTCACGAATCTCATCCTCTGTCATAGAAAGACGTCTTGCCAATTCTTCTGCTGATGGCTCTCTTCCCAATTCATCCGCAAGGGCTTTTGACACTTCACTTAGCATATTGGCTCTCTCTACCATACGCTGTCCAACGTTCTCCTTTTGCTCTTCTATGTGGAGTAACTCCTCCATCTTTTCTCTTATATATGCCTCAAGATGGGTACGGAATTCCTCTTGTGTTGTTCCTTTAAACTCAGCAACTGCCAATAATAAAGCAATATTCCCTTCTTGGATCAAATCACCGAGTGGGATTCCCTTTCCAATATAGCCCGCACAAATTTGAATCACATATTTTAAATTGCCTTCTATCAAACGTTGTTTTGCCGTTTCCTCTCCTTTTAAAACTTGATCTAATAAAGAAGCCTCTTCTTCTTTTGTCAGTTCTACCATATCAGAAAGTTCCTCCATATAAAAAGAGATAGCAAGCTCTCTCTCTTCTTGCTCTTCCTTTGTACTATCTTTTTCTTCCATCCCTTCTTCTTCCAAATACTCTAATTCCTCTGTCCATTCTTGTTTCATATATATTTAATCCTTTCTATGCTGTTTTTATACCATTTCTATACGATTGTGCTCCATTTTTCTTGTTAAGAACTATCGTTCTTTTTTAGATATACTTTTTCATAATATATCATACCACATATCTTTCATTTTTCCCTTATTTTAATATAAAAAATTTATAAAAAATTTTAAAATTTCTTTTTATTTATTCAAAAGCAACAAGTCTAATAGCAAAATAAACGCTGAAAAACGGGTTCTACGCAAAGAAAAAGCTATTATAGGAATCGTGTAACATATTCATACAATAGCTTTGTTCTTCATTATTTTTTATTCAATTCTTTTGTATCAAATCTTATCCTATAAAGAAAGAACCGACTTGGAATACAAGTACAGCACAAATCCATGCAATGACAAGCTGAAAAATCAGCATTCCGATTGTCCATCTCCAAGAATTGGTTTCTCGTTTGATGGTTGCAACGGTGGCAAGACAAGGGGTATACAACAACGTAAACACCATAAGAGCATAGGCATTTAACGCTCCAAATCCCATTCCTTCCATCATGGAAACCGTTGATTCTGCCACACCTGGTGCTGTCAACGATGAGATTCCAAATAAAACAAAGAAACTGGATATAACCACTTCCTTTGCAGCTAGTCCTGAAATGAGCATCACCCCGATCTGCCAAAGTCCAAGTCCTGCTGGTGCAAGAATTGGAACAAGAAACCGTCCAAATGTAGCACCAAAACTATCCGCCATATCCTCTACCATTCCATGACTTCCAAAATTTAAAATAATCCATACAACAATGGAAGCAATAAAAATTGTAGTTCCAGCTTTTGATAAATAATCTTTTACCTTTTCTCCTACATAGATGGAAATGGTATTGGCATTTGGCATTTTATAATCTGGTAGTTCGATAAGAAGAGGATTATCTTCCCCATGGCTAACGATTTTGCTATGCACAAAGGCAACCAAAATACCGAGCAATAGACCGATTACATACATAGAATACGCACAAAGCATGGCATATTTTCCAAAAAATAAACTAGAAAATGTGACATAGACGGGAAGTTTTGCACTGCAAGACATAAATGGAGTGATAAGAATGGTTCGCTTTCTATCCCTCTCATCCTCTAAAACACGAGATGCCATAACCGCTGGAACACTACATCCAAAGCCTAACAACATTGGTATAAAAGCTCTGCCAGACAACCCTAGTTTTCCCATAATTCCATCCATAACATAGGCAACACGTGACATATAACCACTATCTTCTAAAAATGCCAATGCTAAAAATAGAATAAAAATATTTGGTAAGAAACTTAAAATTCCTCCTACGCCGGCAATAATACCATCCACAATTAAAGAGGTCATGACATGACCAACTCTTAGATATTGTAACAGTTCAAAAATGCCATGACTGAATATGTCCACACCCATTTCCAAATACCCTTTTAGAAAATCTCCAATGGTAAATGTTAGGAAAAAGACAAATGCCATAATACCTAAGAAGATTGGAACGCCCCAAATAGGATGGGTCATGTAGTGATCGATTTTATCGGTGCTAGCTTCTTTTTTCTCCTTATTCACAAGCACTTCTTTCATAATCTCTTCTATGTAATTATACTTTTGACGAACAATATCATTTTCATAATTGCGATCGATATGTCCATGAACATATTCTCCATATTGTCTTACAATCTCTTCATCATTTTCTAGGAGTTTAATGGCGTACCATCTCTTTGGTTCTAGCCCCGGAACTTTTTTTGTTAAAACCTCAATTAACTCATTAATTTTATTTTCAATCTCTTTTGAATAGTGAAATGGTTTTTGATCAAACCCTTCTGTCTTATGATGAGCCACAGCATGGATCAAAATATCCAGTCCCGTTTTTTTCCTTGCTGAAACTGGTATTACTGGAATGCCAAGCATTTCTGGAAGGCGATGTAAATCAATTTCCATCCCTCTCTCTTCCACAATATCCATCATATTAAGAGCAAGTACCACTGGTTTTTCAAGTTCAATGGCCGAAAGCGTCAAATAGAGATTTCGTTCAAGAGCTGACGCATCGGCTACATCTATGATAACATCCACATCATCCTCTAATAAATATTCTCTTGTTAACTTCTCTTCCATTGTATAAGAAGTAAGACTATAAATCCCTGGCAAATCCACCAACTTAAAGGTGTGATCATGGTATTTCATTGCCCCTTCTTTTTTCTCAACGGTCACTCCTGGCCAGTTAGCCACTTTTAATTTTGCACCTGTATAAGCATTAAATAACGTGGTTTTACCACAATTGGGATTCCCAACAAAGCCTACATGAAGTCTTTCGTTCATCTGTCTGCTCCTTTCTGAATCTCAATTTTTTCGGCAATGCCTTTTCCGATCGCATAGCGTGTTCCACGCATTTTATAAATCAAAGTCCCATTTTTTCTGCGTCCTAGTACTGTAATTTCCGTTCCTGGAATCATGCCAAGAGCTTCCAATCTACGCTGTGTACTTCCTCCCATCAGAAGTTGTTTTATGCTATACTGTTCTTCAATTCCTGCCTGTTTTAGTGTCATTCTACACTCCGTCCTCTCTTTGATGCTCCGTTTTCTTTAAAAAATTTCCAGAAACGTTTTATTATATTCCGCTTATCAAAAATTATAAATATTAAGAAATATTGATGAGAATTATTATCACTTATTGCCACAAAATCAGTATAGGATACCCGATGAGCTTTGTCAAGTTTTCTCGATATATCTATCTTTCTTTTTCCATTGCCAAAATTCTTACAAACTCTCTAACACTTGTCTTAGCACTTTTAGTACCCCATGATTTACATTGGTATCCGCAATATAATTGGCCTTTTCTTTTACCTCTTCTCTTGCATTTCCAATTGCAAAACTATATTTTGCTCTTTCTAGCATCTCTAAATCATTAATATTATCTCCAAAAACCATCGTTTCTTCTTTTGAAATACCATACTTTTTCTGAATATTGCTAAGTGCCACGCCTTTATTCGTCCCCGGCATAATGCAGTCTACCCATTCATTTCCTGAAATGGCGATATGAAGTCGTTGTTCCCATTTTTGTCTAAAACCACGTTCTGCCTCTTTTCCTGCATTGGTCGGATGATAGAGTGATACTTTTATGATGGTATCCTCTACTTCAAGTAAATCTTCTACTTGTACCACATTAAAATGATAATCTTCCGTAATCCAACGTAAAAACTTTTCGTCTTTTGTTTCCACATAACAACACTTTGCCCCATTCATCAAAATTTCACAATCTGTCATTTTGTGAATATCTTGAATCATTTCCTTTACCATATCTCGAGCAATTGGATGAATCTCCATCGTTTTCCCTTGAAAACACACATAAGAACCTCCCTCTGCGATCATGATAACATCGTTTACAACAGGTTTAAAAATATGTTTAATGCTACTTTCGGTTCTTCCAGTGGCAACGACAAATCGAATTCCCTTTTCTAATAGCTGTAAAATCACTGGATAATATTCAGGATTTAGCTCTCCACTTCCATCCACAACAAGTGTGCCATCAACATCGGTTGCTATTAATTTAATCATAGTATTTCCTCTCTTTTATTTTCTTAACTTGAATTTACCTATTTTCCTATCACGTAAATGATGAAAAACACGCAAAAAATGGCTGTCACAGATTCATATATTTTCTCATGATTCCGCAACAGCCCATATCATCAGCCCTGTGCTTTTTTAGCACCAAAGGTTTCTTCTTTTATTTTTTATCCGCGATTGCCTATAAAAATTCAGCAATTTTTTTTGCTCTTGATGGGTGACGCAGTTTTAAAAGTGCTTTCGCCTCAATCTGTCTCACTCTTTCTCTTGTAACATTTAAAAGTTGTCCCACCTCTTCTAATGTTCTGGCATGTCCATCATCAAAACCAAAACGCAAAGATAGAACATAGCGTTCTCTCTCTGATAGATCTTCCATAATCACTTCTAAGTTTTGACGGAGCATAACCGACTCAATATTCGCTTCTGGAGTAATGGTTGTTTCATCAGCGATAAAATCTCCTACGCTGGAATCCGCTTCATCTCCAACTGGTGTTTCCAAAGAAGTTGGTGTTTTAGCATATGCCTGAATTTCTTCTAATTTTTCAAGAGTGATTCCAAGTTCTTTTGCAAGCTGTTCTTCTGTTGGCTCAGAACCATTTTCCACAGTGAGCTTTCTTTGAGCCTTTGTCACCTTATTCATCATTTCTACCATATGCACTGGTATTCGAATCGTACGGCTTTGATCCGCTAAGGCTCTTGTCACCGCTTGTCGAATCCACCATGTTGCATACGTACTTAGCTTGTACCCTTTGGTATAATCGAATTTCTCGACACCCTTCATCAAACCAAGATTTCCTTCTTGAATCAGATCCAAAAAGCCCATTCCTCTACCGACATATTTTTTGGCAATACTAACGACAAGACGAAGATTGGCTTCAATCAAGCGTTGTTTTGCAACTTCATCTCCGTTTTCTTTTCTCTTAGCAAGCTCAACCTCTTCCTCTCCTGATAAAAGAGGAATAATTCCGATTTCCTTTAGATATAACTTAACAGGATCATCAATATTCACTCCTGCTAAATTATTCAAATCCTCAAGGTTGATGTCTTCAAGTGGAAATTCCTCGTCTTCTAAGAAAAGTAAATCTTCTTTTTCATCCAATTCTTCAAAATTCTCATCGAATTCTGCTGGCGTTTCTTTTCCCTGAATCACTTTAATATTTTGTTCTTCTAGGTACTGATATATATACTCCACCTGATTAATACTTAAATCAATGCCTTTAAAATAGTCATTAATCGCGGAAACTTCCAGCTTTTGATTCTGGGTACCAGCAAAATTTACAAGTTTTTTCAGTTGTTCTGTAAATTTCTTCTGATCTATTTTGTTGTTATTTTCTTTGATTGTATGACCCATAAAACCCTTTTCTCCTTTTCGCAGGTATGCGAAAGAGAGACTGCCACATATTTCAGCAGTCTCTTCCAGCATTATTTGTCTTATTGTAACATTCTGACGAAAAAATGGCAATTCTTTCATAAAAAATATTTTTAGAGAATGTCAATTTTCTAAAATATATGGTTGTAAAGCAGGCAAATATCCATCATTCCCTAAAATATATACAGTATACAATACATTTGCTTTCATATCAATGGAAAATTCAAGAAGTGCCTCCCATCTTCCACTGATCTGATACGTCAGATCATTAATGAGTGCAATATCTGATACAATTGGCATCGGACGGTTTGGAGAATTAATCACCTTAAAATTATATGTTCCGGGATTTGCTCGTTTATACTGTGTCACTTCTCGAAAGCGTACATCAGAAAAAACAACTCTTCCATCATCTAATACAAGATCAAGAGGTCTGCTATTATAAGATAAGTTCACCATGCGAAGACAAGCTAACTTCCTTTGCCCCTCAATACATGGAATATCTGTAATCACTTGAATACCAATTCCATTCACTGTATTAATTAAAGCTAATGTAATAGAAATTCCTGACACAAAAGGAATCACTTGTCGATAAATAAGACGTCTTGGATAACTGGAAGCTAAAATCGTAACAACACGAAATCCTTCTTCCACTTTTTTGTATTGTGTAGAAGTACCAAATGGCAAATCCTCTGCTACGGTCTGTGTACCAATTGTCACTGTCAATGCTCCATAATTAGCTGCACCATTTAAAATCCTTACATTTGCTCTTCTCATTCCCTGCTCTGGTCTTCCCATATGATCTGGTTGCCCAATAATTGGAGGAAGAGGAATTTCTGGAATCCCTGATTGATCTCCTGGAAGAGATGGCGTTGGCAGCCCTTCTGGTCCAGCTCCTGGCATTGCTATTGGATTTTCTTGATCACTTGGAAGGGATGGTGTCGGTAACCCTTCTGGCCCAGCTCCTGGCATTGCTATTGGATTTTCTTGATCGCTTGGGATAGATGGTGTTGGTAACCCTTCTGGTCCAGCTCCTGGTGTTGCCGTTGGAGCTTGATAATTGTTTGGAAGAGATGGTGTCATCAAACCTCTTGGTCCCATTCTTGGTACCGCTGGTGAAACTTGATTGTTGTCTTTAATAGGTGGCGTTGCTAAATTTCCCGATTCCATTTCTGGCATTCCTTGGGGAACTTGATCGTTTTCCCTCCCATATCCAAGAGAGTTCTCGTTTTCAAGAGAATAATAAATGCCTGCATCCTCTCTACTATCCCTAGTATTCCCTCTTCCTCTGGTTCTATAATCATCCATGAATTTCTTCCTTTCCTATCTCTCTACCCATTACACTATGCAAAAAGAGTCAGAAAGGTTCCATTCTTATTGCTATAAATATTTTTCAATAATATTTGCCATATCTTCCATACATTGATCGCAACTTGTAAATCCTTCTTTGTTATCAAGTCCTTTCAATTCTCTACAAACAATAGAGCCATGTTTCTCCATAAATTCATTTGTCATGATTTTTGATAACCCTTGTGTATTCTTTTTAGAATCTGGCTGTTCTAAATTACCCGTACTTGTCTTTAATCCATTTAATATAATCCCCGCACTGACTGCACCACAAACGCCATTCATACCGCCCATTCCAAGTCCAAAACCTTCTGCAATTTTAAACAGTGTCTTTTCATCCAACTCCACTTTATCGCAAAAAGCACATACAAGGGACTGGGCACAATTATAACCTCTTCTATGATATTGGTGCATTTTTTCTATACGTTTTTCTAAACAATCTTCCATATCGATATATCCTTTCTATGTTACCATTGCTAATTCTATCATAATTTGCTCATAATTTCCACATAATTTTATCGTTTTCTGACAGTATTCTCAACTTATTCCTATGGAATATAGAACAAAACAGGAGGTAGTTTATAGAAAAAAGTGATGTAGTGCTTTTTTTAGGAAAGGAATTTCTTATCACGTAAAAAGAGCTTTAGATCCGAAGATCCAAAGCTCTTTTTATAATAAATTCACTATGGCTGACTATTTTTGTTGTTCCTTCAATGCTGCTTGTGCTGCTGCAAGGCGAGCAATTGGAACGCGGAATGGAGAACAAGATACATAGTTTAAGCCAACTCTATGACAAAATTCAATAGAAGATGGATCTCCACCATGTTCTCCACAAATTCCCACTTTCAGTTCTGGTCTTACAGAACGACCTTTTTCCGTTGCCATCTGTACAAGCTGACCAACACCATTTTGATCCAGTCTTGCAAATGGATCGGATTCATAAATTTTATTTTTATAGTAGGAATCTAAGAATTTGCCCGCATCATCACGAGAAAATCCAAATGTCATTTGTGTTAAGTCATTCGTACCAAAGGAGAAGAATTCTGCTTCTTGTGCAATTTCATTTGCAAGAAGAGCTGCTCTTGGAATTTCAATCATAGTACCAACTTTATACTGAATATCAGAACCTTTTTCTTTCTTCACTTGTTCTGCTGTTGCTACTACAACATCTTTTACAAATTTCAATTCTTTCCTTTCTCCTACTAATGGAATCATAATCTCAGGAACAATATCGTATCCTTTTTCTTCTTTCACTTCAATGGCTGCTTCCATAACCGCTCTTGTCTGCATTTTTGCAATTTCTGGATAAGTAACAGCTAAACGACAGCCACGATGTCCCATCATTGGGTTAAATTCATGTAACGCATCGCAGGTTGCTTTTACCTGTTCTACTGAAATTCCCATATCCTCTGCTAATGTCTTAATATCCTCTTCTTCTGTTGGAACAAATTCATGAAGTGGTGGATCTAAATAACGAACGGTCATTGGTCTACCTTCTAACACTTCGTACATACCTTTAAAATCCGCTTTTTGGAATGGGAGCAGTTCCATTAAGGCTCTTTCTCTTGCTTCTTGTGTTTTACATAAGATCATTTTACGAATCTTAGGGATTCTCTCTGCGTCAAAGAACATATGCTCTGTACGGCAAAGTCCAATACCCTCTGCCCCAAGCCTTACGGCATTGGCTGTATCCGCTGGGGTGTCCGCATTGGTACGAACCTGTAATTTTCTATACTGATCCGCCCATGCCATAATTCTTCCAAAGTTGCCATCAACAGATGCTTCTTCTGTTTTGATGTCCCCTTTATAAATATTACCTGTGGAACCATCCAAAGAAATATAATCTCCTTCATGGAACGTATATCCACCAAGTTCAAATGTTTTTGCCTCTTCATCAATGATAATTTCACCACAACCGGATACACAGCAAGTTCCCATACCACGTGCTACAACGGCTGCATGAGAAGTCATACCACCACGAACAGTTAAAATACCACGAGATGCTTGCATTCCTTCAATATCTTCTGGTGATGTTTCCAAACGAACAAGGATGACTCTTTCTCCTCTCTTACCCGCTTGTTTTGCATCATCGGCTGTAAAATATACCTTACCAGCCCCTGCTCCTGGTGATGCTGGAAGTGCATTACCAATAACTTCACCTTTTTTCAATGCTTCTTTATCAAAGGTTGGATGCAATAATTGATCTAAAGATTTTGCATCAATGCGAAGTACCGCCTCTTGTGGTGTGATCATACCTTCATCCACTAAATCACAGGCAATCTTAATAGCGGCATGAGCGGTTCTCTTACCATTACGGGTTTGTAAGAAATACAATTTTCCTTCTTGAATGGTAAATTCCATATCCTGCATATCACGATAATGATTTTCCAATTTCATAGCTAATTCCATGAACTCTTTATAACATTCAGGAAGATCTTCTGCTAATTTTGAAATATGTTGAGGAGTACGAACGCCAGCTACTACGTCTTCTCCTTGTGCATTAATCAAATATTCTCCAAAAATTCCTTTTTCTCCAGTAGATGGATTGCGTGTAAAGGCAACACCAGTTCCAGAAGTATCACCCATGTTACCAAATACCATCGTTTGCACATTGACTGCTGTTCCCCAATCCCCTGGAATATCATTCATTCTTCGATACACAATGGCACGTGGATTATCCCAAGAACGGAATACTGCTTTTACCGCTCCCATTAACTGTTCCACTGGATCTTGTGGAAATTCTTGTTGCATCGCTTTTTCATAAAGAGCTTTAAACCGTTTCACAAGCTCTTTCATATCTTCTATGTCAAGATCGGTATCATAAACAACACCTTTTGCTTCTTTCACTTCATCAATAATTTTTTCGAAGTAAGATTTTGGGACTTCCATAACAACGTCTGCATACATCTGAATAAAACGTCGATAGGAATCATAGGCAAATCTTGGATTGCCTGTTTTCTTAGCAAATCCTTCCACTGCAACATCGTTGAGTCCTAAGTTCAAAATTGTATCCATCATGCCAGGCATAGATGCTCTTGCACCAGAACGAACAGATACTAATAATGGATCTTCTTCATCACCGAATTTTTTTCCATTAATTTCTTCTAACTTATGTAAAGCATCAAAAATTTGACTTTGAATCTCTTCAGAGATTTGTTTTCCCTGTGTGTAATAATCCGTACAAGCCTCTGTTGTAACGGTAAAACCTTGAGGAATTGGCAAACCTAAATTTGTCATTTCTGCCAAGTTCGCACCTTTTCCTCCTAAAAGATTTCTCATGTCTGCATTGCCTTCTTTGAACATATAAACCCATTTAGCCATAGTAATTTACCTCCTAAATTTACTTCATTTACATAAAAGCAAAAAGTCAGGTTAGCCATATCATATGACCTTTCATGACCTCTTATGGACTGAAAAATACACTTTTATTTTTCAGTGTTAGTAAAAGCAACCCATTGTCTTTCATATCAATATGCCCATATGAAAATCTGACAACGTTTTGTTTATTGGCAAAATTCACAATCTGTACCTCTCCTGCCTTTAAAACTGTACTTATTATAGCATATTATTCCTAATTTGTGAACACTTTGCTATAAATTTATTGTATTTTTTTAGTTTTTTTATACATTTCGACTATTATTTTCAATATCTTTGTATTTATAAATGATTTAATTGTCATATTTTCATTTATTTTTATATTTTATGTACAATTTTACCAATCTATAATTGTGCAAATAACAACTCTCCCATCACCTCCAGCACTTCTCTTGGAAGACCTAATGCCAACATCTCAGAAAAACGATGTGTTGCCGATTTTTCACTTTCAATCAATTGATATAACCTTTCCTTCGTATCATGAGAAATCTGTGCTTGCTTTAAAACCTCATATGCTCTTGTTCTAATATCATTTTTTACTGCATCACTCTCTTTTTTAAACAACACATGAACTTCTTCCTCTCTTCCAAGGTTACTAAGATGTAAAATCAAATGATTTTCTTCCTCTACGTACTCCTTATCATATTCCTTATCCTGTATTTCTCCATTCACAGCACAAGAAACCGATTCTATTGCCTCTCTACAAACGCCGTAAAAATGAAGATCATAATATCGTTTTTGTGAAATCCCTTCCTTTTCTCCTTTTGGAGCTTTTATCATAAAGTGTTTTTCTTCTTCCCACCAAAGGATATAATCGGTTTGTACTTGCTCTTCTTCTTCACAAAATAAAAACGTATTAGAACATCCTACAAAAATCGCCACTTCTCGATGTTCTCCACTCTTTTTATCCTCTTTTTCTGTCAATGGCACAATAGCCCCTGCCTTTGCAAAGACTGGCATTTTATCCAATGTCCGATATACCTTTATCATGCGATCCCCTTCGTATATCATGCCATTCCAAAAATCAAACCACTTTCCTTTTGGCAACCACACAATAGCTGATGCCATCTTTAATAACTCTACCTTCTCTTTTATTTTCGGTTGAACAAGTAACTCTTTCAAACTTTCTTCCATTGTATATCCTTTCTTTCCCCTATAAAACAAAAAATCGCAGTTCTATTCCATCAAGCATATAGCTATCTTTCATAAAACTGCGATTTTTTTCGCCATATTTAAGGAATTCTAAAATTCAAATTTCTTTTCAAAATAAGACTTCAGATCTTCGATTTTAATTCTTTCTTGTTCCATCGTATCACGATCACGAACGGTAACTGCTCCATCTGTTTCTGACTCAAAGTCATATGTGATGCAGAAAGGTGTTCCAATTTCATCCTGTCTTCTATAACGTTTTCCGATATTTCCTCTATCATCATACTCACAGTTATAGTATTTAGATAATTCTGCATAGATCTTTTCTGCACCATCCGCTAATTTCTTTGATAACGGAAGAACACCAATCTTAATTGGAGCAAGTGCTGGATGGAAATGAAGAACCGTTCTCATATCTCCACCTTCTAATTCTTCTTCATCGTATGCACCACATAAGAATGCTAATGTCACACGATCCGCACCAAGAGATGGTTCAATAACATATGGAATGTATTTTTCTTTCTTTTCATCATCAAAATATGTTAAATCCTGTCCTGATACTTCTTGATGACGTCCTAAGTCATAATCAGTTCTATCAGCGATTCCCCATAATTCTCCCCATCCAAATGGGAATAAAAATTCGATATCACTTGTTGCTTTACTATAAAAAGAGAGTTCCTCTTGATCGTGATCACGCACTCTCATTTCTTCTTCTTTCATACCTAAAGACTTGAGCCAGTTGATGCAGAAATCTTTCCAATAGGCAAACCATTCTAAATCCGTTCCTGGTTCACAGAAAAATTCTAATTCCATCTGTTCAAATTCACGTGTACGGAATGTGAAGTTACCTGGTGTAATTTCATTTCTAAAAGATTTACCAATCTGTCCAATACCAAATGGAATTTTTTTACGAGATGTTCTTTGAACATTTTTGAAGTTTACAAAAATACCCTGTGCTGTTTCTGGTCTTAAATACACCGTATTTTTAGCATCTTCTGTTACTCCTTGGAACGTTTTGAACATTAAGTTGAACTGACGAATATTTGTGAAATTATGTTTTCCACAAGTTGGACAAGGTACTTCATGTTCTTTAATAAAGTTTTCCATCTCTTCATTTGTCCAACCATCAACAGCACCTTTTAATTCAATTCCATGTTCTCCAGCATAATCTTCGATAATTTTATCCGCACGAAATCTCTCATGGCATTCTTTACAGTCCATTAATGGATCAGAGAATCCACCAAGATGTCCAGATGCTACCCATGTCTGAGGATTCATAAGAATCGCACAGTCAACACCAACGTTATATGGATTTTGTTGAATGAACTTAGACCACCATGCTTTTTTCACGTTGTTTTTCAGCTCAACTCCAAGATTTCCATAATCCCAAGTGTTAGCAAGTCCACCATAAATATCAGAACCTGGATATACAAATCCTCTTGCTTTCGCTAAAGCAACAATTTTCTCCATTGTCTTTTCCATAACTCTTTACCTCTAATTTTCTTATTTTCAATGTTTATAACGATTATGCTACATCTTCTTTTCTTTTGTCAAGAAATTTCGCAAAACTTTTCATATTTGTCTTATATCAAGAAAAATATTGCTTATTTTTGTTGATATAAAATAATACATTCTTGTTCAGCAGGAACTTTTATCAGATTTTTTTCTACAAATTCCATACCGTTTGAATAGTAAGAAATACTTCCATCGACTAGCAACTGAATCCCTTCTGGATCCTGTATTTTTATATAGGACAAACCTTCCGCTTCTATGTTTGCTTTGTCAATCTCTTCTCCTGTTTCCACCTGAATCAATGTCTGTTCATCGGAAAGAATATCAGCCGTATACTGCCCAGATTCAAACTCCGTATCTGTAAATTCTGCATAATCTTCTGCTGTCTTATATTTTACTCGCAATGTAGCTTTTTCTTCTTTTACTTCAAATTTTTCCAAAGAAAGACTCTCTTCTCCCTGTGAAGTTTGTTGTGCTTTGATCTCTTCATCAATAAAGTTTTTCAACTCATTTTCGTCATAGTATTCCTTATCAAACGACTCTACGGAAAGACTCTCTACCACTCCATGTTTATTTAGATAAACGGTACTTTCTTTCATTTTATTCATTGGATTACCGCATCCAGTCAGCAGACACGCGCTGATCAAAAAGACTGCCAGTTTCTTACAATTTCTTCTCACAATGCTACTCCTATCCCGCCACACTTTTTGACGATATCATTCATTTTCGCTTTTCCTATTGTACCCACAATTCTTTTATTTTTCAATAAGTATCCATAAGAAATTCCAATGTTTTAAATTTTTTATCCACATAAAATCCAATATATTGTTTTGTAATTGCTTTTAACTCCAAAAGCACTTCCTTAGAAACTGTAAATGTATACAGTTTTTCAAGTGGACTCGCTAATATATATTGTAGGGCATAAAGTGTGGATTGACTCACTTTCAAAGTTCCTTTTCTTCCTCTAGCACAGGTATTGCATAATACGCCTCCACTGCTACTAGCAAAAGCAATGATCCCTTCTTCCGTTCCACATTCCACACAGGAAAATACTTGCATTGCTTGACCATAAAATGCAAGTACTTTTACTTCGTAAATGCAACGAATGAGAACATAGGGTATGGTTCCTTTTGTAAGAGCTCTTAAACTTTGATATAGCAATTTTAAAATGGCGGACTCATCATTGTTTTCATTTGTAAGGTAATCCGCAAATTCACAAAAATACATTCCAAGATAGACAGCTTCTAAATCCGTACGAAGTTCTGTAAAATAGTTCGTAATATCGGCATGATGTAAATTATAAGAACTTCTTCCTTCATAAAAAGAAAATTGTCCGAATGAAAACGGCTGGCACATGGCAACAAATGGGCTGTTAGGTCTTCTTGCCCCTTTGGCAAAAGCAGAGATCTTCCCTCTTTCCTTTGTGAGCAATACAATTCTTTTATCATAGTCCCCAACATTAGAAGCGGACAATACCATAGCTGTCAGCGTGACAAGATCTCCCATAAGTTCCTCCTTATCTGTTTATCCTAGTGTTTCTTCATCCTTTACAAATTCAAATCTTTTTTATCATAGCCGTAGTTTTTCAACATCAATTCGCTATCTCGCCAATCTTTTTTCACTTTGACCCAAAGTTGTAAGTTCACTTTCATATCCAGCAAACCTTCAATCTCAATACGAGCTTGTGTCCCAATCTTTTTCAACATTGCCCCTTGTTTGCCAATAATAATTCCTTTGTGAGAATCTCTTTCACAAACGATTGTGGCATCAATATCAACGATGGTACCATTTGGGCGAACTTTCATTTTCTCCATCATAACCGCAATTCCATGAGGAACTTCTTTTTCAAGACAACGAAGTGCTTTTTCACGAATTAATTCCGCTACGATCTGTCGTTCTGGCTGATCGGTAATCGTATCTTCATCATAGTATTGTGGTCCTTGTGGCAATTGTTTCATAATAGCGGACAACACTTCATCCATATTTCTACTTCTAAGTGCTGAAACAGGTATCATATCCACAACTGGTAAAATACCTTTATATGCTTTCATGATTTCACCAATCTCTTTTTTATCAATAGTATCAATTTTATTGATAATTAAAATAATTGGTGTCTTTGTCTGCTTTAATTGTTCAATGATGTATTGTTCTCCCGCTCCAATATAGGTGCTTGCTTCCACAACCCATAAAATGACATCCACTTCATTTAACGTTCTTTGTGCCACAGTGAGCATATATTCCCCTAATTTATTTTTCGCCTTATTCATTCCTGGCGTATCAAGGAAAATAATCTGTCCTCTCTCATCCGTATAGACGGTTTGGATTCTATTTCTTGTAGTCTGTGGCTTATTGGATGTAATCGCAATCTTTTGCCCAATTAAATGATTCATTAAAGTTGACTTTCCCACGTTTGGTCGTCCAATTAATGTAACAAAACCAGACTTAAATTTATTTTTTGCCATGTATCATAATTCCTCTCTTTTGTCTTCGCGTAAACCAAGCCAAGTGGTTCTATCCACACTCCACTTGGCTTTTGGTTTCTAACATACTATCTCTTCGTTTTCCTTAAAAAATACTACGAAGTTCTTTAAATTGTCCTTCGTTTTCTTTTAATTTTGACTCCGCTCCCACAGCACAGATCAAGTTATCTTCTGTAATTGCGTGAATTAAATCCGCTAATCCACGAATGACTTCTTGATTGGTAGAAAGCAGTTCATCCCGTTCTCGTTGTAATTCTTCCTCTGTAATTCCCATCAAATAGCAATTAAAAGAACGTGCTCCTTTTGCTGATGGTGTCATTGGAACATCCATACTTCCCACTGCTCCAATAATATATTTTGTCATATCTCTATCATCACAATCAAAATTCTTCACATACTCCCAAGCCTTTTGATACACTGCAAAGGTTTCCATTAAATTCGGATCGCGATAAGAAGTAAAGTAAGAATCTCCAAACCGTGAAAATCCGCACATACAGCCATATGCACCACCTTTTACTCGAATATTCAACCACAAATAATCGTAGGAGAACATCACTTGTAATGCCTTTAACGCTCCTGTATAGGAAAATCCCTTGTCTATGAAATTACCGCCAGTTGCCACATACTGCACTTGGCTTGACGTTTGAAAACCTTCATTTTTTACAGTTGGCATAACTGTTCTTTCTTGTGTCTTTTGATCTTCATACACATCGGATAAAAACTGTTCAAATCCCCTTAAAAGGCTTTCCTTTGCAGGTTTCTTTGCTGTGTAGCTCACCATCATATTTTGTTTTTGGAAAATTGCCTTTTGTGTTTCTTTTAACTGAGCACAGATAAAGTCAGCTTTTTCCTCATAGTTGTCTAATAGATCAACGATAAAGGTGTAAAAAGATACTCCACTGACGCATTCTTTCTCATACGCACTTTTTGAAAAATAAGACATGACACGATTGGCGGATACAGAATGTCCCTGTGCGGATAACTGCATTTGTACTCTTGATTTTGTTTCTTCTAACACTTCACGAATGCGTTTTTTATCGTCTAATTTGGAGTAGAACACAATTTCTCTCATCAGCTCTAACATAGCATCTGTTTTATGCTCCAAAGCCTTTCCTGTCACTTCAAATAGCGGTAATGTCTGTCCACCTCTTAATGGAAGAACGGATACATTGGTATAAATACCACCGGTTTCAATGTCCACCTCATTTGCCAGTTCCTTATATGTGTACTTCTTAGTATCCACAAACTGATATAATGTGGTCAGCAAAGAAGCAAAAGAAAGCTGACTTTCTGTTAATTTATCAAGTTTGAATACAAGAGAAGTATATACAATTCCATTTGTGAAAATATCATGGCTTATAACTTTTGTTCCAAAAATTTCTTCTTCCTTATTATAAAGAGGCTGAATCTCTTTTTTAATGTCATCAATTTCAAGCATTGGAATTGCCATCAGTTCTTCTTTTGTTGACGGCTCATCCTGATATGCTTTTAATGCCTTTGTATCCGCTACAATTTGTTCTTTTTGTTCCATTGTAAGGGTTGCTTCATAGGCGGATAATTTCTCTTTTACGGCTTGCTCTTTTTGTTCATTTAATCCTTTTTTTGGCTTCAAGATAACAACACTCTTATGTTCATTATGGAGTAAATATTTTTCCACAAGCTGTTCAAAGTATCCAGAATCCATGTTTTCTTTTAAGAAAGCAAATGTCTTTTCTGTTTGAAGATGAATAAATGGTTTGCTATCGTCATAAAGCCAACTATCAAACATTTTTAATCCATACATAAGACCTTTTGGAAATCTTCCAAAGTTGGCTTCTCTATATTTGAATTCATAATAATTGATGGCAGCCTCTAAAGAACGTCTATCAATTCCCTTTTCCACACATTCTCTAAACTGCTCATACAGTACGGATAAAAATTTCTCTTCATCCTCTGCATTCGCATTTTTTGCAATGACAGAAAAGATTGGCTGTAAAATTCCATTATCATAAGAACTGCTAATATCTTTTCCGATACCATGATCGATCAACGCCTTTTTAATTGGAGCTCCTGGACAAGAAAAAAGGGCATAATCAAGAATCTGAAATGCTAAATATAACTCTTTATCCAAACTAGAACCGATCACCGCATTCCAGCTTAAATATGTGTTATCTTCCTCTTTTTCTGTTTCACTAATGGAATATTCGGAAACAGCACGTTTTACTGCTGTTGTCATATCACAAGGTTTAATCTCAGAATCGATCTGCAATTCTTCATAATGACTTAAATAATGCTCATCAATCCATGCTAAATCCTTTTCAAAATCCATATCACCATAAAGATAGAGATAACTATTGGATGGATGGTAATACGTTCTATGGAAATCAAGGAAATCTTCCATTGTGAGATCTGTAATACTCTCTGGTGCTCCACCGGACTCAAATTCATATGACGTTCCTTTTAATAAGGAAGCAGGAATCATACGGAAAAGCTGTTCATCCGCAGAAGAATAGGCACCTTTCATCTCATTATACACAACACCGTTGTATTGAATTGGTGCATCCAAAGATTCCGCTTCATAATGCCATCCTTCTTGCATCATAATCTGTGGACGCTCATAAATATTAGGATAAAATACCGCATCAAGGTATACATGCATTAAGTTATGAAAATCTTTATCATTGCAACTTGCCACTGGATAAACCGTTTTATCCGAATATGTCATCGCATTTAAAAAGGTATTTAAAGAACCTTTTACAAGTTCCACAAATGGATCTTTTGCAGGAAATTCTCTTGAACCGCATAATACAGAATGTTCCATAATGTGTGGAACTCCCGTATCATCCTTTGGTGGTGTACGGAAACCAATTGTAAATACTTTATTATCATCCTGATTGGAAATAACAACAATTCTTGCCTTTGTTTTATTATGTCTTATGATATAACCTGTTGCATCGAGTTCTTTTAACGATGTTTTCTCTTCCAATGTATAGGCACCATAAGATTGTCCTATATTCTCAAACATAAATTTCTCCTTTTTTATTATATTTTTTGTCATTCTTTCATAAACAATACAAAATCTTCTTCTATTATAAAAGATTCTTCGGATTCTTACAACCGATTTCTAGGAAACCCAGTATTCAAGAAGATAAAAATTCCCTTTTAGCTATCTTTTATGAGCTAAAAGGGAATCCTTTCACCTTTATTTTGTTTCTTTTGAAATTATGTAATATGGGATTGCTACAAATACAATGCTACCAATCATATTTCCAATGGTCACAATCGCCACATTATATACATATCCACCAATGCTCACAGCTTCACTTGTGGCATTCATTAATCCAACAGCCAACACACTCATATTGGCAATGCTATGTTCAAATCCACAAACCATGAAAATCATAATACACCAAAAAACCATAATAAGTTTTGCTGCTTCTGATTTCATTTTAATGCTACACCATACGGCTAAGCACACAAGCATATTACAAAGAATTGCTCTCACCAAGAGAGGAATTGGTTCAAATGCCATTTTGGTTTCCGCAAGACTGGCAAAATAAGCTCCTACCTTTTGTGATGGAACGCCAGAAAGCTGAAATAATCCTGCAAAAATCAAGGATCCTAAAAGATTTCCAATCCAACAAATCACCCATAACTTGATGGTATCCATCCAAGTTACTTTTTTGGCAAGAGAGGCAGATGCCATCACAAAGCTATTCCCTGTAAAAAGCTCTGATCCTGCCATCACAACTAAACTAAGTGCCGATGCAAACAAAACTCCCTGTATAATTTTCGTAAGAGAGGACACTTCACCAGTAGAGATCATACTTCCCGCTGTAAATGCTACAAATCCCCCTAGTGCAATAAAGCCACCAGCAATTACAGATGAAATGAAATATCCGAGAAGATTTTTCTTTAATAAAGTACTTTTCTTCACCCCAGATGCACAAACTTCTTGAAATTCTTCTTGAAACATATCAATTCCTCCTATTGTGTTGTAATTTAATTTTTGAATAATGGAAAAAAAATCCTTCAAAAATCATTTTTTCGATTTTAACATCTATGTTGTAATTTGGCAACCCCTTATTTTTATTTCCTCAAATTATGCAATAAATATATTCTAATTATTCTTTTTTTCATTTTAAGTTTTCTATTTAATTCCTTTAAAAGACTCCTTCTTACCAAACGAATGCCCCAATTGATTTTATAGTTTCTGACTGGTTGCTTCTTATAAACAATAGCTCCAGTAACCATTACAAGATCTGTTACTGGAGCTGATATTTTTATCGTTATTACTATTCTTTAACAAGATGAGAAATGATCTGTTCATCCTGTAATTTATGATCACTTACCAATTGCACTACGATATACTGATTTTCTTTATTTTTTGCATACCCAACAACCATTTCTCCTGCTTGTCCAACAGCATACAAACGAGTATATCCATAGTCTTTTCCTTCTACAAGAGGACTCACTTCAAATTCTTTTCCTTCTTCCATCCATGTAAGAATTTCATCATTTATCGTATCAGCCATACACTCTTTTGCCACTTCTACCTCTTTTGTTTCGGCATCATATTGGGATCTGGTAACCAATCCTTTACTTCCCTGTGCATATGCCACCATCGGAAATATAAGTGTCACGATCATCATCACTGCTAAAAATTTTTTCTTCATACCATTTCCCTCCATTCTCTGTCTACTATATTCATTCTATCAGAAAATTATTACAAAATTTGGAGAAAATTATTTCATTTTTATTGAATGATATGAAGTTTTTTGTCAGTTTAAGAAACAGACTGGCAGAACATATGATTTAGTGTTTAAAATGTCTTATTCCAGTAAAGATCATCGCAATTCCATACTCATTACATTTATCAATGGAGTCTTGATCTCTTACTGAACCACCTGGCTGAATGATCGCTTTAATACCAGCTTTATGTGCGGATTCCACACAATCATCAAATGGGAAAAAGGCATCTGAGGCAAGCACTGCTCCTTTTGTCGCATCCTCTCCAATCAGTTCTTTTGCGTGTTCAAAACATTGATTGGCTGCCCAAATGCGATTCACTTGCCCTGGCCCAATCCCAATGGATTGTTTATTTTTTGCCACAGCAATACCATTTGATTTCACAAACTTCACCATCTTCCAAGCAAATAGTAAATCCTCCATCTGCTCTTTTGTTGGCTCAGTTTTTGTAACCACTTTCATCTGTGCTTCATCGATTAACTTACTATCGATGGTCTGAACAATTAATCCACCATTTACTTTCTTTAAGTCGTAGGCAGTTTCTTTTTGTGGAATGGAAATATTATCAAGCTGAAGAACTCGAACATTTTTCTTTGTTTGCAAAATCTTAAGTGCCTCTTCTGTATAAGATGGTGCCACAATCACCTCTAAGAAGATTTTTTGTATTTCCTTAGCAAGCTCTTCATTCACTTCTCGATTGATTGTCACAATCCCACCAAAAATAGATACTTTATCCGCCTCATATGCCTTTTTCCATGCTTCCATAATGGTATCAGCAGAGCCAACACCACAAGGATTTCCATGTTTGCAAGCCACCACCGTTGGTTCTTCATATTCTTTTAATAGCTCTAAAGCTCCATTGGTATCATTGATATTATTAAAGGACAACTCTTTTCCATTAAGTTGAACGGCATCCACTAAAGAACCAACTTGTTTTCCCACTTCTCGATAAAAGCACGCCTTTTGATGAGGATTTTCACCATACCGCATATCTTGTACTTTTTCAAAGGTCATGGTCAGTGTTTCTGGAAAAGATTCATCTTTTCGTTCTTTCTTTAAGTAGTCTGCAATCATCGCATCATAATGTGCCGTATGGGTAAATACTTTTTGCATTAAATAAAATTTTGTATCAAGAGATACTTCTCCTGCTTCCTTTAGTTCTGTCAAAACTTTCTCATAATCCTTTGGATCGATCACAACGGTAACATCCTGATAATTTTTTGCAGCAGAACGGAGCATGGTAGGTCCACCAATATCAATGTTCTCCACCGCATCCTCTCTTGTCACACCATCTTTCATAATCGTTTCCTTAAACGGATATAGGTTGACAATTACCATATCAATGGGTTTTACACCTAACTCTTCTATCTGTTCCATATGCTTTTTATTGCTTCTCATTGCCAAAAGCCCCGCATGAACCATTGGATGAAGGGTTTTTACACGTCCATCAAGACATTCTGGAAAACCAGTTAAATCACTGATTTCTATTGCCTCAATTCCTTCCTCATGAAGTTTTTTGTACGTTCCACCAGTTGAAATAATTTCAACTCCTAAAGATCGAAGCTCCCTTGCTAATTCTACAAGTCCTGTTTTGTCAGATACGCTAATTAATGCTCTCATGATTCCTCCATTATGAATTGATTCTTCACTTTATAATTATATGTAGTTGTTAAAAAGATACTTGAAAATCCGGGTTGCTTTCCGTTTTTAAGAATATTAATAGAAGATAGGAGAAAATTTGATGCACATATATAATAAATGCAAAAAAACGAAAAGCCAACTACCCGGGTATTTCTATTTGCCCAGGCGGTCGGCTACAAAACGCTGTGCTCCCTGTGGTTTCTTCCACTGTTCCGCCAGTCACACAGCTTGTCTACGTTAAGAGTACAATATTTTTTTTCTTTTGGCAATACTTTTCTTGCAAATTTCAAAAATTCGATTAGCTAAACAAACAAAAAGCTACATCCCTTGTTGTTCAAAAAACACATAAAATAGCTCTTCCCAATTGTTATCTTTTAAGTAATAGAACTTCTTTTTCCCTTTTTTACTCAAATCCACAATGCGTATCGTTTTGATTCCCTTTGCCATTAGAACTTCATATTGGGATTGTTCACTCCCATTCCATACGATCAAAGATAAAATTGGCATCTTTTCTTGAAGATTTACCTCTCTCTTTTGACTTTTCTTCTCTTTGATAAGAAACATATGATTTGCTAAATATCGCTCCATCTCTCCCTTTTGCTTTTCATTCACAAAAAAGGCTTTCCCCTTTATCTTCCCCTCTTCCAAGTAATATAACTCTATATTCTTAATCTGCACATCCTGCCTAAATTGAAACCGATGATACCCATCCACACAAAACCAAATCGCTCCAAGAAAGACAAGAAAAAGCAATAATAAAAATCCTTTGTCCTTTGTCGCTTCTTTTATCACATCGCTCTCCCTTTTCTATATCCGCATATTTTTAAACCCTATTTTCTTTTATGTTCCCCCCTTGATATGGCAACCGAACCGTAAAGCATGAGCCTTCCTCCACAACACTTTCCACCTGTATCGTTCCATCATATAGCTCTACAATATGTTTCACAATGGAAAGTCCTAATCCTGTTCCTCCTTGCTTTCTTGATCGCCCTTTATCCACCCGATAAAATCGTTCAAATAGCCTTAATAAATGTTCCTTTGCTATTCCAATGCCTGTATCCTTTACTTCAATTACAAGATCGTTATCTTCTTGAAAGCATCGGACTCTCACATAGCCCCTCTCGGTATACGTAAGTGCATTATCCGTTAAATTCAGCACAATTTCTTTTAAACGATAGGAATTTCCATAAAAGAGTGGCAAATTTTCCTGAAATTCTCCAAATAAATGAACTCCTGTCTTGCTCTTCCCTTCCAATAGTTCCTCTACTTCTTCCCATATCTCCTTCATATCACACATCATTTTTTCACCCTGCACACTTTCTCCCGATTCCATCTCTGATAGCACTAAAATATCTTGAATTAAAGTACCTAATCGTTTTGCTTCGATATCAATAATATCAAGAAAGTGTTCTGCATATTCTTTATCTTCCAAAGCTCCATTTTTTAATGTATCCACAAATCCACGAATCGAGGTCAACGGAGTTTTTAATTCATGTGTCACATTAGAAACAAACTGCTTTCTCATTTCCGAAAAATTCTCCAGTTCTAAATTTCGACTGTTTAAATCTTCCATTGTCTTCCTCATGTTTTCTGACATACGATTAAAGGATTGTGCCAAACGCCCTATTTGATCTTGATCCTCAATCTGAATCATCGCCCCATAATCTCCATTGGAAATCTTCTCTGCAACATCTGTCACAAGTTCAATAGGTTTTATCATCTTTCTTGTAAAGAAAATGGCAAGCCCAATGGATATAACAACAGCGATGAAAATAAAGGCAATCATCGTTTGTAATACTTTTTCCCATATGGCTTGATATTCTAAAAGTGGTGTGGATAACCTCAAAATCCCTTCTATGTTTCCACTTTTAAACCGGACAGCTCCATAATGGCATTTCTCTTTTAATACATCAGAATAACGAACTAAGGAACTGCTTCCAGTCTGAATCGCCTCTTTTACTTCTTTCCTAGTTCCATGATTTTCCATAGATTTTGGATCTCTTATGGAATCCGCAATGACAGTTCCTGTCAAATCCATCACCGTAATTCGCAATTCAAATTTCTTCGCCTTTTTCATAATATAGTCAAGGAGATCTTCCTTTGTTTTAAAGGATTGTTCTTCTATTTCATCCGCCAATAAAAAGGCTCGATTCAAAAAAGATTCCTCATTCTTTTCTTGTATGTAGCGGTATCCTTGATTCCAAATGGAAATATAAGCCCCTAAAAGACAAACAACGATAATAATAAGATAAGATAAAAATAATTTTTTTCTCATTTATGAATCCTCAAACTTGTATCCCACACCTCGCACTGTTTTAATGCAAGCATATTCTTCTCCATCTCTTGCCAATTTCTTTCTCAAATTTTTAATATGCACATCCACCGTTCGAGTTTCCCCATAATATTCAAATCCCCAGATTTCTTCCAAAATGGTTTCCCTTGTATAGACAGTGCCTGGATGCTTAATGAGCAGGTAGAGCAGTTCAAATTCCTTTAACGATAACTCCACCTTTTCCCCTTCTAACAGCACTTCTCGCTTTTTCTTATCAATGTATAATTCTCCAGAACAAAGTATATTCTCTTCTACTTTGGAATCTCCATTGCCTCCAGCTCTTCTTAAAACAGCCCTTACCCTTGCCACCATTTCATGCACTCCAAATGGTTTTGTTATGTAATCATCCGCTCCAAGATCAAGACCAACCACATGATTAAATTCTCCATCTTTGGCGGTTAATAAAATCACTGGCAATCGTTTCAACTCTTGACTTTTTCTGATCTTTTTCAATACTTCTAAACCATCCATTCCTCCTAGCATAACATCCAAAAGGACGAGATCCACTTTTTCTTTTTTTAAAATCTCTAACGCTTCTTCTCCACTCTCTGCTTTTATAACAGAAAACCCATTTTTCTTTAAGTTGTATTCAATCAATTCTAAAATATGAATTTCATCATCCACTGTTAAAATCGTTTTTGCTTTCATGTAATTTCCCTTTCTCATTTCCTCATCCACATGTTATCTTGCTTGTGCAATATCCTTTTTTAATTGCTCCCACGCATCCTCATGTTCTACATAGTATTTCGGACAAATCTTTCCTGTAACATCATAATGCCGAATAATGTTTTTATTGCTTACATGATATTTATTTGCCATCCATGCAGTCAACTTCACTAAAGATTGATAGGTATCTTTATTAAATTTTCCACTTTCATCAGGATGGCATACTTCAATGGAAATGGTGTCATAATTTCTATTATTAGAGGCATAGGCAACCTCTTCTGATGGAATGCACTGAACAACTTCTCCATCCAGTCCCACTACGAAATGACTGCTTGCTTTTGTCAGTTTTGTATCTTTTAAACTCTCAAAATAATCCCGATTTCCTTTTGCAGTCGATCCTGGATTTCCCACATAGTGAATGACAATTCCATTTGTTTCCTCTCTTACAATTCCCGGTCTTGAATATTCATTAATTGTGAGCAAATCCACGATGAGATCCAAGTTTTCTCCCTGATTTTCCACTTGTTTCTCATAAATGGCATGAAGATAAAAAACGATGAAAAATGCTAGGCAGAGAAATAATCCGCCTAGCATCATCATTTGTCTAAATCTTCTCTTTTGTCTTGTTCTGACTGGAAAATTTCGACGTTTTTTTCTATTCAACACTGTAATTTGGTGCCTCTTTCGTGATATGAATATCGTGTGGATGACTTTCTTTCAGGGAGGCTGCTGTAATTTTTACAAATTGTGCTTTTTCAATTAATTCCTCAATTGTCTTTGTTCCACAATATCCCATTCCGGCTCTTAATCCACCCATTAATTGGAAAATGGTGTCTTCCACTGTTCCTTTATAAGCAACACGACCTTCTACTCCTTCTGGAACTAACTTCTTCGCATTTGCTTGGAAGTAACGATCTTTTGATCCATTTTCCATCGCAGAAATAGAACCCATTCCACGATAGACTTTATATTTTCTACCTTGATATAATTCATAATCCCCAGGACTTTCATCACATCCTGCAAATAAGCTACCCATCATACAAACATGAGCACCTGCTGCGATCGCCTTTGTAATATCTCCTGAATATTTAATACCACCGTCTGCAATCACTGGGATACCGTATTCTTTGGCTGCTGCCGCTGCTTCCATAACAGCTGTAATCTGAGGTACACCGATACCGGATACCACACGAGTTGTACAAATAGATCCTGGTCCAATACCAACTTTAACAGCATCAACACCCGCTTCAATTAAAGCTCTCGCTCCTTCAGCTGTTGCCACATTACCAGCAATCACTTGAAGTTCTGGATATTTTTCTTTAATCAAACGAACTGTTTTTAATACGTTTTCAGAATGACCATGTGCAGAGTCTACAACGACAACATCCACATGGGATTTTACAAGTTCATCAACACGAAGTAAAATATCTGGTGTCGCTCCGACAGCTGCACCACATAATAATCTTCCCATTTCATCTTTTGCAGCATTTGGATATTTGATCTGCTTTTCGATGTCTTTAATTGTGATCAACCCTTTTAAATATCCTTCATCGTCCACAATAGGAAGTTTTTCTTTTCTTGATTTTGCAAGGATTTTTTTTGCTTCTTCTAATGTTACGCCTTCTTTGGCTGTTACTAATCCTTCAGAAGTCATGGACTCTTTAATTTTTTTTGTAAAATCTGTTTCAAATTTTAAATCACGGTTTGTAATGATACCAACTAATTTACCATTTTCAGTAATTGGCACACCGGAAATTCTGAATTTACCCATTAAATTGTCAGCATCTTCTAATGTATGTTCTGGGGATAAATAAAATGGATCTGTAATGACACCATATTCTGAACGTTTTACTTTATCTACCTCTTCCGCTTGCTGTTGGATACTCATGTTCTTATGAATGATACCGATTCCACCTTGTCTTGCCATGGCAATCGCCATTCTATGCTCTGTTACTGTATCCATGCCGGCACTCATAAGAGGAATATTTAATTTAATCTTCTTTGTAAGATTCGTTTCCAATTCCACATCATTTGGAATAAAGTTGGAATACTGAGGTACTAATAATACGTCATCAAATGTAATGCCTTCGCCTATAATTTTGCCCATTTTATTCTTTCCTCGCTTTCTTTATTAATCAATTGTATATTGTTAAGTATATTAGCAGACATTATACAGCATGTCAACTAAAATCTCTTACTAATTAAGAAATAAGTCTTTCCATTTTTTTCTCATTTTTCTTAATTCAAATCGTATCTTTTGCAAGTGACAAAAAGATACTTTGATTTCATTATATTATACAAGAGGAAGATTTAAAAAATCAAGTCCTTTGATTATTTACTCTATCTGATCCAAAAGGGGATGTGCTTTAAAAAACACATCCCCAAAACAATACTCTTCTATATTAATTATTTATTTTGAAGAAATTCATCAATGGCTTTTGCCGCTTTTTTACCAGCACCCATAGCTAAGATAACCGTAGCCGCACCAGTTACTGTATCACCACCAGCATATACACCATCTTTACTTGTTTTCATCGTATCTTCCTCAACGATAATTCCGCCCCATTTTTCTACATCAAGTCCTGGTGTGGTTTGACGGATTAATGGGTTAGGGCTTTGTCCAATGGCGATAATAACAGATTCTACATCAAGCAGATAGTTAGAACCTTCCACAGGTCTTGGTGAACGTCTTCCAGAAGCATCTGGTTCTCCTAATTCTTGTTTTACGATTTCTAATCCTTTCACCCATCCATTTTCGTCGCCAATAACAGCACATGGGTTATTTAAGAATTTGAATATAATTCCTTCTTCTTTCGCATGATGAAGTTCTTCCAATCTTGCTGGTGCTTCTTCTTCACTACGACGATATACAATATACACTTCTTCTGCTCCAAGACGTTTTGCTGTTCTTGCAGCGTCCATTGCCACATTTCCTGCACCAACAACGGCTACTTTCTTGCCGACTTTGACAGGAGTTGGTGTTTCTGGGAATTTATATCCCTTCATTAAGTTGACACGAGTTAAAAACTCATTTGCAGAATAAACTCCTAATAAGTTTTCTCCTGGAATATTTAAGAATCTTGGAAGTCCTGCTCCTGTTCCTACAAACACAGCACCATATCCTTCTTCCATTAATTCATCAATCGTAATAGAACGACCAACGATGACATTCTTTTCAATTTTAACACCGAGTTTTTCAACGGTTTCGATTTCTTTTGCAACGAGAGCTTTTGGAAGACGGAACTCTGGAATACCATAGCTTAATACGCCACCAGCTTTATGTAACGCTTCAAATACAGTAACATCATAACCTTTTTTAATAAGCTCTCCAGCACAAGTGATTCCAGCAGGACCACATCCTACCACTGCCACTTTTTTACCATTCTTTTCAGTAATTGGCTGTACTTCCTCATTTTTTGCCATATGATGATCGGCAACAAAACGCTCTAAACGACCAATACCAACGGATTCTCCTTTGATACCGCGTACGCATTTTCCTTCACACTGATTTTCCTGTGGACAGACACGACCACAAATAGCAGGAAGGGCATTTTCTCTTGTAATAGTTTGATAAGCACCATCAAAATCACCCTCTGCTACTTTCTGAATAAATTCAGGAATTGGAACATTAACAGGACATCCATTTACACATGGTGAATTTTTACAATTCAAACAACGCTTTGCTTCTTCCATAGCCATCTCTTCTGTATAACCAAGAGCAACTTCATCAAAATTTTTATTTCTAACATCTGGTGCCTGTTCTGGCATTGCCACCTTTGTTAAACTCATGTTTCTTTCTGCCATTTTATTTCCTCTCCTATCCTAATCAACCTCTACCAATTTTGCATTGGTGATCTCGTTCTTGTTCTAAACGTTCTTCTGCCTTAAACAAGCCTTGACGTTTCATACATTCATCAAAATCTACTTCAAATCCATCAAAATCTGGACCGTCCACACAAGCAAATTTTGTTTCTCCGCCAACCGTTACACGACATCCTCCACACATACCAGTTCCGTCGATCATAATAGGATTTAAAGAAACAGATGTAGGAATATTCAATGGTTTTGTAACATTAACAACATTTTTCATCATAATCAATGGTCCAATGGCGATGACTTCATCAAATTTTTCACCTTTTTCGATTAAATCAGCTAAAACAGTTGTTACAAATCCTTTGGTACCTTTACTACCATCATCTGTTGTAATATAAACATGATCACAAAATTCTTTGAATTTTTCTTCTAAAATTACAAACTCTGCACTTCTTCCACCAATAATAACATCAACCTTCACACCCATTTCATGAAGTTTACGAAGTTGTGGATATAAAGGTGCTGCCCCTACTCCTCCAGCTACGCCGATCACGTGATCGCATTTATGAAGTGGTGCTGGTTTTCCTAATGGGCCAACAAAATCTTCAACACTGTCCCCAACCTTTAATTTGCTGAGTAACTGTGTGGAATGACCAACTACCTGATAAATAATCTGTACTGTTTCTTTTTCCCGATCATAATCTGCGATCGTAAGAGGCACTCTTTCCCCCTCTTCGTCTACACGAATGATAATAAATTGTCCTGCTTCACATTTTCTTGCTACATATGGAGCGTGAATTTCCATCAATTCTACCGCTTCATTGAGCGTCTCTTTACTCATGATCTCGTACATGGATACAACTCCTCTTTGTTTATTTTTTAACCTAATCTAGGCAACATTTTTTATAGTTTGTGTTTATTATATCTCTGTTTAGCCCTTATGTCAATTGGTTTTTGATTGTTTAATCTAATTTTTCACTTCATTACACTAAACTATTATATTGTATTTTATCTCTTTTTACAAGGGAATTTGTGATTTTTATATCAAAATCCCGTATATTAGGAAATGAAATTTCCTATAACATAAAAAAACTGCCATAGAAATTTCTATGACAGTTTTTTTCTTACATCATTCCGCCAGCTGGCATTTGAGGCATTGGATTTTCCTCTTTAATATCAGCCACAACGGATTCTGTTGTTAATAATGTGGATGCTACGGAAGTTGCGTTTTGTAATGCACTTCTTGTAACTTTTGCAGGATCGATGATACCAGCTTCGATCATATTTACATATGCTTCATTTAAAGCATCAAATCCTGTTCCCACTTCAGATTCTCTTACTTTATTGATGATAACCGCACCTTCAAGACCAGCATTTGCAGAAATATGGAATAATGGAGCTTCTAATGCTTTTAAGATAATTTCTGCACCTGTTCTCTCATCGCCTGTTAATGTTTTCGCAAGTTCTGCTACTTTCTTAGACGCATGGATGTATGCAGATCCACCACCAGAAATAATTCCTTCTTCCACTGCTGCTCTTGTTGCAGCTAAGGCATCTTCTAAACGAAGTTTATTTTCTTTCATTTCAGTTTCTGTTGCAGCACCTACACGAATAACAGCAACTCCACCGCTTAATTTTGCAAGTCTTTCTTGTAATTTTTCTTTATCAAACTCAGATGTTGTTTCTTCTACCTGAGCTCTGATCTGAGCGATACGAGCAGAAATATCATCTTTGCTTCCGCATCCGTCTACGATGATTGTGTTTTCTTTTTCAACACGAACAGATTTTGCACGACCTAACTGATCCATTGTGATTTCTTTTAAGTCTAAGCCAACTTCTTCTGAAATTACAGTACCACCTGTTAAAATCGCAATATCCTGTAACATCGCTTTTCTTCTATCACCATATCCTGGAGCTTTCACTGCAACAACGTTAAATGTTCCTCTTAATTTATTTACGATTAATGTTGTTAATGCTTCTCCTTCTACATCTTCTGCGATGATTAATAATTTTGCACCGCTTTGAACGATTTGTTCAAGAAGTGGAAGTAATTCCTGAATGTTGCTGATTTTTTTATCTGTAATTAAAATATATGGATCGTCTAATTCAGCAACCATTTTTTCCATATCGGTTGACATATAAGCGGAGATATATCCACGATCGAACTGCATACCTTCTACTAAATCAAGTTCTGTCTGCATTGTTTTGGATTCTTCAATTGTGATAACACCATCGTTAGATACTTTTTCCATCGCATCTGCAACTAATTGACCAACTTCTTCATCACCAGCAGAAATTGCAGCAACTTTTGCGATCTGATCTTTTCCTGTTACTGTACTGCTCATTTCTTTGATAGCATCAACAGCAATATCTGTTGCTTTTTTCATACCTTTTCTTAAAATAATTGGATTTGCACCAGCAGCTAAGTTTTTCATACCAGCATTGATCATAGCTTGTGCAAGAACTGTGGCTGTTGTTGTACCATCACCAGCGACATCATTTGTCTTTGTTGCTACTTCTTTTACGATCTGTGCTCCCATATTTTCAAAAGCATCTTCTAATTCAATATCTTTTGCAATTGTCACACCATCATTTGTAATAAGTGGTGTTCCAAACTGTTTGCTTAATACAACGTTACGTCCTTTTGGTCCTAATGTCACTCTTACTGTATCAGCTAATTGATTTACGCCTGCTTCTAATGCCTTACGAGCTTCTGCACCGTATTTAATTTCTTTTGCCATGATTCTCTATACCTCCAACTATATTTGTTCTATTTGAATTTATGCTTCTACAACAGCTAATACATCATTTTGTTTTACAATGATATATTCTTCGCCTTCTAATTTCACCTGTGTTCCAGCATATTTAGAATAGATAACTTTATCTCCCACTTTTACTTCCATCTTTACTTCATCTGTTCCAGGTCCAACTGCGATTACTTCCGCTTCCTGTGGTTTTTCCTGTGACTGGCTTGTTAATACAATACCTGATTTTGTAGTTGTTTCTGCCTCCAACTGTTTTAATACGACTCTGTCACCCAATGGTACTAATTTCATAATAAAAAGCCTCCTTTATGTCCTTGTTCGATTCAGTAGGAAGAAACGGTATTCTATTCTTCCATCTCTCTTGTTAGCACTCACTTTATCCGAGTGCTAATCGTTAGTATTATATTAGTTTACAGAAGATAAAAAATCAAGTTTTAATTATTTTGAATATGGTCAATTTTTAGCAATTTTATTATATTTTCTCATTATATCTCATTTATACTTATTATTTCATTGATTTTCTCATTTTTTATAATACGCATAATAATCTGGCAGACAAAAAAAGCCCAAAGGCATACGACCTTTAGGCTTTTTTGTTTTTCTTTGTGATATATACTTTATGAATGATTTCTTGTTACTTGAATTGCTTTTTTCTTCTTTCGCAAATTCATTCTATCAGTATGACGCACATTGATAGAGTTTGTTTTTTTATATTTTATAAATAGAAGAGTTTGCGTCTTCGTTTTTAGATCTTCACTACTTTATAAACTTTTTGGTTTTTCTTTAAACCAAATTTCTTTGCAGCCTTATGGCTTTTAAAATAAATGTCAATATGTTTTCCTTTGACGCCACCGCCCACATCTTCGGCACGATAGCTTCCTCCATTAATTTTTAATTTTGTTCCAAGGGGAATGACCTTTCGATCAACCGCTACGGTATAACCTTGTCTTGCTCGTGTTCCACTAGCAGTTTTGTCACCCCATTTTCCTGAGCAAATTTTACATCCGCAATATGCAGTTAATTTAAACTTACCCAAGTACTCCACTTTATGTGTAGGTGCTGCTTGCACCTGTAATGGCGAAATTGTCATTAATAAAACAAAAGTATATATCAGTAATTTCTTCATTGTTTTCATCACTCTGAATAACCTCCTGATTTGTTTAACGGTTGCTATTGTAGCATAAGATTACAGAGCTGTAAAGTAATTATTACAAAATTGTTACATATATTTTACACCAAATTTCACATTTATTTGACCATTTTTAATGCACATTTTACAATTTTCCCGTCAATTCCGCCTTTTAAGCACAAATGTCCTCTATTAAAAGACTGTCATTTTTACTGGATTTTTCTTTCCATACAAACCATGAAAAAAGCCCTTATGGAAGGAATGTGATATTCTATCACCTCACCCCTTCCATAAGGGCATCTCAAAATTTTTCTTTTTTAATTTGGTTTATAAGAACTCTTCATAGATACAATACGATTAAATACGAGATGATCTTTTGTTGTATCTTTTGTATCCACACAGAAATAACCTTGACGCACAAATTGGAAACTATCGCCTAGTTGTACTTCTTTTAATGCTGGTTCTAAATAACATTTCTTTAATACGGTCAATGAATTTGGATTTAAGTTCAAAGAGCCATCTTCATTGTATATACCTTTTTCTTCATCAATAATATTTTCATAAAGACGAACTTCTGCTTCTACTGCATATGGAGCTGGAACCCAATGAATAGTTCCTTTTACTTTACGGCCTGTGAATCCAGAGCCACTTCTTGTTTCTGGATCATACGTACAGTGAATTTCTGTCACATTTCCGTTTTCGTCTGTCACATAATCTTGACAAGTTACAAAGTAAGCGTTCATCAAACGCACTTCATTTCCTGGGTATAAGCGGAAATATTTCTTTGGTGGTTCAATTTTGAAATCATCTCTATCAATATAGAGTTCACGACAAAATGGAACTTTTCTTGTTCCCATCTCTTCATTTTCTGGATTATTCGAAGCATCCATATATTCCACCTGTCCTTCTGGATAGTTGGTAATGATAAGCTTAATTGGATCAAGAACTGCCATCATTCTGGCTTTCTTCATTTTTAAGTCTTCACGAATGCAGTATTCAAGCATGGCATAATCAACAGAACTTTGTGCCTTTGATACACCAACAAGCTCCATAAATGTCTTGATGGATTCTCTTGTGAATCCACGTCTTCTTAAAGCACTAAGAGTGACAAGGCGAGGATCATCCCATCCGTCCACAATGCCTTCCTCTACTAAACGCTTAATATAACGTTTTCCAGTCACAACATTTTGTAAATATAATTTTGCAAATTCAATCTGCTTTGGTGGATGAACAAATTCACATTCCTCCACAACCCAGTTATAGAGTGGTCTATGATCTTCAAATTCTAATGTGCAAATTGAATGTGTAATTCCTTCAATTGCATCTTCAATTGGATGTGCAAAATCATACATTGGATAAATACACCATTTATCTCCTGTATTGTGATGGTGCATTCTCGCTACACGATAAATGATCGGATCTCGCATATTGATGTTTGGAGAGGACATATCAATTTTAGCACGAAGTACCCTTGTCCCATCTTCAAATTCACCATGTTTCATTCTCTCAAACAGATCTAAGTTTTCCTCAACGGAACGCTCACGATATGGGCTATTTTTTCCCGGTTCTGTCAGTGTTCCACGATATTCACGAATCTGCTCTGGTGTTAAATCACACACATACGCTTTTCCTTTTTTTATCAGTTTTACTGCATACTCATACATCTGTTCAAAATAGTTAGAAGCATAATATAGATGATCTTTTACATCTCCAACTAACCATTCCACATCTTCTAAAATAGATTCTACAAACTCTGTTTTTTCTTTTGTTGGATTTGTATCATCAAAACGTACATTAAATGTTCCATTATATTTTTGTGCTAATCCATAATTTAATAAAATAGATTTTGCATGCCCTATATGAAGATAACCATTTGGCTCCGGAGGGAAACGTGTCATAACCGCCTCATATGTCCCTTCTTCCAAATCTTTATCAATGATTTGTTCAATAAAATTTTTGGAAACTACTTCATTTTCCATTGATGTTCCTCCCATATATTCTTTTTCATATCAACTACAAATTGTGTCTTATACACACTTTGTATGTTTCACATTGTTAGCAACTCCAAGTCCTATGCAAGGTTTTGCGTTTACAGTATAGTATATATTATCATAAGGAAAGACAGTTTGTCCATAAAGATTCCCGTATTCTTACTATTTTTCTTCCTTATTCTGCATTTATTCTCTTAATAACGATTGCACTGCTTCATCCATGACTTCCCCAAAACTATCTTTAATACATAAATCGGCTTTTTCATCCATTGCTGTGGCTGACTTATTAATCAAAACTAATTTCTTTCCATTATAATAGTGAATGAGTCCAGATGCTGGATAGACTACCAAAGAAGTACCACCAATAATCAGCATATCCGCCTCAGAGATGGCTTTTATCGCCTTTTCCATTGTTTTTGGATTCAAACTCTCTTCGTATAATACCACATCTGGTTTGATCCTTCCACCGCATTCACATACTGGGATTCCTGTGCTGTTTACGATCTCTTCTACGGAATGAAATTTCCCACAGCGTTCGCAGTAATTTCGTAGCACAGAGCCATGCAGTTCATAGACATTTTTACTGCCAGCTTTTTGATGAAGCCCGTCAATATTTTGTGTAACAACAGCAGTCAGTTTTCCCATCTCTTCTAATTTTGCTAAGGCCAAATGCCCTTTGTTCGGTTTTGCATCTAAGTAAAGCATTTTATCTCGATAGAATCGAAAAAACTCATCCGCATATCTTCTATAAAAATTATGACTTAAAATCGTTTCCGGAGGATACTCATAAGTTTGATTATATAGACCATCTACACTGCGAAAATCGGGAATCCCACTTTCTGTTGAGATTCCTGCACCTCCAAAAAATACAATATTATTTGATTCTTCGATCCATTGCTTTAATTGTTCTCTTGGTTCCATAAAAATTCCTCCTTTACAATCCTCTTTCTATGAAGACAACGACTCAAGCAATCATATTTCTCATTATTTTTCTTCTAATAAGCCTTGAAACATTTTGTATAGTTCTGGATGAGAACGTTTTAGTGACATTGGCTTATACTCTCTATCTAAGAAACAGTGGGCACTCATCCCTGTGGCACGAAGTTCTCCTGTCTTTGCATCTTTTATTTCATACTGAACGGTCATTTTGATTCCATTAAACTTTACGAGTTTCGGAATAATACACACCTCATCCTGATAGCGAACCATAGATTTATATTGACATCCAACTTCCAAAACAGGAATAATAACTCCTATTTCCTCCATCTTATCGTATCCAAATCCTGCTCGTTCTAACATCCATCCTCTCGCCTCTTCAAACCAACGAATATAATTGGAGTGATGGACGATCTTCATTTGATCCGTTTCATAATATTGTACCAAGTGTGTATAATGTTCTGTATTCATACTGCATCCTTTCTATTCTTATCATGGCATTTCATGCTATTCTTTTTCATTTTTTCTGACTTTCTTCTATATTATAATACAAAACAAGATTCATGGCAAATTGATAGTTTCTTGACAAAGAGCCTTTTTTCTCTAATAATAAGAAAGGAAAAGACAGTTCATTAGTACCATCCTGTCTTTAAACAAAACTAGGACTTTTTACTTCGATGGTACAAAGGAGGTAAAGATGTATTATTTAAAAACAGAGCACAGTTTCGATAGTGCCCATTTTTTGCAAGGATATGATGGAAAATGTAGAAATATCCATGGTCATCGTTGGCGTGTTGTTGCAACCATGAAGGCAGAATCCCTGAAAAACTCTGGACAGGAACGAGGAATGGTTCTTGACTTTGGAGATTTTAAACGGGATTTAAAAGCGATGGTGGATTTTTATGATCATGCTTTTCTCATTGAAGCAGGAAGCCTTTCTAAAAAGTTATATGAAGCCCTGATAGAGGAAGATTTTAAACTGATTGAGCTTCCATTCCGACCAACAGCTGAAAATATGGCAAAATATTTTTATGATCAACTATCAAAACAATATCCTATGGACTTACTAGAAGTGTATGAAACTCCAAATAACTGTGCCAGCTATCGAGGTGAGCATCATGAATAAGTATCGTGTGGTAGAAAAATTTGTCAGTATCAACGGAGAGGGGCAATTTGCTGGTATCCTAGCCGTTTTCATCCGTTTTGCTTTTTGTAATTTACGTTGTAGTTATTGTGACACCATGTATGCCAATGAAGCGTCCGCTTCTTATGAACGTTTAAGTGAGGACGAAATTGTTGCTTATATCAAAGAACAACAGGTAAATCATGTCACACTAACCGGAGGCGAGCCTCTTATGCAGGAACACATTCATTCCCTCATACAAAGACTTTTAACAGAAGGATTACAAGTAGAAATTGAAACCAATGGCTCCATTGGATTAAACACATTTCTCTCTCCTTTTCGTCCTTTTTTTACTTTGGATTATAAACTACCAGCAAGCGGTATGGAATCCCATATGAACTTAGAAAATTACGAATACATAACAAAACAAGATGTTGTCAAATTTGTAATAAGCGATCAAGAAGACTTAGAAAAAGCTCATCAAATTGTAAAACAATTTGATTTGATAAATAAAACTCAAGTTTATTTTAGCTCTGTATTCGCTGAAATTTCTCCAAGTGAAATCGTGGATTATATGATCAAACATCATTTAAATGGTGTTCGTTTACAGCTACAAATCCATAAATTCATTTGGCCACCAGAACAAAGAGGCGTATAAACGTTAGAAAATGGGCTGTTGCCATAAATATTGCGTGCAACAGCCCATTTTTCCTTTATGTATGCTTTCTTATACAAATTCCTTATGCGGATTCTTTTTGTGAAAGTAATTTAACTGCATCTTCAATGGATACATTTTGTTCTTTTAATAATTGATATAATTCTTTCATCTCACTTTTTTTCTTTTTTTCAAAAATCATTTCTCTTTCTTCTTTTAGCTTATTCAATCTTTGATTGCATCGTTCCATCTGTTCTTCTACTGCTTGTAACTGTTCTTCATAACTTTTTCTAGCACCTCTTGCCATATCGTTTCCTCCATCTATTTCTTGTTTTCACTTTCATTCTCCTTGTATGAGTGTAACAAAGAGAACTTGTCTTTTTTATTATTGTATGTCACTGCTTAGTAAAATATTCCAAATAATAATTTAAAAATTTAGTTGACAAATTTCCCAAAATATAGTATATTAACTAGGTCACTAAAGAACATCTTTGTGATTCATAAGCTGGCGTGGCACAGTCGGTAGCGCACTTCATTGGTAGTGAAGAGGTCACGGGTTCGATTCCCGTCGCTAGCTTTCTTAATTATGATAGTATGATTAGATTTGATTATGAAATATAATTGAGTCTATTTTTTTTTGCATTAAAATGCCAAGAAGATGGGTGAAAAACTATACGATGTCAGTTTCTCACCCATTTTTAAAATTTTCTCTCTTACATAGAAACCTTTATTCTTTTTTATTTTTTTCTTCTTTTTGTTCTTGAATCCAACGAAGAAGTTCTTCTGCCTTTCTATGATCTTCTCCCTCTGTATTTAAACATAACTTTATATAGAACTCCGCTTTCTCATAGTCAACCGAAACACCAATCCCTTTGGCATAGCATTCTCCAATTGCCTCTTGTCCTTCAAAATCACCAGCTTCTGCTGACTCCTTATAATATGCCACAGCTTTTTCTTTATCCTCTTTTACCCCTTTTCCCATGCGATACATATTTCCAAGCAATGTTTTTGCATTGATATCTCCAGCCTGAATGGCACCTTCATAACATGCCACAGCCTTTTCAAAGTCCTGATCCATGCCATATCCATGTTCGTAACAGATCCCTAAATATCGCTTTGCTCTTTTATCTCCCTGCATTGCCGATTTCGCAAACCAAGTAACGGCTTCTTGTTCGTCCTCTTTTACACCCTCTCCATATAAATACTTAATTCCTAATACGGTTTGGGCTCTTGAATACCCATGCTCAGCAGAACGCTTTGTCCAACGAAGAGCCTCCTCTTCATCAGGATCCACTCCAATTCCATGTTCATAGCATCTTGCTAACTGCAATTGTCCTTCCGGATACTCTCTTTCCGCAGACTTTTTATACCAATAAAACGCTCTCTCTAAATGATTTTCCATTCCAACAGAATCTTTGGCAAATCCTCTTCCATCTTCATACATCTCAGCAAGACAAACTTGTGCATATCCTTCCCCTCTTCTTGCTGCTTCATAGTAGAGATTGACTGCTTCTGCGTCGCTTTGTTGCACGCCCCATCCTGCACGATAACATCTTGCTAACTCGATAATAGCAGGAATATAACCTTCTTCTGCTGACTCTTGAAAATACTGTGCTGCTTTTTTATAGTCTTCTTTTATTGTGCCGTATAAATAGCATCTTCCTAAATAGTATCCTGCCCTTGCAGAACCTTTTTCATATGCCATTTTGTAAAGTGCTATGGCTTGTTCCACATCTTTTTCCACTCCTTGTCCGATTTCATAGGAGTATCCTAAGTTACAAGCTGCCACTAGATTTCCCATCTCAACTGCCTGTTCCATCAACCAAAGAGCCTTTTTTTGATCTTTTTTTACGCCATATCCATTTTCATAACACCACGCCAAATTACAAATCCCTGTGGCATCTCCACCCTCTGTGGCACGCTCAAAATAAGACACTGCTTTTTGTTTATCCATGTCTTCTTCTTGGTTTCCTAAACAATAAATTCCCATATCCGACCATTGTCCCGGCAAAATTTTTTCTTCCGGAATCTCTTCAAAATCTTGGCACCCACATTCTGGACAAATTGCTGGTTTTTCCTCAGATTCTTCGATATAAGAACAAAATTTTCCTTTGCATTTATAAAACATCATTTTTTCCTTTCTTTTACTTTCCATCATAACAAAAACAAATCTTTATTCACAAGATGACACTTCCTCAGAAACGATTGCATAACACTGCATAATATAACTCTTTTCTGGTAGAAAGTTCCATATAAAATATCGATTGGAGCGGAATGCAATGCTCCCTTCTCTATATCTTCTTGCAAGATCACTTTCTCCTTGCCAGCCACCTTCTACTCTTGCAATTGGGATTTCCTTTAGTAGCTCTACTTGCCCTGTTTGCAATAAAAACTGTACTTGTTTACATCGCTGTTTCTCCTCTTCTTCCGCTCCAAAAACAGCATATTCATAGCCCACAATTCCACGTCTATATTGTTTCAGCATCCAGTTATTGACTTTTTGTACCGCTTCTTGATTCATATAAGAAAGCATTTTGCTCATTTTTTCTCTTTCAGATATTCCATATGGATCTCTTTTTAAATAAAACAGCCCTGCCAAAATCGCATTTAACTGGCTGTACAACCCGATATTCACAACAAAATCCGCCTGTATAGCAATCAATTGTTCCTTTGTGACACGATCTGTTTCTTCTTTTAAAAAGGAAATCAACTCCTCTATCGTAACAGCTTGTTTTAACTTTTCTTCAAATCCACAAGCTGAAATCTTCCAAAAATCTATTTGCACAAGTTGTATCCGTTCTTTTGGGATACGGTATTGTTGAACCGCCTGTTTCATCCCTTGTAAATCCCGATCTGCCAAAATGATCTTTTTTGCATAGGGCAATAATTTGGATAGATCAATATCATTACAAGCCCCTGCCCCTAAAATAAGAACGGTATCTCCAATCTCTATTTCTTCTATAATATACTCCGTCACTTGTTCTCGATACAGTGTCCATCTACTATTTGCATCCCTTATCTTCGTACTATTTTCTAATCTTTTCCACAATTCTATATCCATACACTCCTCGATTGCCAAACTTATCATTACTCCATTATTTTTATTCTTATCTAAATGCTACCATCTCATGGGCGATAACGCAAAAAGACTGTTGCATTTAGAATCCTCTGGTCAAATTATTATCCCACATTCTTCTCATTTCTGCAACAGTCTTATTCTCATCATTTTTATATCAAAACGATCCACTAAAATAGATGATCTAGTCCTTCTTTTACCCCGTATTTTTCCAGCGGGCGAATTTCACTCTCAATATAATCATCCAAAAATTCACGCATACTATTTCTACTATAACGATTTCCATGAATAATTTGAGCAATTCGGCTTACCGCTTTATCAACGGTATCATTGACAATGATATAGTCATATTGAATCGCACAGGCAATTTGTTCTCTCGCCCATTCTAGTTGTTCTTCAATGACTTCCTCATCTGTACCTAATTTTCTCAAACGCTCTTCTAAATCCTCCCACGTTGGAGGCATAATGAAAATCAATGTTGCATCTGGAAAATAAGCCCGCACACGCATTGCACTATTGACATCCATATTAATCAGAACATTTCTTCCTTCCTTTCTGGAATCTACAATGAACTGCTTTTGAATGCCATAGGCATAATTTTCATAGTATGTATACTCTAGCATTTGTTTTGAACGAATTAATCGATCAAATTCTAACTGGGAAATATAAAAATAATCTTTTCCCTCTGTTTCATATGGACGTTTCGCTCTGGTTGTAACCCCAACACATTGACAAGCATTTGGATGTTCACTCATATACTGATTGATAATGCTTCTCTTTCCTGAACCATTTGGACCAGATATAATAACCAACTGTCCATGATTTGCAATTTTGTCAAAATAATCTTTTTTCATTTCTACACCCTCCATACATCCCTGTCCATATCGCGTAGTATGCCAAATTAGCTTTCTACCATTTCTTCCACAAAATAAAAACTCCATTCACTGCTTTCCTATCATATCGTTGGAATCGCTATTTTCATTGTTTTCAGAAATCACTGGATAAATGACTATTCAGTGGATATGGACACAATATTTTGTCAAAATTCTATAAAAGTTATAGATATATTCTAACATTTTTATGATAGATATACAAGTGTCTTACAATAAAAAAAATTATTTTTTTGACTGATTAATCAATTTATTTTTTTAACATCCTCTGTCGCACGATCTCATAAGCAAGAACACCGGCTGCCACAGAAGCATTTAAAGAGTCGATATCGCCTTTCATTGGAATGGATGTGATAAAATCGCATTTTTCTTTTACAAGTCGGCTCACTCCACTACCTTCATTTCCAATAACAAGCCCAATTGCCCCTGTTAAATTGGTGTCATACATCACATCACCACCCATATCGGCACATACGAACCACAGACCTCTTTCCTTTAATTCTTCAATTGTTTTTGCTAAGTTCGTAACCTTTGCTACTGGTGTATAGTTAAGAGCTCCTGCTGATGTCTTTGCCACTGTGGCAGTCAATCCAACCGCTCTTCTTTTTGGAATGATAACGCCATGAGCTCCTGCTAAATTAGCGGTACGAATAATTGCTCCTAAATTATGTGGATCTTCGATTTCATCCAGCAAAAATAAAAATGGTGGTTCTCCCTTCTCTTCTGCTAAGGCAAACATATCTTCAATCTCTGCATACTCATACGCTGCTGCATGGGCGATTACCCCTTGATGTTTTCCTGTTGTGGACATCTGATCCAAACGTTCTTTTGTAACAAACTGAAATAAACTTCCTTGTTTTTTTGCCTCTCTTAAAATCGTTCTGACTGGTCCATCTTGACAACCATCTAATACATATAATTTATCAATGGTCTTTCCTGAACGGAAAGCCTCTAACACTGCATTTCTTCCTTCAATTGTATATTCTTCATATCTCATACTTCTTGTTTCCCTTCTTTCGTCTGTTCTTTTTCAAATAACCCAATATGAATCAATTCCATTAAGCGTTTCCAATCATTTTTTAAATACAAATATCCTACCAGTGCCTCAAACCCTGTCGCCATTCGATAGTCGATCATAGACGCATTTTTTGCTGTTGTATAGGATTTTGCATTTCTTCCTCTTTTATATACGGCTTCTTCTTCCTCTGTTAAATACGGCTCCAATTTTACTATCATTTTTGCTTGGGATTCCGCCTTTACATAACTGCTAGCTTTTTTATGGTATTTGTTCACTTGCTGATTGGCTCTTGAAACGATCATGGTGCGAATAATGATTTCATATACCGCATCCCCCATATAAGCAAGTGCCAATGGAGAATAGGTTCTTGCATCCACTTTTTTTACTTGCAACTGCTCTAGCATCTGTTCCATTGTATTATATTTTAATTCTTTTTCTTCCATCTTTGATCCTTTTTCAGACTGTCTAAGAGCTAGAAAAACTTTTCTATCATTTTTCTAGCTCTCTTCCTTTTTCCTTATTTCATACACTATTTTGTATTTCTTATATTAAGCACGTTTCCATTTTACGCCTTCTCTTGTATCCTCTAATACAATTCCTTTTTGAAGCAATTCATCACGAATCTCATCGGCTCTAGCAAAGTTTTTTGATTTTCTTGCCATCTGACGCTCTTCAATTAATGCTTCAATATCACTATCTAAAATTTCCTCTTCTCTCTCTGTGATGATTCCGAGAATATCGCATAACTTGGTCATCGTATCCAATAAATATTTGGCATATTCTTTGCTACCATCTGCCACTGTAATATTGGCTATCTTTACGATTTCAAAAATAGCAGAAATCGCATCGGCTGTGTTAAAGTCATCGTCCATAGCATCTTCATATTTTTTCACAAGGGCTTTTACTTGTTCCATATGCTCTTGATCTTCTTTCGTCAACTCACTATCAGAAAGTTTTTCTGCTTTTTCACGCACGAGATCAACGGATGTTAAAATTCTCTCCAAGCCATTTTTTGCTGATTCCACTAAAACATCGCTAAAGTTTAATGGACTTCTATAATGGGCACTTAACATAAAGAAGCGAATGACTTGTAATGGGTATTTTTCTCCAATCTCTCTCACTGTAAAAAAGTTGCCCGCTGATTTTGACATTTTCTTATTATCAATATTTAAAAATGCGTTGTGCATCCAATATTTTGCAAACTGAACCCCATTACAGCATTCACTTTGTGCAATCTCATTTTCATGATGTGGGAATACTAAATCTTCTCCGCCTGCATGAATATCGATCTCTTCTCCAATGTACTTTTTGGACATAACAGAACATTCGATATGCCAACCTGGACGACCTTCTCCCCATGGAGATTGCCATGCTGGTTCCCCTTCTTTCTTTGGCTTCCAAAGAACGAAATCCATAGAGTCTTCTTTTGCCTCTTCTACTGCAATGCGGATTCCCGCTGTTAAATCATCCAGATTTTTCTTAGATAATTTTCCATATTCTTCAAACTTACGAGTGCGGAAATATACGGTTCCATCCACTTCGTAGGCATATCCTTTTTCAATTAACGTTTGGATCATTTGGATCATGCCTTCGATTTCTTCTGTCGCCTTTGGATTCTTTGTAGCTGGCTTAATATTAAGAGCTTCCATATCTTTTTTGCACTCTTCAATATAACGTTCAGAAATCGTAGAGGCTGGCACACCTTCTTCTATTGCCTTTTTAATAATTTTATCATCTACATCCGTAAAGTTTGATACAAAGTTTACTTCATATCCTTTATATTCAAGGTAACGTCTTACCGTATCAAATACAATCATCGGACGTGCATTTCCAATATGAATATAATTATATACGGTTGGTCCACATACATACATTCCAACTTTGCCCTCATGAATTGGGACAAATTCTTCTTTTTTCTGGGATAATGTATTATAAATTCTCACAATAAAACCTCCTATATTGCTATCATCGGAAACCTCTTCCTATAAGAGGTGTATAAAAATAATTGATACTCTTCCGATCCTTGTATCTTATTCTATATTTATTTTATGATTATAGCATATGCCATTTAATTGATCCATAGTGCAATCCTATGTTTTTGGATTCCCTTCTTGTCCTCATACAATCTCACTGATATAAATACGGGATAACGGGCGAATGGCTTTAAAATACTCTCTCTTTTTGTTCTCCACTGCGTATTTTGGATAACCGAATAAAAGCTCTGTCAACTCAGAAATGCTAATCTCAAAATCCACTTTTTCACTTTCTACTCTTTCTTCAACAAGAGAAGTCGCTCCATTAACACGCCAGTGATACACTCCATTATTCTCTTCTAACAGAGGGTCATGAAGCCGAAAGGTTAAATCCACCTCTTGATCTGCTCGAAAATGAGCGAGCATTTCTTTCACATCCAAAATTCGAATCATAATGGTCGGTATCGTTTCCACCTCTTCCTTTGGCATCTTATGAAACCAATCAAGATAGGCTTTCAAACGATTTGCCCCTTTCCATGCTTGAAACGCTCTCAAAACATCCCTTGCTTCTTCCTTTGTAATCAGTTCTCTTACAATCAATATATCCTCTTCTAAAACATAGGTGAGATATCCGACTATTTTCTCCTCTTTCTTAAGTAAAAGAATCTGTCCGCTTTCCGCTTGCAACTCTGCCACCATCTGTTCAAAATAGTTTCCATCCCGAATTGGTGCGATGTCAAATTGTTTCCAATAATCATCACAAAAATCTATCAATTCCTTTTCATGATGTTCTTTGTCATAGGATAAAAATTCATAAGAAGAGCTTTCCTCTTCCTCATCTGGATATTTGGACAACTCCTTTGCTGTATAAAGATAGCGATCCAACACGAATCGAAAATCAAACGGCGTATAATATGCCTCTTTTGCTGGCATTAAAAAGGTAAATGGCTTTTTTTGCTTTCTCATAGCTTCCATTACCTCTTTTAACATCCTTCTCATAATTCCTCGTCGCCTCATCTTCTCATCAACAGCGACTCCAACGATATAATCAATTTCTTTTCTCTCATCAGCAACCTTTGTCTTATAAGGATTTAGATGGATCATGCCACACAAATGCTCCTCTTTGACCTGTTGTGCTTGCAATCCATTCCCGTTCTTCTCATATGGGGTTTTTGTCCACATCGTATAAATCCGATTTTTTTCATACATTTTCTCATAATAATACTGAGCAAATGGCTCTGGATCTCCAAAAATTTCTTGCCACATGGAGTAAATCTCTTGTTTCCATCGCTTTGTATCATCCCACTGTCCTAATAACGATTCATTCTTTTGTTCCATTGCCGTTCTTCTCTCCATTCTTACTATGCTTTTTTAGAACCACAGCAACCGCCACATCCGCCACATCCACTCGCTTCTTCTCCGTCATATCGATAATTCTCAATTGTTGTCACCATGCAAATCGCCTGTGAACTGATTCCCAAGCCTTCTCCTGTAAATCCTAACCCTTCTTCTGTTGTGGCTTTTACATTGACACGATTTAATGGTAGATGCAATGCCTCTGCAATATTCTTACGCATTTCCTCGCGATATGGTGCTAATTTAGGACGCTGTGCAATAATGGTAGCATCAATATTTTCTATAAAATATAAATTTTGTTCCAACAATTCTCTTACGTGTCCGAGTAATTCGATACTATTTGCCCCTTTATATTTTGGATCCGTATCAGGAAAATGTTGCCCAATATCACCAAGTGCACACGCTCCCAATAGAGCATCCATCACTGCATGAACTAAAACATCCGCATCAGAATGCCCAAGCAGTCCTTTTTCATAAGGAATTTTCACTCCTCCCAAAATTAAATCTCGATTGTCCACTAATTTATGAACGTCATATCCCATTCCTACTCTCATCGTTCTCTTCGTCAGATCCTATGCTGACGCTCCTTTCTTTTCTATTATTTTTATTCTTTATCTTTTCGCTTACTATATATATCCCTATTATTATGAGCATAGCTCCTTTAAACTCATTCAGACTCTTTTAAAGGATAGCACAAAATATAAAAAAAAGAAACCTCGGTATACAGCAAAAGGGCTGTCTTACGACAGCCCTTGATAACATATAAATCTTTTACTCATTAAAAAAATAGCGGAAGGGAGATTCGAACTCTCGACACTACGGGTATGAACCGTATGCTCTAGCCAACTGAGCTATTCCGCCATAATCATAAGAAATATACAATATGAATTCCTTATAATAAATGGGACCTACAGGGCTCGAACCTGTGACCCTCTGCTTGTAAGGCAGATGCTCTCCCAGCTGAGCTAAGATCCCATGTCCTTAAGACATTTAACAGTATATCCTTTTTTTCGTCAAAAGTCAATACCTTTTTTCTAATTTTTCGATTAATTATAATTTTTGCAAATCTTTATAACGATAAGTGGAAAAAGCTGTCGCTTCACGATTTCCTCATCGTGAAAGCAACAGCTCCATCTTATACATATAGATTAGAATAATGGCACAACCGCTCCATCATACTTTTCATTAATAAAGTTTTTGATTTCATCAGACTGAAGAACTTCGATCAACGCTTTTACAGCTTCGTTTTCTTCATTTCCTTCTTTGACAACAAGCACATTTTTATATGTTTTTGCACCTTCAGAATCTTCTCCTTCTGTGGCAAGTGCATCATTTTTCACACTTAAACCTGCTGCTAACGCATAGTTTCCATTGATAACTGCAATATCCACATCTTGTAAAGAATGAGGAATTTGTGCTGCTTCCACTTCTAAAAACTCTAAATTCTTTGGATTTTCTACAATATCATTTTTGGTAGCTGTAAGCCCTGCACCATCCTTTAATGTGAGTAGGCCTTGTTCTTGTAATAATAATAACGCTCTTGCTTCATTGGTTGTATCGTTTGGCACTGCAACTTTTGCACCGTCTTTTAATTCCGCTAATGTTTTTGTTTTACCAGCATAAATACCAAATGGTTCATAGTGAATGCTTGCTACGGATACTAAATGAGTTCCATTTTCTGTGTTGAATTGATCAAGATATGGTTGATGTTGAAAATAATTGGCATCAATATCCCCATTTTCTGTTGCCAAGTTTGGTTGTACATAATCAGTATATTCTTTTACTTCTAATTCATATCCTTTTTCTTTCATCAAGGTCTTTGCCTCATTTAAAATTTCAGCATGAGGGGCTGGGCTAGCTCCTACAATAATCTTCTTGGAATCTCCACTTCCTGCACCACTTCCCCCACATCCTACAAGGGCAGTTGCTGTCAATACAGTTAATGCTAATGTCAAAATTGTCTTTTTCATAAAATATTTCTCCCTTCTACTATTCCGTCCATTCGGATTTTTTTGTATATCATTAACGAATTCTCTTATCAGATACCTTCGCCAACTTCATAAATACTTCTTGCAAAATTTGGAAAATAATTACAATTAAAATCACATTGATCCAAAGCATTGCATTGTTTCCTCGATAATATCCATAGTTAATGGCATAGGATCCAAGACCACCTGCTCCAATAATTCCTGCCATAGCAGAATATCCTAAGATGGTAGTAACGGCAAGCCCTGCACCAATTAATAAAGATGGTTTTGCCTCTGGTAAAATCACTTTCCAAATAATCTGCCAATTGGAAGCTCCCATTGACTTTGCCGCCTCAATCACACCTGCATCCACTTCTCTTAAAGAAGATTCCACAACTCTTCCTACATAAGGTGCTGCTGCAATAGCAAGTGGTATCACCATAGCAGTAGAACCTAAGGAAGTTCCCACAACAAGCCTTGTAATCGGCATGGCAATAACAATCACCAATAAAAATGGAACGGAACGAATTAAATTCACAATAGTCCCAAGCACCATTTGTAATTTTGGATGGGAACAAATTCCTCCTTTATCAGCAACGACTAAAATAATACCAAGTGGGATCCCAATGATATAAGCGATCAAAGAAGAGGCCAGTGTCATATACAAGGTTTCGCTAATTCCATTCACCAGTATCATTTTCCATGTTTCAGCATCTAGTATGAATTTTGCTAAACTAAACGTCATAATTTCTTACCTCCTCTACTGGAACGTGATTGGCTTTTAAATGATGAAGCATTTTCGCAATATCCAAATCATTATCTGGCACTTGAATGATCATTTGTCCTGTGGCATTTCCATTAATATCTTTAATGGCAGCATGAAGAATGCTCACTGGAATTTTACAAGCCATAATCAAGTTGGATAAAATTGGTTCATATGTAGAATGTCCATCAAATACAATACGGAACATTCTGCCGTTTTCAAATTCAATATGTTCAACGGATTCTCCTAAAATCAGCTGTCTTCCAATGACAGATTTTGGTTCAGAAAAGATTTCCGATACGGTTCCCATCTCAGCGATGTGGCTTTTATCAATAATGGCAACCCGATCGCATACGGTTTCAATGACATCCATCTCATGTGTGATAATAATAATGGTAATGCCTAATTCTTGATTGATTTTCTTTAATAACTCTAAAATCGCTTTTGTTGTATTCGGATCAAGAGCACTCGTTGCTTCATCGCATAACAACACTTTTGGTCTTGTTGCCAATGCTCTTGCAATTGCCACTCTTTGCTTTTGTCCACCTGATAATTGAGCTGGATAGGCATTTTCTCTATCCCCTAATCCCACCATAGCAAGTAATTCTTTGGCACGTTTTATGGCATCCTTTTTGGGAACTCCTGCAATTTCCATTGGAAAGCAAATGTTTTTCAACACACTTCTTTGTGCCATCAAATTAAATTGCTGGAAAATCATGCCCATAGATTGTCTTGCTTTTCTTAACTTAGCCGGAGAAAGTTTTGATAATGATTGTCCTTCAAACAAGACTTCTCCTTCTGTCGGTCTTTCTAACAGGTTGATACAACGCACTAATGTACTCTTTCCCGCACCACTTAAACCGATAATTCCAAAGATTTCTCCTTCTTTAATCTCTAAATTAATATCATCAAGTGCTTTAATCGCTCCTTGACTTGTTTGAAATTCCTTCGCCAATTTATCTAATTTAATAATCGGATCTCCTTTTGCCATGCACGCGTCCTCCTTATCTTTATTGTTATAATTTAATTTTATATTTAGATATAGATTTTTTCTATAACAAAGACAAAAAAAATCACAGGTTACATAAGCCTGCGATAGGAACTGGAAGAACAATTTTGTTTCAAATTTCCACTGGATAAGATCTATCACCCACAACTTATGATAACAATTGCATATGAATTTCAGTACAACACATCATGTTACTGCACATACCATACATCATAGACATCATACTTGTTGTTGTGTGTAATTTTCTCATCGCTCTTCCTCCTTCATTTTTGTATTCTATGGGTCGTATTCTACGCCTATTTTTTACGATTGTCAATACTTTTTTTATTTTTCTTTTACTTTCACTTTATATATTCTTTTCATAAAAGAGAGAGTCGCACAAAGCACAGTCCATACAAACTATCGATGGTTTCACTAAAATCATTCCCATATTATGTATGTGCTTTCTTCATGCGACATCTCTTTATACTAAAATCCTACTTCCTTCTTTTCCTTTTACAATCTCAATCTGCCGTTCTATCCGCTCTTTTAATTCTGGCACATGAGAAATAATTCCAATCATCCTCTGCTGATTGGTTAGTTCTAACAGACAATTGATGGCTTGATTTAATGATTCTCCATCAAGAGAACCAAATCCCTCATCTACAAATAACACATCCACTTCAATTCCACCTGCGAAATTTTGAATCATATCGGAAAGTCCTAAGGCTAAGGATAACGCTGCTTTAAATGCCTCCCCTCCAGAGAGTGTTTTCACAGAACGTCTTCTTCCTGTATACCGATCAAGCACTTCAATATCCAGACTATTTTTCACACGAGCATCGGCTACTCGTTCCACTCTTCTAAGCTCATATCGCTCATTGCTCATCTGCTTAAATCGAATGTTGGCAGACTGTAAAATATCATCAAAATATGTACTTAACACGTATTGTTCTAGCTTTAGGCGATCCGAATTTTTTCCATTGAATAACTGCTCTAGCCGTCCTACAATTCCATATTGTTGTGCTAATGTAGTATAAGTTTGCATCTTTTCTTTGATCGAGTCATAAGCAGAACGATTCGTATAAAGGGAAATCGAGAGCTCTTTATTTTGTTCTTCCAACCTTTTATTACTTTCCATAAGATGAAAAAGTTGTTCCTCTATGAGATTGCCCTCTTCTTCTTTTACTGGTAACAGTTCTCTTTCTCGATCGGCAATTAGACTTTGTTTACTAGAAAGCAAAATCTGATACTTCTCCACTTCTTCTATGGTTGTATTCCATGCTATCTCGTATTGGGAAACACTGTCTTTTGTCCTTTGCAACCATTGTTCCACTTCTTCTTTTGTTCCCGTAAAACCAACTAGCTTTTTTTGTAACTGCTCTTCCATCCCTGCAACTCGTTCATATTCTTTACTTGCCATTTGATGGGATTGTCTTATTTTCTCTAGTTGTTCTTCCTCTTTTTCTGCTAATACCTTTTTTTGTTCCAACTCCATTTGCATATGGAGATATGCTTCCATCTCTTGTTGCCAACGAGTTTTCTCTTCATCCAATTGTTGCTGTTTTTCTTTCAATACAGCACCTGCCATATTGGATTTTGGATTATCTCCATCGTTCCATTCCTTTAATCTCTTTTCAAGCTCCTCTTTTTTAGCAACATAATTTCCTTGAATTTGGCTTCCCTCTCCAAAGATCTTTTGTGCCTCGTCTTTCTTTTCTTCTGCCACTTTTTTTAATTTTTTTCTCTCTTCCTCACTTAATGGCTTATCTGCAATAGTAGCTTTTTTCGGATGAGTTTTTGAACCGCAAAGAGGACATTCCATTCCTTCTTCTAGCATTTTCGCCTCAATTCCCAAAATATTATGACGATATCTTGTTTCTTCTTCCTCATATCGATTTTGAGATTCTTTGGCTAGCTTTTCCGCCTCTTGATATTGTTTTGATAAAATGCCCAATCGTTGTTTTAATTGCTGTTTTTCTTCATTTATTTGAAGCAATTGCATAAATTGCTGTTTTTGCCGTTCTAATTCCTTTTGCCTATGATTTAACTCTTTTTCTCGTTCCACAACGCCTGCATTTTTTATCACGTTTTCTTGTAAACACCTAATCTCTTCACTGCGTTTGTCACAATTACTCTTTAGAGCTAGTACTTGTTGCTCCCAATGCTCTATCACTTTTCCTACTTTTTCTTTTTGCTTTTGTAAGTCTTCCCTCTCACTTAAGGCCTCATATACAATCTTTCTTTTTTGTATTTCTTCTTTTTGCTTATCGATTTCCTCTTTTTGTTTTATCAGATTCTCTTTTCTTTCACCGGCTTGTCGTAAACAAGACTTTACATATTCTCTTTCTTTTTTTAACTGTTCTAATTCTTCTTTTCTTTTCTTTTGTTGCTCATAAAGCTCTTTTTGTTTTAAAAGAATCTCTCGCTGCTCTCTTCCCGCTTCTAATGCTTGTTTTATTTCTTTTTCTTTTTTCTCTTCTTCTTTTATTCTCTGATTCAGTAACAAAAGCAGTGTTTCATATTGTTGTCCTTGTAATGCCTCTTCAAATATTTCCTCTTTGCCTTGTAACGACTGACAAACTTCCCCTATACGGGCAACAATATCTTTCATCGCATTTCCAAGTTGTCTTGCCTGTTCTGATGCCTTCTTTTGTAGCTCTTCATAGACATGAGTATTGAAGATATTGCGAAGCACTTCTGTTCTCTCATTGCCATCTGCCACAAGAAGTCTTAAAAATTCTCCCTGTGCAATCATAGAAAGCTGTTTAAACTGTTGGTAATCAATGCCTAATACTTCTTTTATAGCTTGATTTACTTTTGTCGCTCCAGTTACAATTTTACCTTGCGATATATCATGAAAAGCTGCCTCTTCTGGCTGTATTATCGTTCCCTCTCCACGCTTTTTTTTCCTCTCATATCTCGGCGTGCGATGCACTTCATATGTCTTTCCCTTGTGAAGAAATAAAAGCGTGACATAGGTATCCTGATCGTCTGCACTAAAATCACTGCGTAAGGAATCTTTTAATCGAATGCTTCCACTCACCTCTCCATAAAGAGCATAGGTGATGCCATCAAAAATCGTCGTCTTTCCTGCTCCTGTTGCCCCTGTTACAAGAAATAAACTGCCATCTTGTATTTTCATAAAGTCTACGGTTTCTACCTTGGCATAAGGACCCCATCCTGCCAACTCTAATTTTAATGGTTTCATATCAGCCCTCCTTTTGTTCCATCAACTCCTGCATCCATCTTGATACCATGGATTCAAATTGATCAAGCTGTTCTTCCCCATTGACTCTTTGTAAAAAATCTTTTGTCAGATCAAATGGCGTCTTTTGTTTTATGGATTCCAGTGTTTGCACCAAATCTTCTCTTTTTTGTTCTTTTCTTTTAAAAGACAACTGCATCACATTTGGATACACAGCCCGAACTTTTGTTATGGCGTCAAAAATTTCTTCTTCATCAGTGAGCGTAACCCCGATGTAATCTTGACGATTTTCTGCATTTACAATCTCTTCTTTTAATAGTTCTTCTAGCCGTCCTTCGACTCTTCTCATATCTTTCATAGGTTTTAAAGGGATAAGGTCATAGGTAATAGTTCCTTTTTCTTTCACGTCCAACACCACAACGGATTTTTGATGAAATTCCTCTGAAAAAGAGTATTTTAAAGGAGATCCAGAATATCGAACCGTTTCTCTTCCAACTTTTTGTGCCCCATGTAAATGTCCCAGTGCCACATAATCAAACGCATCAAACGCATGATAATCCACCTGTTCGATACCTCCAATAGAAATCCTTTGCTCTGAGTCCGTTTCTTCCACCGGTTCTTTTCCACGATTGATCACAAAGTGATGAGTCACAAGAATATTTCTTTCCTCTTTGTTCACCTTCATTTGTTCCATCATACAATGGATTGCCGATTCATAATCTCGAAGCTCTAACTGTTCTCCAAAGGCTTTTAATTGAGCTGGACGGAAAAATGGGAGAAGCCAAACATTCACTGTGCCATAGGCATCGGTTAATACAATCGGTTCTCCAATTCCATCCAGATTCCCTCTTATGTAAATATTATGTTGTTTTAATATGTCCTTTCCAAAAGAGATTCTCTCTCCAGAATCATGATTTCCTGATACAAGACAGATGGAGATATTTAATTTTGACGTTTCCGTTAAAAACCAATCAAAAACTTCTACCGCCTCTGCCGATGGAACCGAACGATCATAAATATCGCCTGCAATCAATAACACTTGCACGCTTTCTTTTTCCATAATATCTAGCATTTGCTTTAAAATAAACTTTTGATCTTCTAACATGGAAAATTCATTGACCGTTTTTCCAATATGTAAATCCCCTGTGTGCATCATTTTCATCTGTGTACGCTTCCTCCCTTCCAACATTTTATCATTACCTTTTATAACAATTTTTTCACACTATCTTTAATATGAATGGAGATAGTGCCGTCTTCAAACTGCTGATATTCAAAAATGCTCTTATCTTTTAAATAATCAATGGGAATGAGAATTTCAATTCCATTGCTCGTCACAATTTTTTGTTTCTTTAATAACTTTTTTTCTAACTTTTCGCTAACTTCAATGGGCTTTACTTGTATGGATTTTTCCTCAATCTTTTCTTTACAAATAGTGACTGCCTCTTTTTTATCTTCAAAAACTTCTTGGCTGATCCTATCGATGTCTAACTCTCCTGTATCCATGACTGCATCTGCCACTACCTTCTTATACTCCATAATCTTTTCTGGAGCTTTCTCTTCATAACATTCTTTAATCGTATCCACAATGGCATCTTGATATACTTTTACCACTTCTTCCTCGGAATGCTCCACCGCAAGCTGTAAAATCATCTCTGCTAAATAATTGCTTTTTTCATTTTCTATGTAATGTTTTGCACTGGATATTTGTACGGTACGGTTTTGCAGATCAATAAAAAACAGTTCTGTAATCTTCTGACTAATATTAGGAATAATCTTTGTATTTAGCACCCATTTTTCCTGTCCATTGGCATCAATCATATCCACAAATTTATTTTGATAATTGAGCTTAAAAAAGCCAATATACTCTCTATCCTCACAAAAGAGCCATAAAAACACACCACTTCCCATAGGAATATCGGTACTCTTTTCCTGCATCAGTGTATGAATCTGATCGGCAATCTCATTAGCAAAGGGTTCTAATTGATCTTCACGTTCTGGAAAGATCTGCATTAACACTGAGTTCTCATCAATCACAGATTTTCGCAAGGAGGAATTGTTTAAATTTTTCATAATCAGCTGTATCATATACTGCTGTTTTTCATCCCCATCCCCTAAGATCTGCTCCGTCAAATTGACAAAGGGCATTTCCATATCAAAAATACAAGTAAAGCATTTTTTTATGATAATATCTTCTTGATTCATGCCAATTACCCCTTATTTTTTTCATCCACAATGGCTAAGGCTTCTAGTGGGCGATTAATGATATATTGTGGGTGAAATTGCTCTAATTCTTCTTTTGGGCGAAATCCCCAAGTGACACCAATGGTTGTAAACCCTGAAGAAAGACCTGTTTTCATATCGGTATTCGTATCCCCAAAATATAAAACTTCTTCTGGCTTGATACCTCCAAGCTCTTTTAACAGCAGCATTGCTCCTGTTTTATCCGGTTTTACAGGAATCCCTTCCATCTGCCCTCTTACTGCATCAAAATACGCAAGCCCAACTCCTGCATCCAAAGAATCTAATGTCTGCTGATGGGATTTGTTGGAAAAACAAGCGATTTTAATGCCTCTTTTTTTCAGCTCATTTAATAGCTCTTTGATTCCATCATATGGTTTTAGCAATTTCGTACAATTGTCCTTAAAAAACTCCATATACTCCTCACAATAGGACTCATAATGGGTTAATTCCTTATCTCCTGCATACAGTAAGACCCGTTCTGCCTGTTTCTTATATCCATCCCCTGCAAAATATTGGTACTGTTTTGATGGGATCGGAGCGTATCCGTATTTTTTCAAAACCGTATTTCCACAATAGGCAAGTGTTTCTACGGTATCCAATAAGGTTCCATCTAAATCAAACATACAACAACGTATCATTTTATTCTCCTCTCTAATAATCGACCTTTTTTCTTTAGCCATTCTCTATGTTTTTTATATTCCTTATCATATTGTTCCACAAGGCTCCAAAACTGTTTGGAATGATTCATCTCTCGTAAGTGACAAAGCTCGTGAATCACCACATAATCGATCACCTCGACCGGTGCCATAACCAGTCGCCAGTTGAAATTCAAATTTCCTTTTGAACTGGCACTTCCCCATCTTGTCTTTTGATCTTTAATTCGAAAGCTATTGACTTTCACTCCGATCTCTGGTTGGTAAAGGGCAATGCGATCGGCAATAATGCGTTTTGCTTCGCTTCGATACCACTGTTCTAGGACATCTCTCATTTCCATCTCATCAAATGCCTGTGCCATAATATAGATCTTTTCTCCATATAGCCCCGCCGTTGTTTTATAAAACTCTGGCTCTAATACCACATCCACAAAATAAGGTTGTCCTAAATAAAGCAACTTATCTTTTAAAAATGCCATATCCCCTGCCAGTTCTTCTGACGCACGTTTAATATCCTCTTGTCTTTTTTTTATCCACCCCTCTTTTTCTTTCACAATGCGTTTGATCTCTTTTTCACTGAAACGAGAAGGAGCCGTAACAATAACAGCCCCATCCAACTCAATTTTTATTCCAATTGTCTTTCTTTTTGTCCTTCTCAACTCATACTGCAACATAATACCTTACTTTCTAAAGAAACTATAAATTAACCTGAAAATTAATACTACAACAATAACCGGCAAAACAACATTGATTAAAATGGAAAACGCCACCCCTAACACTGCTAACAGGAGCAATAGCACCACAATGAAAATAGCAACAGCTCCTAACTTTTCATACCATTTCAGTTCTCTTCCTCCAAAATATATATGAAATGGGCTTGTTTTAAACTCCTCTTGCTTTTTCGTATTTTCATATTCTTCATATCCATCTTCGTCATAGATAGTATTATAATTTTTGCTCACTTCATTTCCTATCTGGGCATCAATAATCGTTTTTGCAATTAATCTTGGACTTCCCAATTGTTGTGTCACTTGCTGTTCTGTTTTTCCTTTCCTCACTTCTTCATCAATATAGCGAGAATAATATTCCACAGAATTATGATATTCTTGACTATCAACTTCATTTAACAAACATTCACTTAATTCTTGAATAAATTCCTGTTTTGTCATTTAATTCCTCTTTCTTTTATCCATCTTCTATTGGTTTATTTTAGCGATAGCTCACTGTCATTTCCATAACAAGGCATGGACTCTCTCCGGAATTCTTCCATCGAATACTTTTTACGCTCCCATATTGTAATACAAAATTATAGGAATAATCTTTTGCTTTTTCATCGGTCAACAAAAGTTCTATCTTTGTTTCTCTATTCTTAATTCCTTTGATAATTCTAGCCTTTGTTTCCTCATAATTTTTACATAGATTCCCTTGCCTTGCATAGTAATTCTCTTCATACGACGTAGCCTTTTCGTAATGCGTTTCATCCCATGTATGAGTCTTTGCCATTAATTCATCTGGCACATTAAAATAATTATAAAGCACTCGTCCTTTTTCATCTGGCACAGGATCATCCCATGTTGCATCTACATGATACCATTTTCCATCCAATTTCACAAGATTCCAAGAATGATCAATATCCGCCTTTCCAAGAATAATTTTTGATTCCACACCAGCTAATGAAAGCAACAGTTGCATGGATTCTGAGTAGGAACTACAAACACCTTTCCCTTCTAACAAGATCCCTTTTGCATCGTAACTATCCTCTTCTTTTTCTCCTGTCAAAAAAGCATATTGTCCTTGCTTTATAATGTAATCATGAATGACCTGTTCTTTTTCAAAATCATTCATCCCTTCCTTAATCACTTCATCAATAACCTGCTGTGCTTTTTGTGCAAGTTTTTGTGCCTCTTCATGTTCGGAAATATCAAGTCCTTTGGTCAAATGATAGTACGCATAATAATTATCAGATAATTCATAATTTAATTTCGTCTGATAAAGCCCTTTTTGAGGCCACTTTGCGATATAATAGGATTTCACATATCCATAATATCCATCCAAATTGGCATTGATTTTTTCAAGTTGCTCCGTATTAATCCCCTTTAAATAAAAACTTTCTTCTGTTTTTCCTTGCTCTAAACTTTTGATCACCCTGTTTTCTAACTCGTTCATAGAGGAAACTGTATTTTCTTCTGTAATTGGTTCTCTTTTTAATAAATGAAGCTTTTCTTTCCAGACTGGATAAGAAATCATTCCAACGATAAAACATAGAACGATCAACAATATGCCACCTTTTTTCACAAATTCCCGCCTCCTATTCCAGCACCTATTGGCACTTACACTTATTTTGAAAATTGACTTTGATATAGCTGATAATAAAATCCATGTTGCTCCAATAACTGGTCATGGGTTCCTTTCTCTATAATTTTACCATCTTTCATAACAAGAATGCAATCTGCCTCTTTAATTGTCGATAGACGATGTGCCACAATAAAGCTGGTTCTTCCTTCCATCATTTTTTCAAATGCCTGTTGCACAAGCAACTCCGTTCGCGTATCAATAGAGCTTGTTGCTTCATCCAAAATGAGCATTGGAGGCTGACAAAGCATAACTCTTGCAATACAAAGGAGCTGTTTTTGTCCCTGTGATAGATTTCCCCCATCTTCCGTAATCATCGTATCATATCCCTGTGGCATTTTTTTAATAAAGCTATGAGCATGGGCGGATTTGGCAGCTTCTATAATTTGTTCCATCGTTGCATTCTCACACCCGTAGGCGATATTTTCTTTGATAGTACCTGTTTTTAACCAAGTTTCTTGTAACACCATACCAAAGTTTTTTCTCAAACTTTCCTTTGTCACATCATAAATATCAATTCCATCGATGGTAATGGCTCCGCTATTCACATCATAAAATCGCATCAACAAATTGATCATGGTACTTTTCCCACAGCCTGTTGGCCCAACAATGGCTATTTTTTGTCCTTTTTTAACGGACAAATTCATATCTTGAATCAGCATTTGCTCCTTTTGATACCCAAAATTCACATGGTGAATCTTAATATCCCCCCTCACTTCTTCTAACTGCCCTTTTCCTTCTTCTGAAGGCATCGCTTTTTCATCAATTAACTCAAAAACACGACTGGCACAAGCGAGGGCATTTTGTAACTCTGTCACGACACCAGAAATTTCATTAAATGGCTTTGTATATTGATTTGCATAGCTTAAGAAACAAGTGAGCTGTCCAACAGAAAGCCTACCCTTAATAACAGAAAAAGCTCCAACCGTTGCTACACTGGCATAGACAAGTCCATTTACAAAACGAGTAGCAGGATTTGTAATGGAGGAAAAAAATGTTGCTTTTAAACTGCTCACTTTTAATCGCCCATTGATAGTTTGAAACCTATCTTGGGCTTCTTTTTCATATCCAAACGCTTTGACAACTTTTTGATTGCCTACCATTTCATTGATAAGTTCTGTTAAATCCCCTCTTGCCTCTGATTGAGCACGAAACATGGTAAAAGTTTTCTTCGCAATATAACCTGCCATAAGCATAGATATAGGTGTCACAAGCACCACTACAATCGTAATTTGTATATTGACATGAAGCATAAATAACAACGTTCCTAAAATGGTTAGCACACCAGTAAAAAGCTGTGTAAATCCCATTAAAAGTCCATCTGCAAACTGATCAATATCAGCAATAACACGGCTAATAATATCTCCATGAGAATGGGAATCCATATAAGAAATAGGCAATATTTGTAGTTGTTTGAAGGCTTTTGTTCGAATATCCATCACAACTCGATACGCCACATAATTATTTAAAATATTCATTCCCCATTGCATAAGAGCTGTTAACAATAAAACTATCAGCATTCTTTTAAATACTGTGAATAACCCTACAAAGTCAACTCGCCCTTTTCCTACAATATAATCCACAGCCTCCCCTGTTAAAATCGGCATATATAAGGTGAGAGCAACTGTAATCCCTGCTAACATCAAAGAAAGCAATACAAGAAAGCGATAAAAACCGATGTAATAAAAAACCCGTTTAAGAGTAGAGCTGTGTTTTTTCCACTGTTTCATTTTGCTCCCTCCTCTCTTACTTGCTGTGACAGACAAATTTCTTGATAGATTTTGCACTCTTTCATTAACATGTCATGACTTCCAATTCCTACTATTTTTCCATCATCAAGTACAATAATCTGATCCGCATACCGAACAGAAGATGCTCGCTGAGATACGATAAATACAGTCATTCCTTTTGTTTCCTCTTTAATGGCTTTTCTAAGTCTTGCATCCGTTGCATAATCTAAAGCAGAAGCACTATCATCTAAAATTAAAATTTCTGGTTGTTTTACCAAAGCTCTTGCAATGGTCAAACGCTGTCTTTGTCCTCCTGATAAGTTTTTTCCGCCTTGCTGAATCTTATAATCCAACCCTTGCTTTTCCACAATTTCCCTTGCCTGAGCGATGGAAACTGCCTTCATCATCTCCTCATCCGTTGCATCTTTTTTTCCCCAGCGAAGATTCTCTCTTATAGTTCCTTTAAAAAGCACTGCCTTTTGTGGCACAATTCCAATTTTTTTTCTTAGCTGTTCTTGAGGATAAGCTGTAACATTTTGTCCATCTACAAAAACTGCACCTTTTTTTACGTCGTAAAATCTTGGAATCAACTGGATCACTGACGTCTTTCCTGATCCAGTTCCTCCGATAATACCGATTGTTTCTCCTCGTTTTACTTTAAAATCAATATCGGTGAGTACATCCTCTACGGAATCCCCATACGTAAAATTCACATGGTTAAATTGTACCATGATATCAGTATCATTGTCCGTTTTCCGTTCTGTATTTTTATCCACAATGCTTGGCGTCATATCAAAAATGGCACTGATTCGATTAGCACACGCAAATGCCTTCGTTGTCGTTACAATTAAATTAGCTAATTTTATAAGCTCCACCAAAATTTGAGACATATAATTAACAAGAGCGACAACTTCTCCTTGTGTCAATCGTCCAATTTCAACCTGTCTTCCACCTGTCCATATAAGTGCAATAATAGCCAAATTGATCACAATATATGTGATAGGATTTAAAAGTCCAGAAATCCTTCCAACATATTTTTGAAAATGCAACAACAGCAAACTATTTTTTTGAAATTGCTCAATTTCTCTTTCTTGCTGATTAAAGGCACGAATCACACGAACGCCTACAAGATTTTCCCTCGTAGCCAGTGTAATTCTATCAAGACACTGCTGTACCCTTTTATAAAAGGGCATACTAGCCTTCATAATTCCAAATACAATCATGGATAAAATCGGAATTGTAACAACAAAGACGAGAGCTGATTTTACATCCACAGTAAATGCCATAACCATAGCACCTATCACGATAAAAGGTGAGCGTAAAAACAGTCGTAATACCATATTAACTCCTGACTGTACTTGGTTAATGTCACTAGTCATCCTTGTGACAAGTGTGGCTGTTCCAACTTTATCCAGCTCTTGATAAGAAAATTGATTTAGATGGGCAAAGAGTTGATTTCTCACCTCTGTTCCAAATCCAGTGGCTGCTTTGGCTGCAAAATACTGGGCTGTAATAGAACAGGTAAGACCAATGACTCCTAATAAAATGAGCATTCCTCCCATTTTCAGCACGTAATTCATGTCTTTATTATAAATACCGACATCAATAATACCTGCTACAACAAGGGGAACAATCAATTCAAAACTAGCCTCCAATAACTTAAAAAGAGGTCCTAAGATGCTTTCTTTTTTGTAATTTTTTAGATATTTTAGAAGTTTTCTCATATCAATTTGGGCTTACAAATTAGCTATCTCCTTTCCTAGAGTAACATCGTTGACATCATTTCAAATGCTTGACTTATGCCTAACTCGTTGCCTTCGCGAAAAAAAAGATGTTACAAAATACCACTTTCTAGCAAGCAATATTTTGTAACATCACCATTCCATCAACTAGAAATTTTCGTAAGGTACATTCTTTATATACTATACTACAATTTCTCTTTTTCTGTCTATGAAATTTTTCAAATTACCTTTTATTTACATTCAATTCCATATTTTCCAAATTGGCAGTCATTTTTTGAAGTCCTTTTACTATCTTTTCCATATCTTCATTAGCGAAACCTCTCCACAAAATTTCGTCCACTTTTTGAAAACCACGATGAACTTCTTCTGCCTTTTTTCTTCCCATTTCTGTTAAAACAATCAAATAAGAGCGACGGCACCCTTCCTTTCTCTCTCTTGTCAAAAAGCCTGCCTGCACCATGCGATCAAGGGTTCTTGACATATTGGTTACATCCATTGCACAAACATCTGCTAGTTCTCTTTGTGTTACATGATCTTTCTTTAAAAGGGCATTTAAAATTCTTGGCTGTCCTTGACCAAGGGTCAATCCAATCTCCTGAAAATATGGTTTTAACAATCGTTTACGGTTCGCCTCTAACTGAATTAACACTTCTCTAACCGTAGCTCGTTCCATTTTAAATTTTCACCTTTACTTTCTAATTCCAATTTATTTCTTCTTTATCAATCAAGTTCAAACTGTCCGGTATATAATTTATAATACCGTCCTTTTTGATTGACAAGTTCTTCATGATCGCCTCGTTCTATAATCTCTCCTTTTTCTAGCACCATAATCGCCTCTGAATTGCGAACAGTGGATAAACGATGGGCGATAACAAATACCGTTCGATTTTTCATAAGGGCATCCATTCCCTTTTCAATCAAGCGTTCTGTCCTCGTATCAATGGAACTGGTAGCTTCATCCAAAATGAGGACTGGGGGTCTTGCAATGGCAGCTCTTGCGATGGCTAAAAGCTGTCTTTGTCCCTGAGATAGATTGCTTCCATCTCCATAGAGCATGGTATCATATCCTTCTGGCAACCGCCTAATAAAGGAATCCGCATTGGCTAATTCTCCTGCCATTCTCACTTCTTCATCCGTAGCATTTAGTCGTCCATAACGGATATTATCAGCGATAGTTCCTGTGAATAAATGAGTTTCCTGAATTACCATAGAAAGAGAACGTCTTAAATCATCTTTTTTAATGTCCCGAATATCAATTCCATCATAGGTAATCGTTCCACCATCAATCTCATAAAAACGATTGATTAAATTAATAATTGTCGTTTTTCCTGCTCCTGTTGAACCAACAAAGGCAATTTTTTGTCCCGGCTTTGCATAGAGAGAGATTTTACTTAAAATCTTTTTCTTAGGCGTATATCCAAAGACAACATCTTGAAAACGCACATCTCCTTTCAATGGTATGAGATCTGTTTCCCCATGATTGCTCTTTTTCCATGCCCAGATCATATGCTCCTCTTCTTTTCCGTTTAAAACTTCGCTCAATTGTCCCTGTTGGTTCTCCACCGCTCTACAAAGGGTTACTGTTCCTTCATCGATCTCTGGCTCAAGCTCCATCATTTCAAATACGCGTTCTGCACCAGAAAGGGCGGATAAAATAAAGTTCATTTGCTGTGTAAATTGATTCATAGGCATTGCACTCTGTCTTACATAGACAAGATAAGAGGCTAACCCTCCCAAATCAAACCAGCCAGATAAAACAAAGAGTCCTCCAATACAAGCAGAAAACGCATAGTTGGCATAGGATAAACTAACAATGGTTGGAACCATCCTTCCAGAATAGGTTAAGGCTTTTGTGGAGGCTTTTCTTAGAGCTTCATTTCTTTTACAAAATTCTTCATAGTCCTTTTCTTCGTGGTTAAACACCTTTTCTACTTTCTGTCCAGCCACCATCTCCTCAATAAATCCATTAATACTTCCAAGACATTTTTGTTGTTCTGTAAAAAATTTTCGACTTCGTCTTCCATTGTATTTAATGAATAAAAACATTAAGAATAAGAAAAAAATAACAATTAACGATAGTCTTACATTTAAAACTAACAACATGGCAATGGTTCCTGTAACTACAATAAAACTCTGAATGAGCATAGCAAAACTATTGTTCAACGCATCTGTAATCGTATCCACATCATTGGTAAAGCGACTCATCAATTCCCCATGGGTATGGGTATCAAAATATTTTAACGGCAACTTTTGGGTATGCGTGAATAGATCCTGTCTAATTTCACTCACCACTTGTTGTGCTGTTTTCACCATCAAACGATTATAAAAAAATGTGGCTAAAACCCCGCAAAAATACATAACTGCCATTCCAAGAATCATCTTCATCAGACCTTTGATGTCATTCTTTAAAATATAATCATTGATCACCGGTCTTAATAAATACGTTCCTAAAATATTAGCTCCACTGCTGATAATAACAAGAATTGCCACAACAAGAAGTGACCATTTATGTCGACCGAGATAAGAAAGCAGTTTTTTCATTGTTCTTTTTGTGTCCTTTGGACGTTTATATCCGATTGCTTTCGCCATTATAGTCCTGCTCCTTCCTGTTGTGAATAATAAATATCTTGATAAATTTCATTGGATGCTAATAGCGTTTCATGATCGCCAATGGCATCAATTTTTCCATCATGTAAAATAATAATCTGATCCGCATGAAGAACGGATGTAATCCGTTGGGCAATTAAAATTTTCGTCGTTCCCGGCAAACTCTTTGCAAGCCCCTCTCTTATCTTCCCTTCTGTGGCAGTATCCACCGCACTTGTGGAATCATCCAAAATTAGCACTTTTGGTTTCTTTAAAATCGCTCTTGCAATACAAAGTCTTTGTTTTTGACCGCCAGAAACGTTGACGCCTCCTTGCCCGAGTTCTGTGTCATATCCATCCTTTAATCGATCGATAAATTCATCCACACAGGCGATAGCACAAGCCTCTTCAATCTCTGCATCCGTTGCATCTTCTTTTCCCCAGCGAAGATTTTCCTTCACTGTTCCACTAAACAATGTATTTTTTTGTAATACCATAGCAATGGCATCCCGCAAGTGCTTTAATGGATATTGCTGAATAGGCTTACCATCAATATAAATCTGTCCTTCTGTCGCATCATATAATCTTGGAATCAACTGAACAAGAGTTGATTTTGCAGAACCTGTCTGCCCAATAATTCCAACGGTCTGCCCCGCTTTGATAGAAAAAGAAATATCGGATAGCACTTTTTCTTCCGCATCTTCTTTGTACTTGAAAGAAACGTGATCAAACACAATCTCTCCTCGTTCCACTTCAATGTCCTGTGCTTCATCATCTGTCAATGTTATTTCCTCTTCCATAACTTCCATAATACGCTTTCCTGATGTTAAAGAGCGGGTCATCATAAGAAATACGTTGGACATCATCATCAAAGCATTTAACACTTGCAATACATAACTTAAAAACCCAGTCAGCTCTCCAACCTGCATTCCATTTGATAAAATTAAATTGCCTCCAAACCATAAAATACAAAGGATAGTGGCATACATCACAAGTTGCATTGCTGCCATATTCATAGAAGCTATGGAAAATGCTTTTTCTGATATGGTCTTCCAATTTTGGTTGACCCCATAAAACTTCTCAACTTCATAGTCCCCTCTTACATAGGCTTTTACCACTCGTATGGCTGTTAAATTTTCTTGAATCACACGATTGACCAAATCAATCGCCCCTTGCATCTTAGAATAAAGCGGACGAACTCTCGTAATGATCATCCAAAGCATAACTCCAAGTACCGGAGCAGCAACAAAAAATACAAGAGCTAACTTTCCATTGATGGAGAAAGATAGAACAAGAGCCAATAGCATCATAATTGGCGAACGACACGCAGGTCTTAAACCTGTGGAAAATGAATTTTGAATCGTTGTAATATCACTTGTCAATCTTGTAATAAGTGAAGATGCACGAAACTTATCCGTATTAGCGAAAGAAAAACTTTGAATTTTTTTATACTCTGCTTTTCGAAGCTCTGCTCCAAGTCCTTGCCCTGCCAAAGCCGAAAACTTTGCACTTCCAATTCCAAGAACTAACGCAATTAAAGCACAAACAAGCATTAAAATTCCTTTTGATAATATATATCCCTTATCTCCAGTAGCCACCCCAATATCCACCATATCAGCCATAATTAGCGGAATAATGAGCTCAAATGCCACTTCTGCTGATACACAAAGTACGGCAAACACTGCATACTTTTTATACGCTCCCATATAACTGAGCAGTTTTTGAAACATATAGTCCTCCTATCATCATGTATTTACAATAGTTGTATTTGCAAGTATTATATATGTCCCCTTTTATAAAGTCAATGCTCTCACCTAAAATTATTTATAAAAAATCTGTGTCTACATTTTCACTAACAAATACCAAAGCATAATCAGCAAACCAATACTCGCCATTAAAAGACCAAAAGACACACTTCTTCCAACAAGACGATTGGTTCTTCTTACCTCCATTCGAACCAGTGCAAAAATCTCCACAAAGGACGTTTCCACAGGATTCTTTCTTAAAATTGTCTTATTGAGTGCCCATACAATATCATCAGCAATCATGCCTAACATATCGGTAAACCTTGAGCCAACTGGCGTATACTGTCTTGTCTTTGCTGGCTTTAACAAAGTCAAATGCAAAAACACAACCAAGCCATCGGTTATTTGAGAAATAGCTCTGCATAGTAACGCTCCAAGAAAAGGAAGCATTCCCCCAAGTAAAGGACGATACAAAATTTCTTCCAGATCAAGCCACTTTGGAAAACAATCTTTATACTATAAATGAGCAAGTTCGTGATTTTGCATAAAAAAAGAGACACCTAACTTCCATTGTGTTGTATAATGAAAATGAAACAATAACCATTTACAGCA
>CASDVE010000005.1 GCA_949284175.1 uncultured Eubacteriales bacterium
AGGTTGTTTTATTATTCAATTATCAATGTTTTGTTTGTTTCTTTCGAAACAGCTTATTTATTATATCTTACTCAGTTTTATTTGTCAAGAACTTTTTTCATTTCTTTTCAAATCTTTTAGACATCGATTGCTTTTCAGCAACATTGGATATATTATCATATCTTTTACTTGGTGTCAACAACTTTTTTATATTTATTTTTCAGCTCATTTTCGAGCAAAAAAAATAACGGAGAAGGCGGGATTTGAACCCGCGCGCCGCGCAAACGACCTATACCCTTAGCAGGGGCACCTCTTCAGCCACTTGAGTACTTCTCCTCGTGCCTAAATGAATTAGACTATTAAGTTGTTGCACTAATTACTTAATGCTAGATTATTCTAACAAATAAACTTTCCATTGTCAACACTTTATTTCAATTTTTTTAAAAAATTGGTTCTTTTTCATTTTTATACTACATATAGTATATTCTTATATGTTTTGGCACTATTTCTTCTTTTCTATTTCTTCTTTATTATTTTCATTAACTCTTCTTTCATCACATGAAATGGTATTTCTTTTGTATCTGCAAGTTTCTTGATGTCATCATATTCTATTTTCACTTTTTCTATTCCATATCCTGAACTATGCTTCACACGTACCATACCATATTCTGTTTCTACATTCTCTATTTTTGATGTGAGGATTTTTCTTTCATACTCTTGATAACGTACTCCTAGTGTTGTTGTATGTTGTAACAATAGATCGATGAATTTCTTCTTCTCCTCACATTTACATAAACAGCTTAACATAGTAGCAGGACGATTCTTTTTCATCATAATTGGAGTGGTAAACACATCTAAAGCACCTTTTTTTAATAAAAGTTCTATGGTATATCCTATTTCTTCTGCTGTCATATCATCCAAATTGCAGTGAATCTCTATTACCTTATCTCTATTTTGTGTTATATCTTCTATTGTATCACCTAAAAATGCTCTGATGCAGTTCGCTGTCTTAAATTCTTTTTTCCCCATTCCATATCCCATTTTCTTTACATCCATTGTTGGCATGGCTTGAAATGCTTTTACATAATGTTTTAAAAGACTTGCTCCTGTTGGTGTGCATAGCTCACTCATAATATCTTTACTATAATATGGAATACCTAAAAGAATATAGGCTGTGGCTGGTGCTGGCACTGGTAAAATACCATGGGCACATGACACCGTTCCATTTCCCACATGAATAGGAGAAGCTATCACTTGATCCACTTTAAGCATATCCAATAATAAGGCACATCCTGTAATATCTGCAATCGCATCCAATGAACCCACTTCATGAAAGTGAATGTTTTCAATGGTAACTCCATGTACCTTAGATTCGGCTTCTCCAATCAAATGATATACTTGTGACGCATGCTCTTTCACAGCATCGCTTGTCTGAAATTCATGAATCTTTGATACAATCTCTTGATAGGTATAATGATGATGGGAATGGCTATGTTCATGATGATGATTATGCTCTTGGTTATGATCGTGTTCATGAACATGGCTATGCTCTTGATTATCATTATGTTCATGGACATGGTGATGACTATGATGATGGTGATGTTCATGCTCATGAGCTTCTCCCTCATCATGGGAATGAAGCATAACTCCTTCCTCTTGTCCATTGATAACAATTTGCATTTGCGTTCCATAGATTCCACATCTTTGGACACGTTTTGGAACTACCTTCAACCTTTCAATCCCTATATGTTCCATTTGATAAAGAAAGTCTTTTTTCTGTTGTTCTGATAATAACTCATAGAGAGCAGACATTAGCATATCACCTGCTACTCCCATATGACATTCCAAATAAAGCGTTTTCATTTTTATCATTTCCTCCCTTTTTATTTCCATGATCTATGATAAATCATAACTTCCAAAACCGTTATCTATTTCTCTATTCTTTTATATGGTTAATCATACTAGCTAAATATCCAGCCCCAAATCCATTATCTATATTAACAACACTCACTCCGCTAGCACAGGAATTTAACATAGATAAAAGTGCAGAAAGCCCTCCTAAGTTGCTTCCATATCCAATACTTGTTGGAACAGCGATAACGGGACAATCCACTAATCCTCCGATCACACTGGCTAACGCTCCCTCCATTCCTGCTACTGCAATGACAACTTTTGCTTCCATTAAAACATCTATGTTAGCCAACAGACGATGTAATCCTGCAACTCCTACATCATATAATCGCTCTACATGGTTTCCTAGCACCTCAGCCGTCAATGCTGCCTCTTCTGCAATCGGCATATCGCTAGTCCCTCCAGTGGCTACCACAATCTTGGTCTTTGCGGTGATTTCACCCTTTCTTCCTATAATCCCAATTTGTGACATGGGATCGTATTGCAGATCTAGCACATCAGAAATCATACTGGCTTTTTCTTTGGATAATCTTGTAATTAAAATATTAGTATTTCCGTTTTTCTTCATGGAATCAGCAATTCCTATGATCTGTTCTGCTGTTTTACCACTTCCGAAAATCACTTCTGGAATCCCTTGCCTTACTCCCCGATGATGATCAATTTTTGCATATCCTAAATCCTCAAATGGTGTGATTTTTAATTTTAAAACCGCATCTTCTGGAGAAATGCTCCCCTCTTTTACTTCTTTTAATAGAGATAACACTTGTTCTTGATTCATTTTCTTCCCCCTTTTCTTTAAGCATTTTTATCAGCACTTGGCATTGCTTCCTCCGGTCTTGGTTCAAAATCCAATACGACAAAGTCAAAATATTTTTTTAGTTCTGAAAGGATCACTTCTCTCTTTTCTATGGCCTGTATAAATTCTGACTCCATCAATTGTAACTTAGCTCCTTTTTTTAAAATACGAACTCGGAAATTATGAAATCCCATATCAAATAATTCTTTTTCTGCTTGCTCCACCTTTTTTAAAAGTTCTTTTGTAATTTCTGTATTAGTAGGAACTCTTGTAGCAAGACAAGCATATGCTGGCTTATCCCATGTAAACAGCCCAGCTTCTTTTGATAGTCGTCTTATTTCAGCTTTTGTAATGCCACATTCACGAAGAGGGGAAATCACTCCCATCTCTTGTAATGCCTTCATTCCTGGACGATCATCATAGTCATCGGAAGCATTTGTTCCATCGGCAATCTCCTCATATCCATCTGCCTTAGCAAGTTCTTTGATTCTTGAAAAAATACCTTGCTTACAAAAATAGCAACGATTTTCAGGATTTCTTCTCACATTTTCTGTTTCTAATATGGAAACTTGTTCTATGGTAAAGGGAGCTCCTAATTGAGCGATCATTCTTTTTGCATCTTCCATTTCAAACTCTGGTTGAAAATCAGATTTTATAAAATACGCATGAACATCGCATCCTGCCTGTATTGCAGAATATAATAAATACACTGAATCCACTCCTCCTGAAAATGCAATGGCTAAACGAGGGTGTTTTTTTAAATACGTATGTAAATCCATCTTTTTCTTTGCCTCCTTTTTCATAATAAGGATGGCTCTCCTTTTCTTATTCTTTCATGGCTTTTAGTAATTGTTTTGTTCTATCATCTTTTGGATGATCCCAAATTTCCTTGACTTCCCCTTCTTCAATACATCGTCCCTGATCAAGAACCATAACACGATCACACATCTTAGAAATGAAATACAAGTCATGGGAAATCAACATACAGCTGACATCATATTCTTTTTTTAACTCCAATAATACTTCCATGATTTCTGCTTGAATGGTAACATCCAAAGAAGCGGTTATTTCATCCGCTACAATCAAATCTGGCTCTAACATTAAACTTCTTGCAATAATTGCTCTTTGTAACTGTCCTCCCGATACTTCCCATGGATATCGTTTCTTTAATTTGGGCTCAAGCCTCACTTTTTGTAACATCTCCTCCACTTTTCTTGCTCTTTCTTTTTTATTTCCTTTTCTTCTAATAATCCATGGCTCCTCAATGATCTGTTCTAAGCACATTCTCGGATTCACTGCTGAAAAAGGATTTTGAAAAATGAGTTGTATCTCTTTTCCGTAAAAAAATAAAGAACCTGCTGTTTTTTTCTCAATTCCCGCTATCACTTTTGCAAGAGTTGATTTACCAGCTCCAGATTGTCCTATGATACCATAGGTTTGTCCTTTCCTAATTTCAAATGAAATGTCTTCAATTCCTCGTCTTTTTTCTTCATTTTTTGTTTTATATAGCTTTGTTATATGCTCTGCCTTTAAAAGAAGAGACTCTTTTTTCTCCTCTTCCCCATTCATGCCCGTTTCACCACCTCTACAAATCTTTTTGTTTCAGCACAGGATGGATGATGTAAAATCTTTTCTTTGCTTCCTTCCTCTATCACCCTTCCATTGCTCATTACCACAATTTTATGTGCCAACCGAAACGCCACTGCCATATCATGGGTTACAAGCAATATGGACATTCCTTTTTCTTTTTGTATCCGTTCAAGCTCTTGTAATATTTGAGCCTGAGTGGCAACATCAAGTGCCGTTGTTGGTTCATCGGCAATTAGCAAATTAGGATTATTTATAATAGCAGTCCCAATAACGATTCTTTGTAACTGCCCTCCTGAAAATTTATATGAATAATCATGAAATCGTTCTTCTGCTTGCTCAATGCCCATCTTTTTTAATAGTAAAATTCCTTCTTCCATCGCTTGTTTTTTTGATAGCTTCCTATGATAGCGAATGCCCTCTATCATTTGCTTTCCTATGGGAATAGAAGGATGAAGAAAACTCACCGGATCTTGCCATACCATGCCTATTTTTGTTCCTCTTATCTTTTGTAGCTGTCTTTCTTTCATCCCCACCATATCTTGTCCTTCCAATACAATTTTCCCCTGTTCTATATACGCACTGGATGGTAAAATGCCTAGAATGCTTCGACATAGCATGGACTTTCCACATCCCGACTCTCCAACCAATGCCACAGTTTCTCCTTGTTCTATGGATAAAGAAACTTGTGTAACCGCTTTTTGTCCGCTTTCAAAACCGATAGTCAAATCTTTTATCTGCAATAGTGGTTCTCTCATCCCATCCTCTTCTCCTTTTTGCACGCATCATGAGTGACTTTCTTCTAACTCCCAATCAGCAATATTCCAAAAGATTCCTACCCCATGATGACCTAACACCGTATCTTTTGTAATTCCTTTTATATTTTTATTGGATATATAAATAGCATCTACATAGGCAAGAAATGTATAAGGGAGATCCTTTGTCAGTTCTTCTTGGAACTGCTTATAATATTGTTTTCTAAGGGCATGATCATCGGTTTTTCTAGCTTTTCCTAGCAATTCATCCACTTTTTTATTGGAATAGGAACTATAATTGGCTCCTTTGTTCGTTCCAAACACTTTATATGTATGATCGTCGGGATCAAAAGGACTTCCCCATCCAATTAAATATGCTTCCTGACCTTCCCAGTCTACATTTGATTCAACAGCTACTGTCACATCTGCTCCAACTTCTCTTAACTGTTGGGCACAAATAGTCGCCATATCAATACGAACTTGATCGCCTTCTCCACAAGTGATGGTAAATTGCAATTTATCTCCATTTTTTTCATAAATTCCATTCTTTTGCTCCCACCCATTTTTTTCTAAAATTTCTTTTGTTCTTGCAGGATTATAGGAGAATTTCTCTATGCCTTCATTACAATATTCTCCCATCTGCAATGGAGAATACGCCACTTCTCCCTCTCCTAATAAAACAGCATCTACAATGGCTTGTCGATCAATGGCATAACTTAACGCATTCACAACTTCTCTATGCTTTTTAAAAAATGGATTGGCAAAATTATATAGGATTCCACGATAATCTGCTGTTTTCATATCATAAATGGTATATCCTACTTTTTTCTCAAAACTCTTAGCATCCTTTGGAGAAATCTGTGCAAGATCTAGCTCTCCTGATTGTAACTGCATCGCTCGAACTTTTTCATCCGGTACAATCTTAAAAATAATGGTTTCAATCTTTGGTTCTGTTCCATAATAAGAATCATTTTTTTCTAGCTGAATATACTGCCCCATCTCCCATTTGATCAAGCGATAGGGTCCTGTACCAATAGGATTCTGATTAAAAGAATCCGTCGTAATATCTTTCCCTTCCAATCTATGTTTTGGAAGTATACCAACTGTCATATAATCAAGCATAGCAACATTTGGTGCATTCAACTGTAAAATAACTGTTTGTTCATCTGGCGTTTCAATGGAAAGAATATCTTCATAATTGGAAGCAATTTCTGAAGCATTTTCTGGATTCATAATCGTTTCTAATGTAAATTTTACATCCTCTGATGTGAATTTTTCTCCATCTTGCCAAACAACCCCTTCTCTTAAATGAAAGATGTACTCATTGGTTTTATCATTAAATTCCCAAGACTTTGCCAGTGCTGGCACCACTTGATTCTTCGCATCATGAGCCGTAAGCCCCGAAAAAATAAGAGAATTGATTTCTCCATGTTCATACAATGCTGGATTAATGCTCGTATAATCTGTACTTCCATAAACAAGTGTAGATGAAGTGTCAAATTCACTTTGTTCTTTTCCTTTTGTACCATTTGTCTTTGCAGAGTCTAAACCACAAGCAGTGGATGTGATACATAAAGCACTTATCAATAGACTCGCTATCACTCTTTTTATTTTTCCTCTCATTTTATAACTCCTTTTTCTGTATGAAATTGTTTCTTATTTCCTTTCTTTTCTTCCGATGATTTCTTGGTAAATTACTACATTTTTTATAAGTATCTTGCTTATAATAAGAACCAATGGACATCATACTTAAAATGGTTCCTGTTAAAAATATTCCTGGAATCACAATGTTCCACCATTGATTCGTTAGCAATGCTTGATCCGCATTAGAAAGCATCGTTCCCCAAGAAACTTGCTCAATTGGCATTCCAAGCCCTAAAAAGCTAAGGGTTGCCTCCAACGCAATGGCACTTCCAACATTCATAATAATCATAAATAAAATACTAGAAATAATGTTAGGCACAAAATGTACTCGCAACAAATATAAAAATCCTCCACCCATTTTCTTGGCACATAGGATATAATTGGAATTTCTTATCTGCCTTACTTCTGAACGAATTACTTTCGCCATACTCATCCAGCTAGTTGCTCCAATAACAAATGCAATAGAACAAGGGGAATTATTTTTTAAAACTCCTTGTAAAAATAGCAACAGTAAAATAGATGGCACACAGAGCAACAGATCCAATAGTTTCATCAGCACTCCATCGATGGAGTCCTTTGCAAATCCACTTACCCCTCCATATAAGATAGCAATGGCAGTGGAGATCATGGTTGCCATTACTCCAATGAATAAAGAAAGCCTGCCTCCAAACCATATCATAGAATACAGATCTCTTCCCAGCATATCCGTACCAAAAATATATTGTTTACAAGGAGCTTTTCCTGCATTGACAAGATCAAGATAGTGGGGATCATATGGCATAATATATTCTGCTAATACACAGCTACCGACCATAAACAATAAAAAAATTGCGGAAAACAAAGGAAACTTTTTATTTCGCTTCATCACTTTCTCCTCCCATCCACTGCTCTTTCATTCTTGGATCTAACCATTCACAAAGAATCTTTGCTAACTGGTTAGCGAACATAACGACTCCTGCTGTCATAAGAGAAAGTGTCATCAACAAATCATAATCATGATATTTCGCACTTTCAAAACAAAGTGTTCCAAGCCCTGGATACGAAAAAACTTTTTCCACAATATAGGTTCCCCCCAAAATATGTGGAATAGATAGAGCCATCAAATTCACATAAAAAGGAAGGACGGATTTTAAACAGTGTTTCCATACCACGTACCACTTTGGAATGCCTTTTGAAAGAGCAAAGATTACATAATCTTTTCTTGTTTCTTCAAGCAAACGATTTCTAAGCAAATACGCATAATACCAAACATGTTCTACCGTCAGTACGGTTACTGGTAATACTAAATGTTTTGCTATATCTTTTATAGTCTTTTCTTGACCAATGGAATAAGCTCCACCAGAGGGCAAAATCCCTAGATTCACAGAAAACAACAAAATAAGCAATAACGCAATCCAGAATGAAGGAATACACGTAAAAACAGTTCCAATTCTACACGTCCATCGATCAAAAAAAGATTGCTCATATTGAATACAAAGAGTTCCTAATAAAAAAGCAAGAAGAAAAATAAGCACATATGCGGTCACTCCAAGCAATATTGTATTCCCAATCACATTAGAAATTACCATTTTCACAGGTTGCTTGTATTGAAAGGAAATCCCTAGTTCTCCATGTGCTAAATGATTTAGCCAAATATAATATTGGGTGAATAACGGTTTATCAAGCCCTAGATTCTTCCTAGCATTTTGTTTTTCTTGTTCACTCATCCGCTCCACTGATTCTCCATAATAAGAACGCAATGGATCTCCTGGTGCGATTCTCGCGATACAGAAAATAAAAATAGAAAGAAGGAAGAGAGAACCTATGATTTCAACTATAATTTTTAACCCTTGTATTCCACATCGTTTCATATTCTTACCCCTATATAAAAAAATCACGAAAATTCTTCTGTTAGAATCTTCGTGATTTCTGTTATATCTTTATTCTTTTTTACTTCAATTTTGATCGATAAAATCTTTTATCCTAACAACTGCTTGCTCCACATATTTTCCAACTGGCATCTCCTGTACCCCTGCAACCTGCACAGGACACTTTGAAACTGGGATCAATACTTTTTGTGCATCGCTATCAGAAATGGCTTCTGCCATCTTGTTTGTGATCTCTCCCATCAGTCCATTGGTTAATAAAATCCCAATCGGTCCAACAATTATGTCAGCTCTTTTGCAGTTGTATACAATTGCATTCTCTCCTGTTACGCCAAAATCCGCCCCAGCTCTTAGCATATTGGAAGTGGCAACTGCATTGGTACCTATGACAAGAATCTCTTCCGTTGGAAGTTCTCTTTTTATCTGTTCTACAAGGCTTTTCCCGATTCCACCGCCTTGTCCATCAATGACTACAATTCTCATTCCGTTCTTTCTACCTCTCCATCCATTCCCCATTGTGAATGCTTTTTCTATCATTCACTATTTTGTATATTTTTCTAATTACTTGATTTTTCAAGATTATAAATACTACTTGTATTTGATTGTATCTATTATAGCAAAAATCTCTTTCTTTTGTCAAACAATCACAACGCAATCGTTTGGGCTTTATTCTTGTCTATATTTTTCTGCAATTTTCTTTTCTGTAAACTCTGCTAATCCAACACTTGCTATAAATGCTATGACCAAACAAGCAAGTGCAAGAATATCCGTAAGAGTTGTCCATGGGATATGATCAAAAATAACTGCAATCACATGTAGAAGATATAGAAAATATACAATGCTAAAAATTACTGTGATCGGAAAATTGCCTCGCTCAATTTTATCTGCATTTGATGGATCACTGTACCATTGCACCATCTTCTTCTTTGTAAGCTCTGCTAATCCAACACTTACAATGAATACTATCACCCAAGAAACAACATTATAAATCTCTGCAAGCACGTTGAATGAATCATGTGACAAAAATAAGTTCAGCACAAATACAAAACATCGAAAATATACGATTGTAAAAAATACTACTAGCATAAGAATATCTCCCCCTGCTCACATATAACGATAGAAAATACTGTGAACTAATCCAATACAAAATATATAGTTTATGAAATTTATCTATATAAAGCTATCTTAAGTTTTTCTTAGCTTTCTGCTCATTTCTCATTGTTTCATTCCCTTTGCTTTAAAAAAGAGTCTATCATCTTCCAAAAATATATTATAAAACATTACAAAATGTTTTTTCACTCGTATAACTTCATTCAACTGTTTATTAACACGATTATTTGGTCACTCATTAATAATACAATAGCACGACCAAACAGCCATATCAATATCTTTTATGATTTTAGAAGGGTTGTTTATGGCTAATCTCCCAGATAAAATCTAGTTACTAAAAGTGAAGCGAAAGTTATTTCAATAGCCTCTTAATACAGTGAAATCCAAATTATACTCTTTTGCAAGTTTTTCTATATATCTTTTAGCTGACTTATATTCCTCTTTGTTTTCTAATATTACATATCCATTATTTTTAGCTAAATAATAATGGATTCTGAAACCTTTATCATAGTATGACACGAAATCGCTTTTATCAGATAGTTGATCAAAAAATGGCATAACCATAAAATTATCCAAATTCCATACCCCAAAATCGTCCATATTGATTTTTGTGTTTTTATCTAAAAAGCCAGTCACCACACCAGTCCAAGTCTTATATAAATAAATAAACTCAATTTTATCTCCTATTTTATAGTAGTCTTTAAAATCATATCCTAAAAATAGTGGAACAATATCGTCTTTTTGTTCAAAATCAGTATCTTGGAATACTTTCTTATTTAATGTTGGTATTTGACTTTCCTTTCCTAACTGTATTGCATTTACAGGAGTAATCTCTATTTGTTTTCCTTCATACTCTACTGTTTGGTTTGTTAAATCTTTGTGTTCATATCCATTTGCTAAGCTAAGCGGTTTATCCCAATGACCGATTAACTCAATAGGATTAGCTTGGAATTGAATAAATTTATATTTTGAATTATTAACTATTTCATTATTAAAATCTATTAGATCTGTAAGAAAATTGGGTTGAGCATATTTATTCTCCAGCTCTTCCCTTGTAAAATATTGTGTAGTATATTTATCAATTACTTGAAAATGTGTTTTTATAAAATCATTATCATCTTTCCATTTTTTATAAAGCAAACAACAAATAATAATGATTAATATAAGAAGAATATATTTGCACCACCATTTTTTTAAAGTTTTTCGTTGCATTATTGTTAACCTCTCTATTTCAATAACCATGAGAAACACGCTTTGCGAACTTCTCAAATTCATAGGTAGCATCAAATAAAAATGCAAGTATTTTTGCTTAGCTTATGTTTTTTATTATATTATATCAACAAATCCTCTTTCTGTATGTGACGTTTTTGGAAAAACTAAAATTTTCCAAAAACGTCACATACTATTTTCTTATTTGTTTTATAATAAATATTATCAAATACTTATTTGGAGGTATCTATATGCAAAAGAAAACTATTATACCACTATTGCTATCCCTACTATTAGGAATCACTTTTCTTTCTTCTGATAATTTTCCTGATGAGCATTCCATAAATCAATCCCTATATTCTCTTTATAATACTTCCTTATAATTTCACTTAATTCACACTGGTTTAATAAATTCAGAATCCAAAATGCTTGTTCATAATAGAAATAAGCCTTTTCTTTCTCTCCCCTATAATGTTCTAATATCCAACCCTTTAAATTAAAAAATCTTCCTATCCTATCACCTCGTTCCACCTTTTTTGATAACTGAATTGCTCTTTCATAAAATACTTCTACCTGTTCAATGTTTCCTAATTCCTCCATTGCTTTTGCCAAATTTGATAATATCAATATAATATTATGATAATAAAAGATAGAATCAACCTTACTTTCATCATAGTGACTTAATAATTCTATTCGTAAATCTAGTGCTTCTCGTTTTTTTCCCCATTTCATACATTATGACACTAATAGAATTAATAATATAAACCTCTTGACTTGTTAGATAAGAATTTACTAAATCAAATTTCTTTGGCTTTGTTAAATAAAGGGCATGTTTTAATCTCTCTTTGAATTCTTCTTCATCAATCTCTTTCTGACTATACTGTACTACTCCCATATGATATTCAAAAAACTGCTTATTAATCACAGAATCTTCCAGAGAACATGTTTTTATTTTTTCTAATAATTCTCTAACCTTTCCCCACTCCATTCTTTTCCACCATAATTTCATCTGTCTTTCTAATTCTAGTGCTCTAAAATCCACTGTCCGCAATACACTATCATACACTTCCGAATCTATTCCAAACCTTTGTTTTATCTCCTTTAACTTTTTATAATTTACTTTTCTTTTCCCACTTTCTATTCTTGATATACTCTCTCTTGCATACATATCATCTGCTAATTTTTGTTGTGACATTTGATAGGTATGACGGATCCCCTTTATCACTTCCCAATCTAAAGAAATTTGTCTTACTGTATTTCCAATCAAATAATTCTCTTCCTTTTTTTGTCCTCCTTCTTCATAAAGGAAACACAATGCTTTATGGATTTGATGGAGCCTATATTTCTCTTTTATATCCACTTGTATATACTGATAGATTTCTCGTAATAACTTTATATGTTCCAATAATCCATACAATATAAAATTCTTTGTGAGCAGATCTATACTTTCTTGGCACACTTTCCTAGCACTATTATATTGCTGTCTTTCCATATAAAATTTTATAATGTCTACTGTAATTCTAGGATAAATACTAGCTTTTATTTCCTCATCTTCAATTTTATCACCCACATATTGCTTCATCTGTTCCAAAAACTGATAATACTTTTTTTTTGCTTTCTTTGTCTTTTCTCCAAACTCATATTGTAGCTGTTCAAATAAAATAAGCAACTTAATTTCTTCTGCACCTAAAATCACACCCTCATAAAACCCATCTGGTATCGTGTATTCTATACTTTTTTGCAACAATAAAACCGCTTCTCTTTTATCCCCAATATAAAATTCAACCATGGCTCGAACATAGAAGACATATTGTTGGTGACATGAATATCCCTTTCCTTTTTTTTCATAGGAACATAAAAGCTCTTCTATTTCTTCATAATACTTATCCCGTAATCTCTCTTCAATTTCATATCGTAATCTACATAACTCATAATCCCTTTGTGCTAAAATATACTCAAATTTTTCTGTTGAAATTCCAAGCCTATCCAAAATTCTCTCCATCAAAAAATAATTTAATATCTTTTCTCCTACAAATACTTTGGATAATTCACTTGGAGAACATAGTCCTTTGCATAACTCTTTTTTCTTGATCTTCTTTTCTTCAATTCGATTCCAAATAAAACTCCCTATTCCTAAACCCATAGTTTTCTCCTTATACCTTAACTAAAAGTATATTGTGTAAGTTTTTTATTGCTATTTTACAATTATCTTATAAATGATAAAAAATATTTTCAATGACTATTAGGATGAAATCAAATATTAACTCTAGTTTTGCTAATTCTATATTTTTATCTTTTCTACAACGAATAGATGTATTTTCTTACTATCCAAAAAAGAGGGAGCCCTCTTTTTTGGGACTCCCTCTTTTTCTTTGAAAGATTATTCTTCTATTTCTTCTTCTGTTTCTTCCGTTGCACTTTCTCTTACTTTTGCAATGCTTGCAACTGTAATGTCATCCGCCATATTGATGAGTTTGACACCAGAAGTAATTCTTCCAAGTTCGGAAATATCTTTTACTTCTAAGCGAATCACAATTCCTTGTGTTGTAATGATCATAACTTCGCTATCTTCATCAACGGCTTTGACGCCAACAACATTTCCAGTTTTCTCAAGGATCTTATAACATTTTACACCTTTTCCGCCACGACGCTGTGGTGTAAATTCATCCATGCTTGTGCGTTTACCCATACCATATTCAGATACGATTAACAATGCACTTCCTTGTGTATTCAACTGCATACCGATGACCTCATCTCCTTCTGATAAGTTCATACCGATAACACCCATAGAAGCACGTCCTGTTTCACGCACATCGGTTTCGTGGAAACGAATGCACTGACCAAGTTTTGTAACAAGGATAATATCTTTTTCATTATCCGTTGTTTTTACTTCAATCAGTTCATCGCCTTCTCTTAAATTAATGGCAACTAAACCAGATTTTCTAATGTTGGCATATTCTTTGATGGATGTCTTCTTCACAATTCCATTTTTCGTTGCCATCATTAAGAAATGTCCTTCATCGTATTCTTGAATTGGAATAACAGCAGTAATCTTTTCATTTGGCATAAGCTGTAATAAGTTTACGATTGCTGTTCCTCTGGCTGTACGACTGGATTCTGGAATCTCATATCCCTTTAACCGATATACTCTTCCCATATTGGTGAAGAACATAATATAGTGATGGGTTGTTGTCATAAAGAGTTCTTCAATGAAGTCCTCATCAATGGTCTGCATTCCTTTAATACCTTTACCACCACGATTCTGACTCTTGAAATTATCAATGGTCATTCTCTTAATATAGCCGAGTTTTGTCATGGCAATCACAGTATCTTCTCTCGGAATCAGATCTTCAATTGTAATATCTTCATCATCGAATCCAATATCCGTTCTTCTGCTATCACCATATTTTTCTTTTGTGATAAGAATTTCTTCACGAATCACTCGTAATAATTTCTTCTCATCGCCAAGAATTGCTTTTAATTCTGCAATTTTTTCCATCAATTCACGATATTCGCTTTCTAAGCGATCTCTTTCCAATCCTGTAAGAGCCTTTAATCGCATATCCACGATGGCTTGGGATTGGGCATCGGATAATCCAAAGCGGTCGATTAAGTTTGCTTTTGCCTCTGCCACATTTTTAGAAGAACGAATGATCTGAATCACTTCGTCAATGTGATCTAAGGCTTTTAACAATCCCTCTAAAATATGAGCTCTTTCTTCCGCCTTATTTAATTCATACTGGGTTCTTCTTGTAATAACTTCTTTTTGATGCTCCAAATAATAATAAATCATATCATGGAGATTTAACACTTTTGGTTCATTATTAACAAGGGCTAACATATTAACCCCAAAGGTATCCTGCATTTGAGTGTGCTTATAGAGCTGGTTCAATAACACATTGGCATTGACATCTTTACGAAGCTCAATACAAATACGCATACCATTTCTATCGGATTCATCTCGAAGTTCTGTAATTCCTTCGATTTTTTTATCTTTTACAAGCCCTGCAATCTTTTCAATCAACTTGGCTTTATTAACCATATATGGCAGTTCTGTTACAACAATACGCTGTTTTCCACCGCTCATTGGTTCGATGTCTGTTACCGCACGAACCTTAATTTTACCACGACCTGTGCGGTATGCTTCTTCAATCCCTCTTCTTCCAAGAATGGTTGCTCCTGTTGGGAAGTCTGGGCCTGTGACGATTTCTAAAAGCTCTTCCATCGTCGTTTCTCGCTCTTCCATAATTTGATTATCAATGAGCTTTACAACTGCATCCACAATCTCATTTAGGTTATGTGGTGGAATATTTGTCGCCATACCAACGGCAATACCAGATGTACCATTTACTAAAAGGTTTGGATAACGAGCTGGTAACACCACTGGTTCTTTCTCAGATTCATCAAAGTTTGGAGCAAAGTCCACCGTATTTTTATTAATATCAGCAAGCATTTCCATAGAAATTTTACTAAGTCTTGCCTCTGTATAACGCATGGCCGCTGCCCCATCTCCATCGACAGAACCAAAGTTTCCATGTCCATCAATTAAAGGGTATCTTGTTGACCACTGCTGAGCCAATTTTACTAATGCTTCATAGATAGAACTATCACCATGTGGATGGTATTTACCCATCGTATCACCGACAATACGCGCACATTTACGGTGTGGTTTGTCAGGTCCATTATTCAGTTCGATCATTGCATATAAAATTCTTCTTTGTACGGGCTTTAAACCATCTCTTACATCTGGTAAAGCTCTCGCTGCGATAACGCTCATTGCATAGTCGATATAGGAGCTTTCCATTTTCTCCACAAGATCGACTTCTTGAACTTTATCGAAGATTGTACTATCGTCCATATTGTCCTCCTAGCCTATTAAATATCCATGGAAGCAAACACTGCATTTGCCTCGATGAATTCTCGTCTTGGTTCTACTTTATCACCCATTAATGTCGTAAAGGTTTCATCAACTCTTGTCATATCATCCTCATCCATAGAAACTTTTAACAGCACTCTATGTTGTGGATCCATGGTTGTTTCCCAAAGCTGATCTGGATTCATTTCTCCAAGACCTTTATAACGTTGAATTCTCACATTGTTATCTCTTCCGATTTCCCCCATAATTTCTTTTAGTTCATCATCGGTATAGGCATACCAAACTTTTTTATTTTTCTCCACTTTAAAGAGTGGTGGTTTTGCAAGATACACATGTCCTTGCTTAATAAGCTCTGGCATAAAACGATAGAAAAATGTAAGCAATAATGTGGCAATATGTGCCCCATCCACATCGGCATCCGTCATAATAATGATCTTATGATAACGGAGCTTGCTAATATCAAAATCTTCATGAATTCCTGTTCCAAAAGCGGTAATCATCGCCTTGATTTCTTCATTTACAAGAATTTTATCAAGTCTTGCCTTTTCTACATTTAAAATTTTACCACGAAGCGGTAAAATTGCTTGTGTGGCTCTAGAACGAGCTGTTTTTGCAGAACCACCGGCAGAATCTCCCTCTACGATATAGATTTCACAATTCTCTGGATTCTTGTCAGAACAGTCCGCAAGTTTCCCCGGAAGTGACATTCCATCAAGGGCACTTTTTCTTCTTGTTAATTCTCTCGCTTTTCTAGCTGCATCCCTTGCCCGCTGTGCAAGCAATGCCTTTTCACAAATGATCTTTGCTACATTTGGGTTTTGCTCTAAGAAATAGGTGAGTTGTTCACTAACAACGCTATCAACAGCACCACGTGCTTCACTATTTCCTAATTTTTGTTTTGTCTGTCCTTCAAACTGTGGCTCTCCAATCTTTACACTGATAATCGCCACAAGCCCTTCTCTAATATCTTCACCGCTTAATGCAGGTTCATTTTCTTTTAAAATTTTATTTTCTCTTGCATAGTTATTAAATGTCTTTGTTAACGCATTACGGAATCCTGTCATATGAGTTCCGCCTTCTGGTGTTGTAATGTTATTAACAAAGCTATAACAACCTTCATTGTAAGAATCATTATGTTGCATGGCAACTTCTACATAGACATCGTCTTTTGTCCCTTCACAATAAACAATACTATCATAAAGTGGATCGTGTTTCTTGTTTAAAAATGCAACAAATTCTTTGATACCACCTTCATAATGGAACACTTCTTCTTTGACATTTTCTTCTCTTTCATCTCGTAAAATAATACGAAGATTTTTTGTTAAAAATGCCATTTCTCTCAGTCTTTGTTTTAGCGTATTGTACTCATACACTGTTTCTTCAAAGATTGTGCCATCAGCTTTAAATCGCACTTCTGTTCCTGTGTGCTCTGTTTCTCCAATCACTTTTAGCTCGCTCATAATTTTGCCACGTTCATAGCGTTGGAAATGAATCTTTCCATCCTTATGAACTTTAACTTCCATCCAGTCAGAAAGTGCATTTACAACAGATGCACCAACACCATGAAGACCGCCAGATACTTTGTATCCTCCGCCTCCGAACTTTCCTCCCGCATGGAGTACTGTATAAACAAGTTCAATGGCTGGGCGACCTGACTTATGATTAATATCAACAGGCACACCACGTCCATTATCTCGTACTTTAATTACGTTATCTTTTTCAATGGTAACATAAATCGTATCACAAAATCCTGCCAACGCTTCATCCACTGAATTGTCTACGATTTCATATACCAAATGATGAAGTCCTCTCACTGAGGTACTTCCTATATACATACCTGGTCTTTTTCGTACTGCTTCAAGACCTTCTAAAACTTGGATTTGATCTCCGCCGTATTCGGTATTCATTTTATTTCCTCCTAATTCTTCTGAACAACAGTTCCTTTGCAAACTTCATAGATCTGATTGATCGCCAACTGTCCATGAATAAACTCATCCAGTCCTGTGCAAGTGATCATCGTTTGAACTCCACAAATGCTTCCTAGCAAAAAGTTTTTCCGATTGGTGTCGAGTTCCGACAAAACATCATCAAGCAACAAAATCGGGGTATCTCCAATTACTTTTTTTACTAATTCGATCTCTGCTAGCTTTAATGACAGTGCGGCTGTTCTTTGTTGTCCTTGAGAACCAAATTTTCTAATATCGATGTCATTTACTTGAAAACGAATATCATCTCGATGGGGACCGGTTGTCGTGGAACATTGTTTTTTATCAACAGCTCGTTTTGCACAAAGCTGTGCCATAAATTGATCGGCACGAACACTTTCTTCATAAAAAATCGAAAGTTGTTCTCTTCCACCTGTCAAACGACTGTGAATATCCCCTATGATGCCGTTTAGCATCTTTAAGAATTCCTCACGTCTGTTGATAATCTCTGTTCCATATTTTATCAGTTGATCATCCCATATTTCAAGTGTTTCCTCTAGATCGGAACGAAAATTTATTTGTTTTAATAAATGATTCCTCTGTTTTAAAACTTTGTTGTAACGTGCTAAATTATGAAAATAAATGCGATCCAATTGGCAAAGTTCTAAATCAAGAAATCTTCTCCTCTCTCCGGGACCATTTTTAATAATCCCGAGATCTTCTGGAGAAAAGAAAATAATATTCAACATTCCAAATAATTCACTCGATTTATGAATTGGAATTCCATCAATCGCTGCTCCCTTTGTTTTTGTTCGCTTCAAGTGCATATCGATTTTATGAGGAACATCCTTCTTTCTTAATTGAACACGAATATGAGCTTCTGGTTGGTCAAACCGAATCAGCTCCTTATCCGTACTCACACGATGGGATTTTGTTGTGGCACTCACATAGAGAGCTTCTAAGATGTTGGTCTTTCCCTGTGCATTATCCCCGTAAAAAATATTTGTCCCCTTTGAAAATGTGAGATTTAGGCTCTCATAGTTTCTGTAATTTAATAATTCAAGCGATTCTATAATCATAGTATCACCATTTATTTCTGAATTTTAATCGTTTGACCTTCAAACTCAACGACATCTCCATCATATAATTTTTTTCCACGCTGTGTGCAAACATCACCATTGACAGATACCTGACCATCTTGAATCACGATCTTTGCTTCTACTCCTGATCCAACGAGATTTCCTGCTTTTAACGCCTGTCCGAGTTTGATAAATTCATCTCTTAATGTAATTACTTCCATATTTCCTACTTTCTGCTGACTCTTTTATACATTGGCAGCTACATTGAAATTAACTGGTAAAATCAAATAAATATAACTTTCTTTATCGTCTTTAATAAAACAAGGTGCCTTTGGATTCACCAAGTAAATAGTGATTTCTTCGTCATCAATAACACGAAGAGCATCCATTAAAAATTTTGGATTAAATCCAATTAAAATATCCTTACCTTCTTGTTGAATCACAATGTCCTCTTTCATAGAACCGATGTTGGACTGAATTTTTAGTTCCATATTGGCATCTTCAATATGAATAATAATTGGCTTTTTATCGGATTCTCGAATCAACAAGGAAGCACGATCAATACAATCTAAAAATTCTTTTTTGTTAATGCGAATTTTTGTTTCATAATCACTAGATAACATCTGACTAATTCGATAATATTCCCCTTCTAATAGACGGGAAACGACTTTTGTTGAATCAAATTCGAATAAAATATGTTTTGCTGTAAAATAAATACGAACATCTTTATCCGCATCGCCAGATAAGATTTTGCTAATATCACTGAGTGTCTTTCCTGGAACAACAACTTTGACAGAATCATAACTTTCTTTTAGTTCAATGTTGCGGATAGAAATGCGATGTCCGTCCAGAGAAACTACATTCAATCTCTCTCCATTGACCTCAAATAACTCACCCGTCATCAACTTGTTGTTTTCATTATCCGAAATGGAAAAAATTGTTTGGCGAATCACTTCTTTTAATGTGAACTGGGATAATGTAATAAATTTTTCTCGTTCCACTTCTGGTAAATAAGAAAAATCATCCCCAGACTTTCCAGAAATATTGAATTTGGCTTTTTCACAACGAATCATCGCCTGATATGTTTCATTTGTTTCAATGGTAACATCGTTATCGGGAAGTTTTCTCACAATTTCAGAGAATAATTTCGCATCCAGTGCAATTTTTCCTTCTTCTAAAATTTCACCTTCTACAATTGTTTCAATTCCAAGTTCCATATCGTTAGCGGTTAATTTGATCTCATGGTTTTTTGCTTCGATCAAAATACATTCTAAAATTGGTAGGGTTGTTTTATTGGATACTGCTTTTAAAGCGATCGAAACACCATACAATAATTTTGATTTTGGACAAATAATTTTCATATTGTGTATAACTCCTTTCGGGGATAAATAGATAGATATATATAAATAAATTTCGTAGTCTTAGTAGTAGTAGCTGTTAAAATGTTAATAAGACGGGGGATCCCTCAAAAATGCGGGGGATCCCTCATAGGATAACCTTGTGGATAACTCGATCATAACTGGATCATAAAATTTTAGTTGTCCACATCGGTAAATACGTGATCAATTCATACACAGAAAAATAACATCTTATACACAGTCCATTGTGCATAAAATGTTGCACAAATGATGAAAAACTCGCAGAGCGAGTTTTTCATCGTTTTGACGTATATTTTCGCGTAAATGTAAGAAGATCAGCTAGGGTTGATCTTTTTAATAATAACGTCGATAGTGTTTTTCAAAGACGGATTTTTGGCAAGATCGTTTTCGATCTTTTCGGCACCATGAATGACCGTCGTATGATCGCGTTTGCCGAGCATATTTCCGACAGATTGAAGGGATGCTTCGGTAAGTTTTCGGCAAAGATACATCGCGATCTGTCGTGGATAAGCGATTTCTTGGCTTTTTTTCTTGGAAACCATATCAGAAATAGAAATATTATAATGCTCCGCAACCGTATTCATAATGAGTTCTGGTGTGATCTCTTTGTGTCCTTCCGGTGTGATGAGATCTTTTAGAGCTTCTTCTGCAAGTTCTACATTGATTGGTTTTCTTTCTAATGCTGAGTAAGCACAGATTTTATTCAGTGCTCCCTCTAATTCTCGAATATTGGATTGGATGTTGTTTGCCACATACTGCATAACATCATCGCCAATATTGAGTTCATCCAATTCCGCACGTTTTTTCAAAATTGCCATTCTCGTTTCATAATCTGGTGACTGAATATCAGCGGTCAAACCCCATTCAAAACGAGAACGGAGGCGTTCTTCCAATGTTTCCATGTCTTTTGGTGGTTTATCAGAAGATATGATGATCTGTTTTTTGGCTTCATGTAACGTATTAAACGTATGGAAAAATTCTTCCTGCGTACTTTCTTTTCCAATAATAAATTGAATATCATCAATTAATAGCACGTCAATATTTCTATATTTATTGCGGAATTCAGCATTTTTGTCATGGCGAATGGAGTCAATCAATTCGTTTGTGAATTTTTCGCTTGTTACATATAATACTTTGGCATTTGGATTGTGATCTAAAATATAGTGAGCGATGGAGTGCATTAAGTGAGTTTTCCCAAGTCCAACTCCTCCATATAAAAACAGTGGATTGTAGGCTTCTGCTGGAGCATCGGCAACAGCAAGGCTGGCGGCATGGGCTAATTTGTTGTTATTGCCCACAACAAAAGTATCAAATGTATATTTTGGATTTAGATTGTTGTAGATCTCTGGTGTTTTTGTTACTTTTGTTTCATTGCTTTGAGCCTTTGAAGGAACAGAAGTACTTCCAATCTGGCTTTCAAGAATGAAATCAATCATATACTGATGGTGCAGAAGTTCTTCAATTGCCATTTGTAAATACATATCATAGAATTTCATTTTGATAAATTCAATTCCACGAGTATCTAGTTTACTATCCACAATAAAAGTGATTTTTTCGTCGGTCACTTCATATATTTTCAATGGGCGTATCCACGCATTGATCGCCACATGGGATACATCATGTTCTTTTTCCACTAGATAGAGTATGTCGTCCCATTTTTCTTCAATCGTCTTTTTCATAGTGTTGTTTACTCCTGAGTTTCTATGTTCCATATCGATGTGCATACTTTCACTTATATATATACTATAACATATGTGGATATTTTTCAATAAGGGATTGTGTATAACTTTTTATTTTTTGTCCCCATTATAATAGGAAGAAAAGAAAAACGGTGGATTTCTATGTGGATAAAGATAATCACAAACTAACAGAAAAAAAATAGAGCAAAATCAAAGAAAAAAGGCAAAATATCGTAGTTATAAACAGAAAAAGAAAAAGTTATGCACAAGTTGTCAACATTTTGTGGATAACTTGTGTAACCACTGTTTTTTTTGTGTGAATGAGTGTGGAAAGAAAAAAAACACTAGGAAATGCTTGACGTTTTTTATATTGACACGTATAATAGGAGTGATGTTCTTATAAATATGGGGACTTTGTGTGCAATTTTTACAGGCAGGTCCCAGATGAGAATGGTTTGAATATTGTAGTAAGATTATTAGTAATGAGATAAAAGGAGGTGCCTTTACCTATGAAAATGACATTTCAACCTAAAAAAAGACAGAGATCTAAAGTTCATGGATTTAGAAAAAGAATGAGCACTGCTAACGGAAGAAAAGTTCTTGCTAGCAGAAGAAGAAAAGGTAGAGCTAAATTATCAGCATAGGTCGCAGTTAATGTGACCTTTTCTTTTACGCGAAAGCAATGTGTCATACAATAGCATATACGCTATAAAAGGAGCATTGTTCGCCAACATGAAAAGCACGCTTTGCGGGCTTTTCATCGTTTTTGAAAAGTACAATTAGTTTGAAAAATAAGAGCATCAAATGAAGAGGACTTGACTGTGAAACGTTTTGAATCGTTAAAAAAGAATAAGGACTTTATTTTTGTATATAACAATGGAAAATCACTAGCCAACCGTTATTTGGTTATGTATAAAAAGGAAAATCATCTTTCCTACAATAGAGTTGGTATTTCAGTGAGCAAAAAGGTCGGCAATAGTGTAATACGACATAGGGTGACAAGACTTATTCGAGAAAGTAATCGTTTACATGGAGATCAAATCAAAACAGGTTATGATATTGTCGTAGTTGCTAGACCATCTGTAAAGGGGAAGGGCTTTTTCGAAGTAGAAAGTGCTTTCTTACATTTGGCTAAACTTCACCATCTTTTGATCGAGGTGAATCAAAGTGAAAATTGTTAAGAAATTTTTGATATACTCTATCAGATTTTATCAAGTGGCGATCTCCCCATTAAAAGGGAGAGGCGTATGTAGGTATACTCCGACGTGCTCTCAATATGCAATTGAAGCGATTGAAAAATATGGTGCGTTCAAGGGAGGTTTGTTAGCGGTATGGAGAATTTTAAGATGTAACCCATTTTCAAAAGGTGGTTATGATCCAGTACCGTAAAACAGGAGGACAAGTAGTATGTTATTAACCCAGCAGAGTGGATTTTTGAAACCGTTTGCCATTGCACTCGGCTTTATTATGGAATGGATCTTCAATATTTTAAATGCCATTGGAATTGGAAATATTGGACTTACCATTATTTTATTTACCATTGTCATTCGTTTAATTTTACTTCCAATGACAATTAAACAACAAAAGTTTTCAAAGATGACACAGCTTATGCAGCCTGAGATGAAAAAGATCCAGAAAAAGTATCGTGGGAAAAAGGATCAAGCATCCATGGCAAAGCAAAACGAAGAAATTCAGGAATTGTATGCAAAATATGGGGTGAGTCCATCTGGAAGTTGTCTTCAGATGATCATTCAGATGCCAATTTTATTTGCATTGTATCGTGTTATGTATAATATTCCTGCGTATATTCGACCAGTGAAAGAATTATTTGTCAACATTATTACACCACTTCAAAGTGTGGATGGATATGCGGATAAATTCTATCAAGTGCAACAAGCAGCCAACATCAAACCGGGGCTTATTCATTTAATACAAGAAGGTCAAACACCAACCGTTAATCAGATGGTCGATGTTATGAATAAATTTACTCCGGAGGCTTGGGATCAGTTAAAAGAAACTTTTGGTTCATCCCCAGATGTTATCTCAGCGATAGCTGAAAATGTGCCAAAGATTCATGATTTTAACCAATTTTTATTTGGAATCAATTTAACAGAAACACCAGCAAATATGGGATTCTTTTCTGTGTATCTTTTGATTCCAATTGCAGCAGCCTTTTTCTCTTTCTTGTCTTCTTACAGCATGATGAGCAAGAGCAACGTGGATAAAAATGATCCAACGGCTAAGATGACAAAGGGTATGATGATTTATATGCCACTGATGTCTGCTTTTATCAGTTTCACTGTTCCAGCTGGTCTTGGTCTTTACTGGGCGATGGGATCTTTAGTTATGTGGGTACAACAGATCTTGATCAACAAACATTTAGAACACATGGATGTTGAGAAGTTCATCGCACAAAATAAAGCGAAAGCGGAAAAACGTGCGGCAAAAGGTAAAAAATCTTTTATGCAGAAAATGGCAGAAATGGAAGCAAGAAATGCTGGCGTTCCTGATGAAACAGAAGCAAAACAGAGAAGTATCAGCGATATTGCATCCATCAGTACGAAAAAAGTTATAAATAAAGCGACAACAACAAGTGATGGTAAGTCCATCAGTGAGTTGGAATCTCCGAATCGTTCCAATAAAAACATGGGAAGTATTGCGTCAAAAGCCAATATCATGTTAAAGTATGAGGATAAGAAGTCGGGGAACAAAGGGGGCGACAAATAATGGAGTTCTTGGAATTCAAGGGAAAGACAGTTGACGATGCTTTGACTGAGGCGACTATAAAGTTTGGTGTTACAAGCAATGATCTTGAATATGAAGTGCTCGATCGAGGCAGTGATGGGTTCTTTGGAATTGGAAGAAAACCAGCTGTTATTCGTGCAAAAGTCAAAAAGACTTTTTTAGACAATGTAAAGGAATTCGCAGAAAAATTGTTTCATGCTATGGGCGTAGAAGCAAAGGTGGATATCCAATACGATGAAGAAAATCACAATATGGATATGAACTTAACAGGGGAAGATATGGGAATCTTAATTGGAAAACGTGGACAGACATTGGATTCCTTGCAATATCTTTTAAGTTTGTATATCAATAAAGAAAGTGATACTTATATCCGACTGAAGTTGGACACAGAAAATTATAGAGAACGCAGAAAGAAAACACTGGAAAGTCTGGCAAAAAATATCGCTTTTAAAGTGAAACGTACAAGAAAGCCAGTGGCTTTGGAACCTATGAATCCATATGAAAGAAGAGTGATTCATTCTGCTCTTCAGAATGATAAATACGTATGCACGAAGAGTGAAGGCGAAGAGCCATACAGAAAAGTTGTTATCATGCTGAAAAAGTAAGGAAACGAGAAGGCTGCCTAACATATCTAGGCAGTCTTCTCGTGTTTTGATAGGTGAAAAATTATGATGAAAACAGATACAATTGCGGGGATTGCAACCGCTATGACCAATTCAGGAATCGGTATCATTCGTATTAGCGGAGAAAGGGCGATTCCTATTATCAAAGAGATCTTTCGTCCAAGAAACACTAAGAAAGATATGGAAACAGTGGAAAGTTACACTGCTCATTATGGATTTATCGAAGAAAATGGAGAAGTTATTGATGAGTGTATTGTGCTTGTTATGAAAGCTCCTTCTACGTATACAAGAGAAGATGTGGTAGAGATCGATAGTCATGGTGGCGTAGTTGTCATGAAAAAAATATTAGAACTTGTATTACGGCATGGAGCAAGACCAGCGGAGCCGGGAGAGTTCACAAAACGAGCTTTTTTAAATGGAAGAATTGATTTATCTCAGGCGGAAGCCGTTATGGATCTTATTTCTGCAAAAAATGAATTTGCAATGGAGAGTTCATTAAAGCAGTTACGAGGAAGTGTAAGAAAGAAAATAGAAAGTCTTAGAAAAGAGATTATTCATCAAGTGGCATTTATTGAATCCGCATTGGATGATCCAGAGCATTATAACGTGGATGGATATGGAGAAGAATTATTGGGTGTGTTAGAGCCTGTGCAAAAACAGATCGATCGCTTAATTGCTTCTTCTTCCGATGGAAAGATTTTAAAAGAGGGAATTAAGACAGCTATTGTTGGAAAGCCAAATGCAGGAAAATCTTCTCTTTTGAATGTGATGGTTGGGGAAGAAAGAGCCATTGTAACAGAGATTGCCGGAACAACAAGGGATACCTTAGAAGAGTCCATTCATATTCATGGGATTCCATTACAGATTATTGATACTGCGGGCATTCGGGATACCGAGGATATTGTTGAAAAAATTGGTGTGAACAAAGCAAAAAATGTGTTGGATGAGGCGGATCTAGTTCTTTATGTCATTGATGGTTCTAAAGAGTTGGATGAAAATGATCTTGCCATTATGGAATTGATTCAAGATAAAAAAGTGATCACATTAGTCAACAAAGCGGATTTAGAAAAGAAAATCGCAGTGGAAGAAGTGAAAGAGAAGTTAAAAGAACCAGTCATTGCCATATCTGCAAAAGATGAAACCGGAATGGAAGAATTCTATGATGCGTTAAAAGAAATGTTCTTTGAAGGACAGTTGGAATTTAATGATGAGATCTATATCACAAATATGCGTCATAAAACAGCATTGATCAATGCAAAAGAAAGTCTTTTACAAGTAGTGGAAAGTATAAAACAACAGATGCCGGAAGATTTCTATTCCATTGATTTGATGGATGCGTATGAAGAACTGGGATTCATTATTGGAGAATCTTTGGAAGAAGATTTGGTAAATGAGATATTTCGTGAATTTTGTATGGGAAAATAAGGAGTGAAAAACGTGGCATATTTTGAAGATACTTATGATATTGTAGTCGTTGGAGCAGGGCATGCAGGTTGTGAGGCATCCCTTGCTTGTGCAAGACTTGGATTTGAAACTATTTGTTTTACTGTCAGCATGGACAGTGTGGCTCTTATGCCTTGTAATCCAAATATTGGAGGAAGTTCCAAAGGTCATCTCGTAAGAGAAATTGATGCTCTTGGCGGAGAGATGGGAAAAAATATTGATAAAACGTATATCCAATCTAAAATGTTAAATGGCTCAAAAGGACCAGCGGTGCATTCTTTAAGAGCACAAGCCGATAAGCAAAAATACACTTATGAAATGCGTCATGTCATGGAGAATACAGAGCATTTGACATTAAAACAAGCAGAAGTTTCTGAAATTCTTGTAGAAGATGGAAAAGTAACAGGAGTAAAGACATATTCAGGAGCAACATATCATGCAAAAGCGGTGATCCTCTGTACAGGAACGTATTTAAAAGCACGTTGTATTTATGGAGATGTCAGCACTTATACAGGGCCAAATGGACTTTCTTCTGCCGATCATTTGACAGACTCTTTAAAAGCACTGGGGATCGAAATGTATCGCTTTAAAACAGGAACGCCAGCTCGTGTTGATAAAAGAAGTATTGACTTTAGTGTGATGGAAGAACAAAAGGGGGATGAAAAGATTGTTCCATTCTCCTTTACCAATCGAGAAGAGGACATTAAAAAAGAGCAAATTTCTTGTTGGCTCACATACACCAATGAAAAGACCCACGAGATCATTAGAAATAATATCGATCGTTCCCCATTATATTCTGGAATGATAGAGGGAACAGGCCCCCGTTATTGTCCATCAGTGGAAGATAAAATTATGAAATTCCCAGATAAAGAACGCCATCAAGTGTTCATTGAACCAGAGGGAGAATATACCAATGAAATGTATGTAGGTGGAATGTCAAGTTCCATGCCAGAAGATGTGCAGTATGAGATGTATCGTTCTGTAAAAGGAATGGAAAATGTCAAAATTGTTCGAAATGCGTATGCCATTGAATATGATTGTATTAATGCAACACAGCTAAAACCATCATTAGAATTTAAGAAGATTGATGGATTATTCAGCGGTGGTCAGTTCAATGGAAGTTCTGGTTATGAAGAAGCGGCAGCACAAGGTTTGATGGCAGGAATTAATGCGGCAAGAAAATTACAAGGAAAAGATCCGATTGTATTGGAGCGATCCGATGGATATATCGGTGTCTTAATCGATGATCTTGTGACAAAAGAAACTCATGAGCCATATCGTATGATGACATCCAGAGCGGAATACCGTCTATTACTCCGTCAAGATAATGCAGATCTTCGATTAACACCGATTGGATATGAGATTGGTTTAATTGAACAGGAACGTTATGACTATTTAGTTTGGAAAAAAGAGGCGATTGAAAAAGAGGTTGCACGTTTGGAATCCACCTATGTGGGAGGAAAAAAAGAAGTGCAAGAGCTATTAGAGAAAAATAATAGTACCCCATTAAAAACAGCCGTTTCTTTGGCTGAACTCATCCGCCGTCCAGAATTATCTTATGAATTGATCGCACCAATCGATGAAAATCGAGAAGAATTATCAGAAGATGTGATTGAACAAGTCAATATCAATATTAAATACGATGGGTATATTAGACGACAACTTCATCAAGTGGAACAGGCGAAAAAGTTAGAGGCGAAAAGAATTCCAGAAAATATTGTGTATGAAGAAATTCACAATTTAAGAAAAGAAGCCATTCAAAAGTTAAATGCCATTCGCCCAGTATCCATTGGACAGGCAAATCGTATTTCAGGAGTATCTCCATCTGATATTTCTGTATTGTTGATCCATTTAGATCAGATGAGGTATTCCTCTTAATATGGGATAAAACCTATAAAAACAGATATAAGGGAAAAGGAAATAGAAGATGGAACAGTTAAAAAGAAAAAGTGAAGCATTAAATATTGTGTTGAATGAAAAACAGCTTGCAATGTTTGAAACTTATTATGAAATGCTCGTTGAAAAAAATAAAGTGATGAATTTGACCGCCATCACAGAAAAAAATGAAGTGATTGATAAACATTTTATCGATAGTATTTCATTGAAAAAAGCCATGGATGTTACAAAGCCTGTAAAAGTGCTAGATTTAGGAACAGGAGCAGGTTTTCCTGGTATTCCTTTAAAAATTGCATATCCAAATCTTCAAGTAATGTTGCTTGATTCCTTGAATAAGAGAATTAAATTTTTACAAGAAGTGATTGAGGAACTTTCTTTAGAAGAAATTGATGCGATTCATGGAAGAGCAGAAGACTATGCAAAACAGAGTGGATATCGAGAACAGTTTGATATTTGTGTATCAAGAGCAGTGGCAAATCTTGCTACACTCAGTGAATATTGTTTGCCTTATGTAAAACAAGGAGGTTGTTTTATTTCTTATAAATCAGGGGCAGTTCAAGAAGAATTAGAACAATCAAAAAAAGCGATAAAGGAACTTGGTGGGCGAGTGAAAGAGGTGATACCATTTGTATTGCCGGATACGGATATTGAAAGGACATTTGTTGTGATTGAGAAAGTAAAACAGACGCCAAGGAAGTATCCAAGAAAAGCTGGGTTGCCGTCTAAAGAACCAATAGGTGTGGAAATAAAAGAGAATAAGTAATAAGTAGAAAACGAAAGGGCTTCTAATCAATTTGGTTAGAGGCTTTTTCGTGTTATATTGTTAGCTACAATTATTTTATTACAAAAAAAAAAGAAAAATACATAGAGCGTAAATTTTGGTAAAAATGTGTTAATTATGAAAAAATACACAAAAAATAATTCCAGTAATCATACAGAAGGAAATTCCTGTGCGTATTTTTTATGATTACTGGAGTTTGTTATCTTTCGTTTTGTGATTAAAAGAAAATATCACATATTGTTAAAATAGAGCCTGGTTGTTCTAAATGTGGAAGATGTTTTGTGTTCATAACAACAGAGGATTCAATGGCTGGATTTAGTTCCATATATCCATTGATTGTTTCCTGGGCATGAGGTTCCTGAGCTCCCATGACAACATAAATACTATTATTGATGGATTTTAGACCATGGGTAATATTTAAGTTGGTAAAATGAGAGCGAATGCTAGCATAAACATATTTGGATGCAGAACCACTGCGATGAGAGGCTTCATGGCATAGTCCGATATATTTTGCCTTTACTTTTTTTGGATTGAAGAAATACTGGGTGCTGAACTGTTTTTTTATGGCTGGGATAGAACTATTTATGTTATAGATCATCGTTCCAATAATAGGCAGTTCTAAAAAATATTTTAAAAATTTATGCCGTTTGGTTGGCATTTTATTGAGTCGTTGAATGGAAGGTGGATTGATAAGCATTAAATTGCGATAGAGTTCCGGTTCCATCTGACAGGCCATAATTGCAAAACTAGAAGAATGACCACTTGCTATGACATTAGTTTTGCTGCCAATGACATTTTTTACAAAGTCATTTAAAAATTGTACATATAAAAAATTAGTGTAAGTCATTTTTGGTTTTTCAGAACGACCACATCCCGGTAGATCTAACGTATATACTGTATGATGTTTAGCCAAAGTTTCTGTTATGGTACAAAATTCTTTATCCGAACTTAAATGGGAGCAGTCATGGATGAGAAGAAGAGGAGAACCTTCTCCTTGTTTTGTATAGAAAATATCACCAAAACGCCAGTTATAGATATGACCATTTGGAGAATATAGGCGATCGTTTCTACAAGCTAAGTAAAAAATACTGCGATTTAACACATAAGCACTTGTTAAGGTCAGTGTGCTTAAAACGGCAATGCTTGTCAGTTTTTTTGATTTATTCATGAATACACTCCTTTCAAAAAGAGATGATAGTTTTATAACAAATTGGCAAGGCGTAATTCTTGCTATTATCTATTATATGCTAAAAAGGAAGAGGATACAAATTAATTTTTGAAGAACTTAAAAAATGCCTTTTCATAAAGGAAAAGATACGTTATGATAATACTAATGGACTTATAATTTGAGAAAGTCAAAGAGAGTAAGAAAATATAAAAAAATGGAAATAGTATTTCCAATAGAGATTGAAAGATTGCGAGGAAAAGAAATGAAAGAAAACTTAGTGGAATTATTAGCAAGCCATATGACTGCACTGAATGCAGAAGAAATTGAAAAATTACTGGAGATTCCTAAAAAAGTGGAAATGGGAGATTATGCTTTTCCTTGTTTCCGTTTAGCAAAAGAGTATAGAAAAGCTCCACAGGCTATTGCAACAGAAATTGCAGAGCAAATTGGAGAGGTGGATTTTTTATCTAAAGTAGAAGTCCAAGGAGGCTATATCAATTTCTTTGTGGATAAAGAGTTATTCGCTAAGAAAATTGTGGAACAGGTTAGCGAAAAAGACTTTGGGGCATCTAATATTGGAGATGGACAGACCATTTGTATGGATTATTCTTCTCCAAACGTTGCAAAAAATTTCCACGTTGGGCATTTAAGAACGACAATTATCGGAAATTCCCTTTATAAAATCTTTAGCAAATTAGGATATAAAGTGGAAAGAATTAACCATTTAGGCGACTGGGGAACACAGTTTGGTAAATTAATCGTAGCTTATAAAAACTGGGGAAGTAAAGAAGAGATTGAAAAGGATGGCGTATCTGCACTCATGAAGATTTATGTAAAATTCCATGAAGAAGCAGAAAAAGACGATTCTTTAAATGATCAGGCAAGAGAATGGTTTACCAAAATGGAACATGGCAATGAAGAAGCACTTTCTATTTGGGAATGGTTTAAAGAGATTAGTTTAAAAGAATACATGCGTATTTATGATCTGCTAGGCGTATCTTTTGATTCTTTCAATGGCGAGAGCTTTTATCGTGATATGACAGGGGATGTTGTAAAAGTATTAGAGGATAAGCATTTATTAGTGGAAAGTGATGGTGCGAAAATAGTTCCGCTTGATGAATATGATATGGCGCCATGTCTTGTAACAAAAAAAGATGGAAGTTCTATTTACGCAACAAGAGATTTAGCAGCATTATTATATCGTCATAAAACCTATAATTTCTCAAAATGTTTGTATGTAACAGGATTAGAACAGCAACTTCATTTCAAACAAGTATTTAAGGTAATTGAATTGCTTGGATTTGATTGGTATCAAGGCCTTCACCATATTCCATATGGTTTAGTAAGTTTAAAAGAAGGAAAGATGTCCACTCGTAAAGGACAGGTTATTTTTGCTGAAGATATTTTAAATGAGGCGATCCAAAGAATTCGTGAAATCATTGATGAGAAAAATCCGGACTTAGAAGATAAAGAAGAAGTGGCAAGAATGGTCGGTGTTGGAGCTATTATTTTCAATGATTTATATAATCAAAGAATCAAAGATGTTATTTTCAGTTGGGACAAAATTCTTAACTTCGATGGAGAAACTGGTCCATATGTACAGTATACCCATGCTAGAGCTACAAGCGTATTGAAAAAAGCAGGCGTGACGGAAGTAACAGGGGATATTGATTATAGCGTATTAACCGATGAAGCGAGTATGGCATTATTGAAAGAATTAAGCCGTTTCCCACAAGTGGTTGTGGATGCCAGCGAAAAATTTGAGCCATTTGTTATCTCTCGTTATAGCGTAGCCGTTGCACAAGCATTTAATAAATTCTATCACGATTGTCAAATCAATGTAGACGACGAAAGAGTGAAAATGGCAAGATTAAAACTTGTTATTTTAACAAAGAAAGTCATCAAAGATTCCTTAGAATTATTAGGAATTGGTGCACCAGAACAGATGTAATCGCTAAGAATATCAATAGGAAAAGAGGGTGATAACATGGATATTCCAGCAATGAGTATGGGACTTGCTCAAACCAAATTAAACTATAATGTAGGAATTGCTATGACAAAAAAAGTGATGGATAATCAAGAAGTCATGGCAGCAGGGTTATTACAAATGATGGAACAGGCGGATGTACAGCCTCCATCTGATCATATTTTGGATATAAGAGCATAGTTCAAAAATCATCAAAAAGACGATAGGAAAAAAATAGTATTATATCGTCAAATAATTGGATAGGGAGTAAAAGGGAAATCAAGGCGTACAGCGGTTGATTTCCCTTTTTTACGCAAAGACTGCTTCTTATCGTTTATAGCAACACTGGTTATCACTTGTTAATGGCTTATGCCTGTTCTATCATAATAATATGATTTTCATAGTAGGAAGAAAAGTCTTTTTGTATTATCTTTTATTCAAAATAAAATAATTAGTTTAGGGGTTTACAATTGAAATAAAAGGTGATATGATGGGGCAAAAGTGTGGATACAATCTAGGAGGGAATAGGATGAAATTTGACTTAGAACAGATTATTTCAGAAGAAAATTTGATGGAATTTGAGCAGGTAGAAGAGAAGATCAAGGCGTTAGGAACAGTTTTGCTCTTTAAAAATAATCGACCCGCTTATGCCATTTTGCCAATAGAAGAATATGAAAAAATGATAGAAAAACAAGAGGGTATGGAGGAAGAGGAAGAAAATTTAGAGGTGTTGTTAAATAAAGTTGGAAAAAAAGTCTTTGTGGATTATTATGAGATTTTTAAGGAAGATTGTGAACCAGAACAAAAACTTAGGAAAGAAGGATTTACATTAACATCAAGACGAAGTAGAAGTTCTAGTGCTCGCACCATTTTTAAAAAGAGTTTACAAGAAGAAGCATTAAAAAGTATTTTGGCGTCGAAAAGACTTGATATGGAAACCATAAAAAAGGCTACAAAATTATTGGAAGAAGAGAGCGGGGATACGGTGATGGAGCAAGCTAGTGCTCCTATGGATAAAATGAAACTTGGGAGGAGAGCCAGAGGAATCATAACACTTCTTTTAAAAGAAGAACGATTCACAAAAGAAGAACTTGCTTTGTTACAAACATTGGAATTTTCAAAAGAAACATTTGGATTAAATTTTCCATTATTAAAAGAAATTAAAGTGGGGGAAGATGTTAAACTTTGTAAAAAGGATTTAAAAGGGTATAATCGTTATTATGATTTTGAAGTGGTTAGCGGTGACAAAATGTATCTAATCTGTTCTCAATGGGTGGAAAAAAGTCATAAAAATTTATTTAATGTTTGGGTTCAAAAGAAGTTACTTTCTATTGCATTAGAAAAAATTGATAAAATGGAAAGGGGTAAAAAAATTAGTTTGCCAGAAATATTAGGGGAATATGGAGATTATATTGGCGATATAGAAGAAGAATTGGTGGAAAAATTGGAAGAAGAAGTGAGAAGAAGGGATGGGAAAAGAGAAATAGAATAGAAAAGAAATAATAATAGGAGAGAACGCTTTTAGAAAAGCGTAGTCATAAAGAGGAGAAGATAAGATGGGAATAAAATCATATATAAAAAAGGTGAGAGAAAATTATATCATATGGCAAGTGGAGAAAATGGAGAAGAAATTTCCTACTTTTCAAGAAGGAAATATTTGCAGACAAAAGTTTCGCTTTACTGGTAGAGTTCAGCATGTAGGATTTCGATTGGAAACAAAAGTATTAGCCATAAAGCTAGGTTTAACAGGAAAAGCTGTGAACTTAAAAGATGGAAGCGTAATAGTAGAAGTACAAGGGCAAGTTGAAAAAATCGACTATTTACTTGGATGTCTTTATAAGATTAAGCGATTTAAAATACTGAATTGTGAGGCTGAGGAAATGGAAGTAAAGGATTCTGAATATGAGTTTATTTTAAAGTAACATGGATAGTAGAAATGATAAGAAAATAATACATAATAAGTTAGACCAATTAAAAAAGTAATGTTTCACGTGAAACATTCAAAGTGGAAATAGGAATCCAGCACAGAGCTAAATATAAATCCGATAGTATTCCATAAAAGTTATGTAAATTTCTAAAAGTTGTATAGATAGTCAGCATATTTAGTGATATAATAAAGCACAGAGTGTTTTACAATAATCGCATATTTATCATGAAGTTTTATAGAGTAAATATTTCGATTATGCAAAAACAAAACAAAGAATATCATAGGTGTCAATAAATAAAAACAGGGGAAAAGACAGGATATGAGATTCTTACATTTATAATAAAGCATCATAATGATGTAAAAGTCAGATTACGAATGATGCTCTATACTTTGTAATGGTTACAAAAGTAATTAGAAAAGAGCAAAAGAAAAGTAGAAAATAACTTAGAAATGAAAAGGGTAAAAAGGAGGCACTCTGTGGGAAAAATTATTGCTATTGCCAATCAAAAAGGTGGAGTAGGAAAGACAACGACGACTATTAACTTATCTGCCTGCCTTGCTGAAAAAGGAAAAAAAGTTCTTGTGGTTGATTTAGATCCTCAAGGAAATACAACAAGTGGACTCGGAATTGATAAGAACAATTTGGAAAATACCATCTATGAGCTTTTGCGGGATGAATGCACCATAGAAGAATGTATGATTGTGGATCAATATGAAAATCTTTCACTTCTTCCAGCCAATCGAAATCTTGCAGGGGCGGAATTGGAGTTGATTACACAGGACAAGATGCAGTTTATTGTAAAGGAAAAGCTGGCACCAATAAAGGAAAAATATGATTTTATTTTAATTGATTGTCCACCAGCTCTTGGGATGTTGACTGTGAACTCTATGACAGCTTCTGATTCTGTTCTTGTTCCAATTCAATGTGAATTTTATGCCCTAGATGGACTTTCACAGTTGATCTACACCATTGACTTGATTCGTCAGAGTTTAAATCCAGATTTGGTTATTGATGGTGTAGTCTTTACAATGTATGATTCCAGAACAAATTTAGCACTTCAAGTTGTAGAAAATGTAAAAGAAAATTTAAATCAAAAAATTTATGAAACATTAATTCCAAGAAATGTACGTCTTGCGGAAGCACCAAGTTATGGGATGCCAATTAATGTGTATTCATCCAGATCCGCAGGTGCACAGAGCTATCGAGCTTTAGCGGACGAAGTGATAAAAAATGTAAAGGGGGCATAAAATATGGCAACCAAAAGAGGACTAGGAAAAGGTTTGGACATGCTGATCCCCACAGAACTCCAAAAGTCAAAGGGGAAAAAAGAGGGAAGTAATAGTAAAACGGATCAAACATCCAGTGAAAAAGTAAAAGAAGTGATCAAAGAAGTAGAAGTCATTAAAGAGGTGGAGAAAGAAATAAAGCTGGACATCAATTTAATTGAGCCTAATCGAGAACAGCCAAGAAAACAATTTGATGAAGATGCTTTAATCGAATTATCAGAATCCATTGTTCAAGTGGGAATTATTCAGCCATTAGTAGTACAAAAGCGAGAAGGATATTATGAAATTATCGCCGGTGAAAGAAGATGGCGTGCTGCCCGAATGGCAGGCCTAAAAGAAGTACCGGTGATTATTAGAGAGTATTCTAATAAAGAAATATTAGAGATCGCTTTAATTGAAAATATTCAGCGAGAAAATTTGAATCCAATTGAAGAGGCGATGGCATATAAAAAGTTAATAGAAGAATTTCATTTAAAACAGGATGAAGTTGCAGAGCGGGTATCAAAGAGTAGAACCGCTGTTACCAATGTCATGCGTCTTTTAAAGCTGGATGAGCGAGTGCAACAGATGTTAATTGATGATATGATTTCAAGTGGTCATGCACGAGCTATTTTAGGGTTAGAAGATCCAAACCAACAGTATAAAGTAGCCATAAAAATCGTAGATGAAAGATTAAGCGTTCGTGATACAGAACGATTGATAAAAACACTATTAAAGCCAGAAGCAGAAGAACAAAAGCCTAAGAAATTAGATTTTCTTTATAAAGAGATCGAAGAAAAAATTAAAAATATTGTTGGAACAAAAGTATCGATTAAAGCAAAAGATAAAGATAAAGGGAAGATCGAGCTGGAATACTATTCACAAGAAGAATTGGAAAGAATTATAGAATTATTTGAACATATTCAGAAGTGAAATGAAGAAAAAATTAAATAAAGAGGAAGAAAAGAATGAGTGCATATTATCATGAACTGTTAAATATTCTTGGTCTTACCTCCAATCAATTTTTATTGATTATGGTAGGGGCAAGTGTCTTAATCAATATTATTTTATTTTTTTGGAATATTGGACAACAGGTTGGAATTAAAAAATTAAAAAAGCAATATGCTCACTTAATGCGTGGAAATAAAGATGTTGATCTGGAACATTTAATTCTAACAAAATTTGAAGATGTGGAAAGTATGCAAAATGTGATGGAACAGCATGAAGGCATGATGGAACAATTGAGAGAAGATATGAAGACTGGATTTAGCAAAAGCGGTCTTGTTCGATATGATGCTTTTGATGCCATGGCAGGAAATTTGAGTTTTGCATTGGCACTTCTTGATAAAAATAATGATGGATTTTTATTAAATGTGTTATATGGTAGAGAAGGCTGTTATACCTATATAAAGGAGATCAACAATGGAGAGTCTGAAATTGAATTATCCAATGAAGAACAGGATGCTGTTGATCTTGCAGTAAATCAAGAGGAAGAATAAGAAAATACATACTAAAATGAAGAAAAGAAGAATACGATAAAAGGAAATGAAGAGGTGAGGTGTCAGGATGAATTCGTTTATAAAAACGATTGGTTTTCGAAAAATAAAAAATAAGAGAGAAATGGATAAACTTATGGATTGGATTTTGGAAAACCATGATAGAGAAACAATAATACCTGTTCCATCGTCAGACACCACATATGTTCAAGTATGGAAACAATTCGGAGATGGATTTGGAATCTGTATTGTAGGAGAGCTGGAAGGAGAAGATGAAATCAATATTGAGTATTATTTCCCTTATGTGGAGGGAAGTGAGATCAAGGAAAGAATGGATCTTCAAATTGAAAAACTGTCCAGTAAAGAGGCGTATTCCGCAGTCAGTGAGAATGTAAATGTGGGTGTTTCTCTCATTTTCTATTTGCAAAATTCCGATGAATTTATTAAGGGAAATTATTCAAAGGATTATTATTTTATAAAAGATGAAGTCAGTCTTGCAGGGCTTGCCTCGAAAGGAATTATTTTATTAGAGCTCAGTAAGGATGAAGAACAGGCAAAAAAAGAAGAGGCGATTAATCGCAATCGAAAGAGATTACTGGAGGCAGCTCGTGCCGGAGATTTACGTGCCATTGAAAGTTTAACGTTAGATGATATGGATACGTATGCAAATGTCACGAGAAGATCAAGAAAGGAGGATATCTTGACCATTGTGGATACGTATTTTATGCCATATGGCATTGAAAGTGATCAGTATTCCGTTCTTGGAACGATTTATGATGTAAAAGAATCAAAGAATATACTGACAGGAGAGAAGATATATTTATTGTGTATTGAATGCAATAATCTTCATATTCGAATTGCAATTCATCAAGACGATTTGATGGGACAGCCAGAAGTGGGAAGAAGACTAAAAGCTAACATTTGGCTTCAAGGTAAAGTTGAACTCATAAAATGGAAAGAGAAAAAATAGTAATATTCTATGAATGTTTCACGTGAAACATAAAGTTTCACCTTGGAATAAATCATGAAATATAAGAAGTATTTATTCCAAGGTGACTACATAAGAAAAATAAAAATTAGATAGAGAATAGAAATAGGAAATCAAAATGACAATAGGAAAATTCTTGACAATAGATAATAAGAAGAATATAATTATATGTATATGTGTATAAAAGAATATTTGTTCTCGTAGCTCAGCTGGATAGAGCACTCGCCTCCTAAGCGAGGGGTCGGAAGTTCAAATCTTCTCGGGAACGTTAGAAAAAGGATAGGAAATGCTGGTAATAGTATTTCCTATCCGTTTTTCATGGTGGAGAAACTTTCATAAAAATAGTTGAAGTTGATGTGCTAAGAAGTATTAGCATTTAGTTTTTTTCTATTTTCTCTTAAATAAAGAAATGATATAATGAGAGAAATGAACTAAGCATAGAATATTTCGTGAGTGTCATGAGATTATAATCTATACTTATGGTATAATAAAAAGAATGTGAGTCATAATAAATTTTATAGAAGAAATTAGTCATATAAAGTTTTAACATATTAAAAAAATAAAGGAGTGATAAAGAAATGCTTATTCAAGATCTAATACTGCATAATTATAAAGTGTTTGAAAATTTTAAAATGGAATTTCACCCAACACTTACAGTTATCGTTGGAAAAAATGGCAGTGGAAAATCTACTATATTGGAGGGCGTTGCAATCGCGGCTGGAAGTTTATTTTCTTCATTAGATGGTGTCACAAATTCTGGAATTAAAAGAAGTGATGCACATTATAAATATTTTGATATGGGAAGCAGTGTTGATGTACAGCCTCAATATCCAGTTGAAATTTTGGCTCATGGCATTGTAGATGGGACAGAAATTTCATGGAAGCGTTCATTAAATGGAGAGAATGGAAAAACGACGATCGGTGATGCAAAGGAGATTACAAAAATTTCAACAGAATACCAGCGACGATTGAGAAATGGAGATACTTCTTTGATTATGCCGGTTATCGCTTATTATGGAACGGGACGATTATGGGATCAGCATCGTGAAAAAAAAGCGGATACTTTTAAGAAAAATACTAGAACGAATGGTTATATCGATAGTCTAGATGGAACAGCAAATATTAAACTTATGATAAAATGGTTTCAAAAAATGGCGTTTATAGATGCGCAAAGGAGCGAACCAAGTCCAGAGTTTATTGCTGTTCGTGGTGCTATGGAACAATGTTTTTCCTTAATGACAGGTATTCAAGATGTTAAAGTTCAGTTTAATCCAGATACGTTGGAAATAGATATTGTATATTTGGAGGTTGGTAGAGGGAAAATTAGGATTCCTTTGAATCAGTTAAGCGATGGGTATCGTTGTACATTGAGTTTAATTGCAGATATTGCCTATCGAATGGCAATTTTGAATCCTCAACTTTTAGAAAATGTATTGACAAAAACGAATGGAATTGTTCTGATCGATGAAGTAGATTTGCACCTGCATCCAGCTTGGCAACAACGAGTTCTTGATGATCTGACAAGTATTTTTCCAAAGGTACAATTTATTGTAACAACTCATGCACCAGCAGTTATTAATTCTGTGAAAAGTGATAATCTGGTTGTTTTGGAGAATTATCATACGATTCAAGTAGACAATCAAGTTTATGGAAAGGACATTAAATCTGTTTTAAATGAAATTATGGGTGGTGTTACAGAAAGACCACCTAAAGTAGCAAAATTATTTGATATGTTCTATGAACAGCTGGCTATACACCAATTTGATAAGGCTGGGCAGATATTAGATCAGATTGATGAGATACGAGATTATCATGATCCAGAAGTGGCAGGATGCAGAGTGAAATTGAAATTGGAGTATATACGAGGTCAAAAACAATGATTGGAATAAAGAAAGGAACAGAGCCTCAAGATTTGACGAGGTTGCGACAGTCTACGGAAGCAGAGGGGCTTTCACCAAGGGAGGCTTATAGAAGATTAAGAAATCCTCTAAAAGAACAAGTTAGACAAAGTCTTATTCAGGAGCAAGGAGGTTTATGTGCCTACTGTATGTGTAGAATTCCTAGGGAGGATGTTGATCCAAATATTGCACCTATTATTATTGAGCATATTATTCCAAGAGTTCCTGTTGATGGTAGAGATGTTGGACAAGGGCTTGACTATAATAATCTTCTTGCTGTTTGTCATGGAAATAAGGCTTCTTATGGGGAACATCAGTTTATAGATTTGACTTGTGATGCTCATCGAGGAAATACAGAGTTTAGAAAAATAAATCCTTGTATACCGGAAACTTTATCGTCTATTGTGTATAGTGTTGATGGGAAAATTGATGCCATAGATCCAGATGTCAGATTTGATTTGGTGGATACATTAAATTTAAATTGTCCTTCCTCTCCTCTAATTGCTGAGCGTAAATCTGCTTTGGATAGTCTGATTGATGAGCTTGGTAATGTAACAGAGGAGAATATTTTAGATTACTGTATTATGATATTAAGTGAGTTTCGGGCAGAAACGGAACAAAAAACACCATACGTTGGTATTTTAATTTGGTATCTTGAATCATTGATTACAACATTAAGTAGTACATAGCTTAAACTTGTATGAGTGTCATAAAAATATATTATAAAAATTTAAAAAAGAAATATTATAAATAAAAATATTAATAATTTATATTATATAAAAATTAATAAATAAATGTTTGAAGAAAACTCTCTCTTTTGTCATAGTTTTATACTTTAACAGAAGAGAGAGTTTTTCTATATATCATCAAACTTTCGTATTTACTCATAGTGAGTTTTTTATAGACAATAAACCCTTCATCAACCTGATAAGCACTACCGCTATAATTGATTTTTTTAAGGTATAAAAGAGATCCACCCATGAGATATGTTCCATACTAGGAATGCACGATTGCTATCAAGGATATGAAGATAAATGAGTTTATTATTGCATTGATTTAATACTTCGAATGGATTGGATTATTCAATATTGCAATATTGTTGTGCTGTATGGCAAATGTTATTTTCATATTAGTAGTTTTCAATTGAAAAAAAGGAATATTGGATGAAATATATGCAAGAAAAATTGCTCAAATATATTAGTAGGACAAAATTATTTTTAAAAATTAGTAAAAATAGAAATAAAAAGAGGAATTCGTTCATATAATAATAGGTAAAGATATTTACATTCTATAAAAAATGAAAAAGGAATAAAAATTTTTTAAATATAAAATATTAGATTGATAGATAGAAATCAGGATAAAAAAGTAGTACACTCAATGAATGATAACAAAAGAAAGGAAGAATACTATGGTAATTGGAGATTCAGAATTAAAAGTTATGAAAATTTTATGGGAGCAAGGAAATATGCCAATAGAGGCAAAACAAGTCAGCGTGATAGCAGGAGAGCTATATGGATGGAATAAAAATACGACCTACACGTTATTAAAACGTTGTGTAGAAAAGGGAACGATAAAACGAGAAGATCCAAACTTTGTTTGTACGCCTCTTATAACGAAAGAAGAGGTACAACGAGAGGAGATGGAACATCTCATTGAAAAGATATTTGATAACTCTAATATGAGCCTTTTTACAGTGTTAATGGAAAAGGAAGGCATATCCAGCGATAAGATAGAGGTGTTGATTCAGTTAGTGGAAAAACTAAAAAGTTGAGCAAAAAACGCTCAATTTTTGAAAAAATCTCAAAACTACAATTGTAGTTTTTAAAAAATTAAATTAGACTACATAAGTAGTATAAAAAGGAAAAATAAACTACCAATGTAGTCTAATAGTGTAGATACATAGAAGAAAATGCCTTTCGATTGGTTATAATGCAAAAATGTTGTATAATAAAGGTGAATTCTTTTCTTGTTTTATAGGAAAGAAGATGTTGAGAGAATACATGTTCTGTGTTAAACTTGTTAGCAGAGTTAAAAGGTGTTGTTATTAGCAATCCATAGTAGGTGACAAGGAAGAGAAAAGATATGAAAGGAGTGATCCGGAAATGCAGTATGTGATTATGGATTTGGAATGGAATCAGAGTACGGATCCGGAGCAAACGAAGGAGAATCTTCCATTTGAAATCATTGAAATAGGTGCTGTGAAATTAAATGAAAATTTAGAACAAGAGGATACATTTCATCGTTATATTAAACCCATTTGCTATCTTGAGCTTGCACCGGTGGTAGAAAGGATGCTTCCCTATAACGAGAGAAACTTAGAACATGGGGAATCTTTTGTAGACGTCATAAATGAGTTTTTTAACTGGTGTGGTAATAATTACATATTTTGTACCTATGGTGACAGCGACTTAATACAGCTTCAAAGAAATATGGATTACTATCATATGCCAAGATTTAAAAAACCTCTTGCTTTTTATGATGTACAGCGAATTTATCGATTTTGGCATCAAGATAAAGGGGTTGTTAGCTTAGAACATGCGGTGAGCACCATGGGAATTGAAGTGAGTATTCCCTTCCATCAAGCCTTATATGATGCGTTCTATACAGCACAGGTATTTCGAGGGATTGAAAGAGAAAAATGGATTGTTAGTATTGATGTATATAATAATCCTAAAAATGCCAAAGAAGAGATTTTTAGAAAAAATAAAAAAGGAACTCTTTATATCACAAGGGAGTTTGTTGATAAGGTAACCGCTATGGAGCAACGCAAGGTAAAGAATTTAAGGTGTGCCTGTTGTGGGGCTGTTTTAAGGCAAAAAATTCATTGGTTTGCTAGCAGTTTAACCGTATACTATGCCGTTGGTTACTGTGAACAGCATGGCTATATGAGAGGAAAGATAAAAGTAAAGAATGCAATAAATGGTAAAATTTTCTTAATTAAAACAGTAAAACCAATACAAAAATCGGAGGCAGAGTCTATTGAGCTTCGACGAGAAGAACTTCGTAAAAAGAAAAGAGAGCGGAAGAAAAGAGTACGTGTAAAGGAATAGGAGGGAGCACAATGAAAAAAGCATTGTTTATTATTAATCCATCATCCGGAAGACAAAACTTTTTAAATATGGTAGAGCTGTTAACAGGAAAATTGATCATGAAACAACTCGTATCCCATATTGATGTGGTATACACAGAAAAACAAAATGATGCAAAAAATGCAGCATCGGCTATTAAAGAAGGAGAATATGACTTTGTTACCGCTGTTGGTGGAGATGGAACTTTAAATGAAGTGATCAATGGTGTTATCTTAAGTGGGACAAAAACTCCAATTGCTGTTATTTCAGCTGGAACTGTCAATGATTTTGCAAATTATTTGAACCTCCCTCAAAATGTAGAAGACTTCTGTGAAATGGTTAGCAATTTTAAGTGTAAATCTGTGGATGTAGGGAAAGTCAATGATCAGTATTTTGTCAATGTATTGGCAGGAGGATTGCTCACTGATGTAGGATATAAAGTGCCAAAAGAATTAAAAGCTATTATGGGAAAAATGGCTTATTATGTGGAAGGTGCAAAAGATTTACCAAAAAATTTATTTAATACAGTAAAACTTCATTTTGAATCAGAGGAATATACAGCGGATGTTGAAACCGTTGTCTTTATTGTAGCCAATTCCAGAAGTGTTGGAGGCTTTAAAAATATGGCATCCTTAGCATCTGTTTCCGATGGTCTTTTGGATGTCATTGTCTTAAGAAAAGTAGAATTTCCGAATATAACGAATTTGTTAATAAAAATTTTGCAAGGAGATCATATCAAACATCCAAGTGTGGACTATTTCCAAACAAAATATTTAAAAATTGAATATTTAGGGGAGAAAGAACCCATTACTGTGGATTATGATGGGGAGTGCTTTGGAAAACTTCCAGTGGAAGTACAAGTCGTTCCAGGAGCAATTCAGTTACTTGTTCCTTAGAAAAATGATAACAAATTGATATAAAGTATAGTTTCTTATGTGCCTTCACATAAAAAGGAGCTGTCGTATTAACTAAGAAGATTGAGTTAAACGATAGCTCCTTTTTTATATGTAATAAAATATTTTATATAAGTACAACAGCTGTTCTTATTAAACTGTCTTGCATTGTCTTTAACATTTCCCAATGATCGATTTCAATACAACTTCTGTTCTTATTAAACGTAAATTTCGTAATGTTTTCTGTTTTAATTCCTAACATTTCAATACAACTTCTGTTCTTATTAAACCTCGAAAAAGCTCCGGGTACGTTCTCCCAAATAAATTTCAATACAACTTCTGTTCTTATTAAACCCAAACTCACGGTTAAGCGGTATATCGTATTCTATATTTCAATACAACTTCTGTTCTTATTAAACAGAAATGCGATCGCTTTTTATTATATAGAAGAAAATTTCAATACAACTTCTGTTCTTATTAAACTTTATCTTTCCTCCCCGTCAAACGCTGTTTCAAAGTCATTTCAATACAACTTCTGTTCTTATTAAACTGGGAGAGTTAGCCAATACTCTTGGTGCTTATCTATTTCAATACAACTTCTGTTCTTATTAAACAAGTCTTTTTATTTTTACTTTTTAGAAAATAAGCCAATTTCAATACAACTTCTGTTCTTATTAAACTTTTTATGTCTAAACTAGGCAGAAAGGAGATATAATTTCAATACAACTTCTGTTCTTATTAAACAGGTTAGAAAAGGAGAACAATATGCCGAACTGGTGATTTCAATACAACTTCTGTTCTTATTAAACGACGTTTGACTTAGCAACAAAGAGTAATTCATTTGATTTCAATACAACTTCTGTTCTTATTAAACCCTAGTATTTCCGCCATTTCTGTTTTTCATTATATCCCATTTCCCTTTATAATTCAATCGTTTCTGGTATTTTTACCAGCCATTTCTTTTATTTTACAGAATGGATTAGAAATAACGATTTTATGCCATATATCCCATTTTTCTTGTCTATCACTTGGTAAAATAATAGGTTGGACATGATAGAAACGATGAGAAGCACGCTTTGCGTAAAAAAGAGCCATTGCCTTAACAGAATGTTTCTACGTTAGCAATAGCTCTTTTTTTACTGTAATAAGTTTTCTATTTAACGACGTTTTAAGCGGTTTCTACGTCTGTTATGGTGGAAGCGAAGTGTTCGTCTTTTTAGAATAAGGCGAATATAAAATAATAGAAAAACAAGTAATAATAGTGAAATAATTGCTGTTCCAGCAATAAAAACTATCTTTTCTTTCGAAGTTAAAGAAGAAAAGTGGAAGTTTTTGAAGTTAAAATGAGAAAGATTAAATTCATCCTTTGAATCTTTTACGATAATTGGAGGTGCGGTGAAATCAGAAAAATGAACCAATGTTTGACCGACTTCTTCGTTATTATAAAGGATGTGCAGTGTTCCTAGTGTATTATCGGATGCGTTTAAATCTTTTGTAACAGTGGTTTCTATCTTGGAAAGATCTGCATCTTTTGGAAGGGTTACCACATAGTCTTTATCCACTGTTAAATCAAGTTTTTGAGGTTGTAAAAACTCAAAAAAGTTATGAGCAATCAAGTTATTCTCCTCTGTTGGCATGGTATTGTATGTGGTAAGAGGAGTAACATGTTGATATTTTTTAAAAGCATAGTCAAAGAGTGCTTTTGTATCCCAGTACACATCGACACCAGAGTCATCCATAACAATACAAATAAGTTCCATTTCTCCATTTGTGGCAGAAGTGGAAAGGCAAGTTTTTGCTTTCATTGTAAATGCCGTTTTTCCTGAGGTAACAGTCAGTGGTTCAGAAATGGAATACATACTACCTGTCGGATAGCGAACCATTTTGTGATGATTGCCAAGCCAGCGAGCAGGGCTTTTGTTGGTCTTTTTTAAGCGATAGTTTCTAGCAGATGCTACTTTGCGAAATTCTGGATTTTTTAGTAATTCTTTTAAAATTAAAGAAAGATCATAGGCGGTTGTGTAGTGGTTATCATCATGTAGACCATTTGCATTTGTAAAATTTGTATTTTTACATCCTAACTCTTTGGCTCGTTTTGTCATAAGAAGTGCAAATTCATCCACAGAACCACTGATATGCTCTGCTATGGCGGAGCAGACTTCATTGGCAGATTCTAACATCATACCATAAAGACATTGTTCCACAGTGAGAACTTCTCCCGGTACAATTCCTATATTACTGCTTCCATATTCAATGCCAAATACTGCCTCTTCTGAAAACGTTACTTTTTCATTGAGATCGCAATTTTCTAATGTCAATAACACAGTCATTAACTTTGTCAAACTAGCAGGATACTTTTTTTTGTACATATATTTATGATAAAGCACCTGACCTGTGGTAGCGTCCATGACGATGGCTGTTTTCGCTTTAATTTTTGGTTCGTCAGTTTTTTGTTTTGCGGATACAGGAACAGTGCTTGTCAATACGGTACACAGCAAAACAAGATATATAATCAATTTTTTCATGTTTATCCTCATACTTCTAAAATCAAGATGAATGGTATCGTTTATAATTTTTTGCGTTACCTGACTATTGTATTATAATAAAATATGGGATGTCAACCTACTAACTTCTTATTTTAAAGAAAGAAGAAAGGGAAAAAGTGGTATGGACGGTTTTTGATAATAAGTTTTCAGAGTTTTACAAAAACCAAAATGGAAAGTTCTTTACAAGGAAATATTTCTTCCCTATAATGAAACAGAAGGTGGTGAAACAATGAGATTAAGAAATGTAAAAGGCTCAAGAGAAACAATCGGTGCCAGTGAATTTGTCATTCAAAATGGAGAACAGTACAAAGGAAACTGGGCAAAAGAGATTTTTGGAAATGATCATCCGATTCATATAGAAGTTGGGATGGGAAAAGGGCAGTTTATCATGGAACTTGCTAGAAGAAATCCTGACATCAATTATATAGGAGTTGAAAAATATTCAAGCGTTCTAGTTCGTGCTCTTGAAAAAAGACAAGAAGAGGAAGACATGAACAATTTATTTTTCTTGCGAATGGATGCAGAAAATATTTGTAATTATTTTGGAAAAGATGAAGTCAGCAGAATTTATTTGAATTTTTCTGATCCATGGCCAAAAGATCGTCATGCAAAGCGTAGACTCACATCAAAAGAATTTTTCAAACGCTACGATCAGATCTTAGTTCCAGAAGGAAGAGTGATTTTTAAGACAGATAACCGTCCATTATTTGACTTTTCTGTGGAGCAAGTGCCAGAAGCTGGCTGGAAAATTGAAAATGTAACCTATGATTTACATCATAGTGAGTATGCAGAAGGAAATATTATGACAGAATATGAAACCAAGTTTTCCTCTATGGGAATCCCGATTAATCGTCTTGTTGCATATAGATAAAGAAAAGAGGATTTGAGGGATTTTATGAAGAAGAATAGTGGATTTGTGCGATTGATCAATCGCTATAATTATGAAAATCCAAAGTTTCATAGGGGAATCCAATCTTTTTTGGAGTCCATTGAGGAGATAAAGAGATTCCTAAATCATCCGAAACGGTGAGAAATTTTCTTTGTAAGTTTCTAAAAGGTATCGGCAGGGTTCTTTGTGACAAAGGGATGCAAATTGCCTTGCCGTCAATAAAAATGAGCAAAAAAGAAGAATAGAAACAATATTGTAATAAAAAATAAAAATATTTGAAAAAAGTACTTGATTTTTTGAATTCGATATTATATAATAAATTTTGCGTTGAGAAACAAACAACATAATAAATAAGCGCTTTTAGCTCAGTTGGTAGAGCACCTGACTCTTAATCAGGGTGTCCAGGGTTCGAGCCCCTGAAGGCGCACTTTCAAAAAATATCAAGCTTAGACATAGTTTCAGGTTTGGTATTTTTTTTGATCAGTTTTCTTTTAAAACCCAATGAGAGGGTTTTAAAAGTCATCTATATGAGAACCATTTGTTTGAAGAGCTATGAGCAGATTAGCCAAATCTAGATATCTACGAGTCATTTCAACCACTTTATTCCCACCATAATCACGGATTTATCTATCTGACCCAATTTTTTTTGATAGGAAATGAGGGTTTCTATTACAAAAAAACATTCTTTTTTGTAATAAATGGATAAAGATATAAATAATTCACAAAAAATGTATGAAAAATATTCATAGTCATTATGAAAAGAAATTATTTCATATGTAAATAAGAAAGAGTTATAATAGATAGTAAAGTAGAATGGAGATTGTGTGCATTTTTTTAGAAATGGGGAAATTTATGAATATCAAGTATGTATCATATTTTGTAGAAGTAGCTAAATATCGGAGTTTTACAAAAGCATCTAGGCAGTTATATGTTTCTCAATCGACTTTAAGTAAGGCGGTTAAAAATTTAGAAAAAGATTTAAACTGTCTTTTGATCGATCGCATGGCAAAAAAATTCAAATTAACAAAAGAAGGGGAGTTATTGTATCAACAAGGGGAAGAGTTATTATTGCTCATTGAAGAAAAGAAGACAAAAATATACGATAGCTTAAAAAACTGTAAAGGAAGATTATGTGTTGGAATTCCTCCTGTTATTACGACAGCTTATTTCGCATCAGTAGTTTATCAATTTAGAAAAAAATATCCAGAAGTAGAGTTTCAAATTGTAGAAGCAGGAGCGAATGTATTAAAACGAATGGTAGATGAGAATTCCATTGATATTGGAGTTGTTATTTTACCGATTGAAAATCAGGAGTTATATGAAATTGAACCAATTATTTGTTCCGAAAATGTGTTAATTGTTTACAAAGAGCATCCTCTTGCTATGAAGGGGTGTGTTTCTTTTCAAGAGCTAAAAAAAGAGCCTTTTTTGGTTTTGGATAGTAGCTATATGTTACATAATAAAATTAAGGAATGTTGTAGACAGGCTGGATTTGAAGCGAAAATTGTAGGAGAGAGTTTTCAATGGGATTTTTTAACTGAGATGGTATCTTGTAATCAGGGTATTAGCATTTTACCAAAGCCCATTTTAAAGAGGTTTCATTTGGATAATATTCGATGTATTTCTCTATGTGAACCGGAAATGCCGTGGAATATAGGATTTATTGTGAGAAAAGAGCATTATATTTCAAAGCCTATGAAACAGTTTATTGAATTTACAAAAATATATATGAATCAGATAAAAGAATGTTAAGTGAATAAGAGGATGAAAATACAACCATTTTCTTTTGAAGTATGTCCTACATAGAAATAAAAAAGTACCCAAAGTTTATATGAAGTATGCTTTGGGTACTTTTTATGTCTAAAATAAATAAAAAGTTATGAAATAAATTCATATCGTATGCGAAATAATACCATTTTTCATAAGGGAATAATGTACATAAAATAGAATGTATCAAATAGAAAAAATAGGAATGGTAAAGCAGGAGGATTTCGAATGCAGGAGTTTTATGTAGGACAAAGTTATGAATTTGAGAAAACGATTCAAGAAGAAGACGTAGAAAAATTTGCAGAAGTAACAGGAGATTATAATCCACTTCATATGGATGAAGAGTATGCGAGGACTACAATGTTCGGTGGGAGAATTGCTCACGGTATGATAGGAGCAGGCATTATTTCTGGAGGGCTTGCCATGTATTTACCAGGAATAGGAACGACTTATTTAGGACAAGAAATTACGTTTAAAAATCCTGTTCATATTGGAGAAACGATTCATGTGAAATTAGAGATTATAGAGCTTATTAAGAAGTCAAAGTTTGATATTGCAAAAATCAAAACGACTTGTACAAATGGAGAAGGAATGATTGTTATTGATGGAGTTGCAACTGTGATTCCACCAAAGGTGTAAGGAGGAAAAGGGATATGAAGAAGGTAATTGGTGTACAAGAAGCTAGTCAATTCATTAAAAATGGTGATACGGTGGCTTTGAATGGTTTTGCTTATGGGTTTGGGTTTCCAGAAGGAATTGCAAAAGCCATTGGAGAGCGGTATAAGAAGGAAAAAGAGCCAAACAATCTAACATTAGTGTTTGGTTCTGGATGTGGTGATAATGGGAAAAGTGATTTTGGACTTGATCATTTTGCACAAGAGGGAATGGTAAAACGAATTGTTGGAGGGCATATGGGACTTGCCAAACAATTAAGTGGAATGGTAAATCAGAATAAAATAGAGGCTTATAATTTTCCACAAGGAGTTGTCACCCATTTATTTCGTGAAATTGCAGGTAAAAAACCAGGAGTCGTTACACATGTTGGATTAAAGACCTTTGCAGATCCTAGAGTAGAAGGCGGAAAGATGAATTCTAAGACGATAGAAGATCTTGTAGAGGTGATAGAACTTGGCAAAAAAGAGCAGTTATTTTATCATTCTATTCCAATACAAGTGGCATTGATTCGAGGAACGAGAGGAGATGAGTTTGGGAATTTAACGTTAGAAAAGGAAGGGGTTTATTTAGAAACCTTACATATTGCACAGGCTGCGAAAAATTGTGGAGGAATTGTTATTGCACAGGTAGAGGAAGTTGTACAGCATGGTTCTTTGAATGTGCGTGAAATCGAGATTCCGGGAATGTTGGTTGACTATGTTGTAAAAGCAAAACCAAATGATCATAAGTTAAATAGTGGAAATTTTTATGATCCTTCTTATACAGGAGAAGCCGTAATCCCAGTGGAACAGATTCGCCCAATGGAGATGAGTCCAAGAAAAATTATTTCAAAACGATGTGCGATGGAGTTAGAGAAAAATACAATTATTAACTTAGGAATTGGAATACCAGAAGGGGTTGCAGCCATTGCATTAGAAGAGGGAATTAATGATTGGACTACGATGACAATTGAGGCAGGTTCCATAGGTGGAGTACCAGGATCAGGAACTAATCTCGGAGGAGCAACCAATGTGGAATCAATTATTGGACAACCAAATATGTTTGATTTCTATGATGGTGGTGGCCTTGATATTGCTTTTTTAGGATTAGCGCAAGCAGATAAAGCGGGTAATATCAATGTGAGTAAGTTTAATGGAAGAATGATGGGCTGTGGTGGTTTTGTAAATATTACGCAAAATACAAAAAAAGTTATATTTTGTGGTACGTTTACTGCAGGAAATAGCGATATTGATATTGTAGATGGAAAATTGCAAATTAGACGAGATGGTCAATATCAAAAGTTTGTAAAGCAAGTTGAACAAATTACGTTTAGTGGAGAATATGCAAAAGAAGTTGGGCAAGAAGTTCTTTATATAACAGAGCGAGCAGTTTTTCAACTCACTGACAATGGAATGGAGCTAATTGAAATTGCACCAGGAGTTGATTTACAAAAAGATATTCTTGATAAAATGGAATTTGAACCAGTAATTTCAAAACAGTTAAAAGAAATGAATGCAAATATTTTCAGAGAGGAAATTATGGGGTTAAAGGGGTGAAAAAACTTGCATGAAAGAACAAAATAAAAGAAATGGAAAAGGTTTTTTTATGTTAGCAATCTTATGGTGTGCCTATGTTATTTTTGCTATGAATTGGATTTCTGGTTCTAATCTTAGTTCAGAGATTGTGCAGACATTTTTTGGAGGTTCTGTGGAGCCTATCATTCAACAAGTAGTCAACTATACAATTACAGCAGCTAGGGTTGTCGCAAATTTTGTAGCCGCATATATTTTAATTAAGAAAGGGCCAAAAAAGGCGGTAATTGTTGCCTTATTTTTTCTCATGTTTTCTGTTGTTGCTGTTTGGATGCCAAATTATTGGGCATATACCATTGCTCGTATGGTGATGGCTTTAGGTGGTTCTATGGTTGTTATTTATATGAATCCAGTGGTGGCGCACTATATTCCGCCGAAAAAAAAGATGATAGCTAACGCATGGAATACCGTATCCTATAATGTAGGAGCGTTTGTAACATCCATTTTATTTGTTATATTTTCTAAGCAATTAAAAGCGAACTGGCAAGTCACACTATCTGTTATGGCTGTTTTAACAATTATTTTATTTCTTATGTGGCTCTTAATAGCCGAGGATTTTGATACAAAGTCAAATGTTATGGAACAGACGAAGGAAATAGAATATAGTTATCGAGATGCCTTAAAAGATACGTTTGTTTGGAGGTATGCGATTGGATTTAGTGGTTTTTTATTTTTATATGTGCTCGCAGTAACAAGTTTTCCTTCTGTCATATCACAATATGCGACAAAAATGAATGGTAGCTTGATGAATATGCTAGTTACAGGGTTTGCTATTATTGGTACGATTGTTGGTATGAAAATTGGACTTACAGATACAAAGCGAAAAAAAGTTTTATTATTTTCGGGTGCACTCATGATAGTGTCTTATGGAGCTGTTTTATATTTTGCAAATAACACTCCGATTATTTCTTATATTTGTGCTGGAATTTCAGGATTTTGTATGTATATTCAATATCCAATTTATATGAATTTACCTCATGAAATGCCAAATATGTCAGCACAAAAACTTACAATTATTTTTAGTCTATGTTGGGCAATTGCTTATACTGTTTATACACTATTTACAATTATATGGAGTTTGTTATTAGGTAGTTATGGATGGAGTATTGCTTCCATTTTTTATATTTTAGCCTCTAGTTTGTATGTGGTCATTGCTGCTAGACTTCCAGAGACAAAATAATTGGTTTTCCTACTTGGTTAAAAAAGAAGAGTAAAGAGAAAAAATTATTTTCTACTGGAAACAAAATTTTGACAAAGTTATTGTAGAATGCTATACTTAACTAGAAAATTCCATAAAAAAAGTATAAAGGAACATAGTTTGGAAATGATAGGATTATAGAAAAGGCGAAGAAGAGGAGAGTACAATTTTTGGAAATAACAGAGAGTCCCTAGTTGCTGGAAAGGGATATGGAAAGAAATTGGAAGATGGCCTTGGAGCCGCGTACCGAACAAAATAAAGAATACAATTATTTTGTAAGATTACGACGGGAATGCCCGTTATAGCATAGAAGTATAAATAGTTAGAAAAAATATTTGTACTTTTGGAGGCAGTATTTCGTAAGTGTACTGTGAAAAAAGGTGGTATCACGAAGTGTTATGCTCTCGTCCTTTTACCTAAGGGGAAAGGATGGGGGCTTTTTTATTTTATAGGAAATTATAATAAGATTTGATTTCAAGTTCTATAAGGCATAAAATAGCACAAGAACTAGAAATAGATAAAAGACTTTTGATTGGTATTTAAAGCCATTCATAAAAATTTTGATACAAGTAGGAGGGAATTTTATGTGCACAAATTGTAAGGAAAAGAAACCATATTATATTACAACAGCCATTGCATACACATCAGGAAAACCGCATATTGGAAATACGTATGAGGTCATTCTTGCGGATAGTATTGCTCGCTTTAAAAGAGAACAAGGATATGATGTTCGCTTTCAAACAGGAACAGATGAGCATGGGCAAAAAATTGAATTAAAAGCAGCAGAAGCAGGCATCCATCCAAAGGAATTTGTTGATAATGTGGCAGGAGAGATTAAACGTATTTGGGATTTGATGAATACTTCTTATGATAAATTTATTCGCACAACAGATGAACAACATGAAAAACAAGTGCAAAAGATCTTCCAATATCTTTATGATAAAGGGGATATTTATAAAGGACATTATGAAGGACTTTATTGTACACCATGTGAGTCTTTCTTCACAGAATCTCAATTAGTGGATGGAAAATGCCCAGATTGTGGAAGAGAAGTACAGCCTGCAAAGGAAGAGGCTTATTTCTTTAAGATGAGCAAATATGCGGATCGTTTAATTGCCTATATCAATGAACACCCAGAATTTATTCAGCCAGTTTCTCGTAAGAACGAAATGATGAATAACTTCTTATTACCAGGATTACAAGATCTTTGTGTATCAAGAACTTCTTTTACATGGGGAATCCCAGTGGACTTTGATAAAAAACACGTCGTATATGTATGGCTTGATGCTCTTACAAACTATATTACAGGGCTTGGATATGAATGTGGTGGAGAAAGCGGAGAATTATTTAAAAAATATTGGCCAGCGGATCTCCATTTAATTGGAAAGGATATTATCCGTTTCCATACGATTTATTGGCCAATCTTTTTAATGGCTCTGGATTTACCACTTCCAAAACAAGTATTTGGGCATCCTTGGTTATTACAAGGCGATGGAAAAATGAGTAAATCCAAAGGAAATGTAATTTACGCCGATGATCTGGTGGATTTCTTCGGTGTGGATGCCGTTCGTTACTTCGTTCTTCATGAAATGCCATTTGAAAACGATGGTGTGATCACATGGGATCTATTAGTGGAACGATTAAACTCTGATTTAGCCAATACACTTGGTAACCTTGTGAATCGAACGATCTCCATGTCAAACAAATATTTTGATGGAGTTGTTAGCAATCAAGGTGTGACTGAGGCAGTGGATGAAGAGTTAAAAGCTGTTGTTTTATCAGCAAAAGCAAAAGCAGAAGAAAAAATGGAAGAGCTTCGTGTTGCGGATACTATTTCTGAAATCTTTGCAATCTTTAAACGTTGTAATAAATATATTGACGAAACAATGCCTTGGGCTCTTGCCAAAGAAGAAGACAAAAAAGATCGTCTTGCTACGGTTTTATATCATTTAGTGGAAAGTATTACAATCGGTGCTACTTTGTTAGAGCCATTTATGCCTGAAACATCAGAAAAAATTCTTGCACAATTGCATGCAAAAAAACGTAGCTTTGATGAGTTAGATCAATTTGGTCTTTATGAATCCGGCACAAAAGTGGTGGAAAAACCAGAAATTCTTTTTGCTCGTTTAGATTTAAAGGAAGTTCTTGAAAAGGTAGAAATTTTAAAAGAAAAACAGAAAGCAGAAGCTGGAGTTCCAGAAGAAAAAGAAGAAGAAACAGGAATTGATATTGAACCAAAGCCAGAAGTTACCATTGATGACTTTGATAAGTTACAATTCCAAGTGGGAGAGATTATCGCTTGTGAAGCGGTGAAAAAATCAAAGAAACTTCTTTGTTCACAAGTAAAAATCGGAAGTCAGGTAAGACAGATTGTATCTGGAATTAAAAACTTCTATTCTCCAGAAGAGATGGTAGGAAAGAAAGTTATGGTTGTAACCAACTTAAAACCTGCCAAATTAGCTGGAATTTTATCAGAAGGCATGATCCTTTGTGCGGAAGATGCAGAAGGTAATTTAGCTCTTATGACACCAGAAAAAGAAATGCCAGCGGGAGCAGAGATCTGCTAGAATTTGAAAAAATCATGTGAAATGATAGTTAGATAGGATACAAAAATAGCCTTGTGTGAAGGAAATTTCATGCAAGGCTATTTTTATATGTATGTTATAGATGAAGTCCATATATAAGAATACATTTATCATTTATAGTTACTCATGAATGGATTGATAGTATTTCCAAAATTGAATACCAAAGATTATAAATAGTATCAAATAAAATACAAACATGGCATAAAAAATTACTAAGAAGCTATCATTCATGTATGTAGGAAATAGGTTTTTTACAACGATTTGTGGAATAATGATTAAAAAGAAAATTGACAAAAGTGGTAGCATACGCCCTACAAAAATTCGTTTCATCATATCGAGACGAGAAGCATTGTCACAGAAGATCTCTTCCTCTGTTCCGTTCATTTCAGAAGTAGGTTTGCGAAAATAGCTGTATCCAACATAATTTTGTAAATATTCCCAGCCACAGTCGTTGAACATTTGAATATATTCGCTTTTCTGTATAGTACTATCGGAGTTGTAATCTAGTTGATATACTATATCTTTTGGTTCGCATTTTTTAAAATGATAGAGACCAATGCCACTTACTTTGACAAATTCCCAACCACTTTTATGCTGGGTGCTAAGATACTGTTCTTCTTTTTTCCATTCTGGAATAGAAAAATATTTGAATTCTATTTTTGTATCTCCCATATCAGTTTACCTCCTTCATATTTTGGTATAAACGTTCAATTCGCTTCATTTCTAAATTGAGAACTTGTGTTCCAAGCTCTGTAATATGATAAATTTTTCGTTTTTCTTCCTCTCTGATAAATCGAATTAAACCGTCTTTTTCCATTTTAGACAAACTTCCGTATAATGTCCCCGGACTTATTTTTATCTCGCCTTTCGTCAATTGCTCTGTCTTTTTTACAATGCTGTATCCATGTGATTCTTCCCTTAGACACAGTAAAATATAGAAACCGGTTTCCGTCATTGGCACATACACTTTTTTGATATGATTATCCATAATACCACCTCCTAGTAGCACTACAATGTATCGTACTACGATATATAAAATATAGCACTGTGATAATGCTGTGTCAATAGCAATGGAAGATGAATTGATAGGGGATAAATAATAAATCTGTATCAGTTGGAGATTCTCTATCCTTTTTAGGGTATAGAATATAAAGAGAACTTTATTTGATTCACGAGAGGAAATTGGATAAAATAAAACAGTATAAAGATCTATTAATGTTTGATTCACAGATAGGAGAAAGTAAAGTGAAAAAAGGAAATATATTTCTTAATGAATTCAAGCAATTCATTATGCGTGGCAATGTTATGGATATGGCTGTCGGTGTTATCATCGGTGGGGCTTTTACATCTATTGCAACATCGCTGAATAAAGATATTTTGACACCGATTCTTGGAATTTTTGGAGGAACTGATTTTTCAAACTTAAAGCTCGTGTTAGGTAGCACAGAAAATGCACCGGTTTTATATTACGGGAATTTTATTACAGCAGTAATCAACTTTTTAATTACTGCATTTGTTATTTTCTGCATTATTAAAGCGTTGAATGTATTTAGTAGCAAGTTATTAAAAAGGGAGCAGAAAGTGGAAGAAGAAGCACCAACTACAAAGACTTGTCCATTTTGTAAAAGTAAAATTGCAATTGATGCTATTCGCTGTCCACACTGTACATCAAAATTAGAAGATGAGTTGGAGTGCGTTTTAGAAAAATAAAGCTAGAAAGTAAAAATTGTGACTTAGATAGGAAATCAGGTGGGATATTAACATAGATTCAATGTTTAGGCTGATTGAGAGAATTAAATATAGTATCTTTCATATAAACCAAAATAACGATGAGAAATCTTAAGGATACTCATCGTTATTTTTTCCAATATGATAAAACTATTTATATAAAAAAATTGCAGTTAGGCTATTATCTTCTTAGTTATGAAGTAAGATATTTATTGTAGGAATGAAGGAATTATTTCGTGATCAATTGTTTCATAAGTTCATAACAGCCTTTTTCTTCAATTATTTTATAATCGTCCAAGATGACTTCTTCGAGTTCAGGAATTGCAGAGAGGTCTTTACCCCAGAAAGAAGTTTGGTTTAGTACAGCATGAACATATGTCTTTGCATCGTCATTTTTATGAGCATCAAAGAACATAAGAACATCTTGATCATCAGAGATCTTATAGTTATTCTTTCCATTTCTATTTCCAAAAAAACCTTCGCTTGTAAAGCCTGTTCCTTTATAAAATGCCAAATAGAAGGCGAAAGATGCACTTAAACAAGCAGGAATTTTACCTGTCTTTTCAATATAACCTTCTAAAGAAGGCATAACACGAGCTTTCCATTTCGCTGTGGAGTTGAGGGAAATAGAAAGTAGAGCGTGATCGATAAAAGGATTTTCAAAACGATCGGTAACAGAACTTGCAAATTGTTCTAATTCTTCTTTTGGAAGCGTCAGGGTTGGAATGATTTCTTCATAAATGGTTTTGTTCATAAAGTTACGAATAACATCATCTTTCATACAATCACGAACAATGTCCTGTCCTGCAAGGTAAGCACCAAGTACCATAGAAGTATGAGCACCATTTAAAATGCGAACTTTACGTTGTTTATAAGGTTTGTGATCGTCTGTAATTAAGATCGGGAGATTTGCTTTTTCACATGGAAATTCATCCTTGATGGACTGTGGACCTTCGATTACCCAAAATCCAAAGATTTCTCCCGTATCAATGGCATTATCAATATAGCCGTTTTCTTTATTCAATGTATCCGCATCAGAGCGAGGATAACCAGTAACAATGCGATCCACTAAAGTAGAACAGAAAATATTTTCTGTTTCAATCCAATGGATAAATTCTTCAGAAAGATTCCAGTCTTTTGCGTGATGCAATACGCATTTTTCCAGTTCTTTTCCATTATTATCAATTAATTCACAGGAAAGAATGATAAATCCCTTTCCAGCTTCTTTTCCGAACTTTTCAAAACGTTTGTATAAGAATTGGGTTAATTTAGCAGGAAAGCTGGATGCTGGCTTGTCTGTAAAGTTACAAGATGGATCATAAATGATACCAGCTTCTGTTGTGTTACAAGTGATAAAACGAAGATCTGGATTATTTGCACATTCCATAACTGCATCATAATCACTGTAAGCATTTAAGCAACGGCTTACACAAGAGATAATACGCTTTTTATTTACTTCTTTTCCGTTTTCAGAACCACGTAAATATAGGGTATACAGTCCTTCTTGTTCATTGATAAAATCACCAATATCTGGAGTAGAGAATTTAGGAATTGGTTGTACAAGGACAACTTTTGAGTTAAAATCTGCTAATTCATTCATAGTATCAATGAAGAAGTCTACAAAGGCACGCATAAAGTTCCCTTCTCCAAATTGGAGAACTCGTTCTGGTGCATTTTTTAAGACATAACCATCATAGTTTAAATCTTCTAAAGTTTTGTAAGTCAGTTTATTCATGGTAATAAAACTCCTTTTCTGAAATAATCAAATAACAACATCTATCATAAAGTAATGGGAGAATTGCATAACAAAGAAGAAAGAGGGTTATAGGGTAACACCTTGCTTAAAGATTGCCATATCGTGGAATCCTGCTTCTTCTGCTTTTACAAGGCGACCAGAAGCAACTTCTATTACATAGTCAAAGAGGGAAGAACCAAGTTCTAAAAGAGTACCACCTTCGATTAATGTTCCACAATTGAAGTCAATCCAATTTTTCTTTGTTTCGTAAAGTCGATTGTTACTTGAAATTTTTACTGTTGGCACTGGGGAAGCAAATGGAGTGCCACGACCAGTTGTAAATAATACAATATGAGCTCCAGATGCGGCCAGAGCAGTAGAAGCTACAAGGTCATTTCCCGGTGCATTTAAGAGGTTAAGACCAGCTGTCTTTACTGGTTGTCCATAGGATAGAACATCAACCACAGGAGCAGAGCCGGATTTTTGAGTACAACCAAGTGATTTATCCTCTAAAGTGGAGATACCTCCTTTTTTATTGCCAGGAGATGGATTCTCATAAATAGTCTGGTTATGACTTTTAAAATAATTTTTAAATGAGTTAATTAAATTCACTGTTTTTTGGAAGGTTTCTTCATCTTTACAACGATTCATAAGGAGTGTTTCAGCACCAAACATTTCTGGAACTTCCGTTAAAATTGTCGTACCACCTCGTGCGATTAAGAGATCGGAGAAAATTCCAACGGTTGGGTTCGCCGTAATACCAGATAATCCATCAGAACCGCCACATTTCATCCCAATGACCAATTCTTTACAAGAGATCGGTTCACGCTTAAAAGTACAAGCGTAGTCACAAAGTTCTTTGATGAGTGCTAAAGACTCTTCTATTTCATCTTCACATTCTTGAGCGACGAGGAATTTCACTCGTTTTTCATCATAGGTTCCAATATATTTCTTTAATTCTTCAATATTGCTATTTTCGCAGCCAAGACCAAGAACTAAAACACCGCCAGCATTTGGGTGATTTATAAGATCCGCAAGAATTTGACGGGTATGTTCTTGATCATCCCCCATCTGAGAACAGCCATATGGATGGGGAAAAGCCACAATTTCCTCAATGCCTTTTGGTTTGAATTGTTTCGCCTGTGATGCAATGGACAGAGCAATGCTATTGACACAGCCAACCGTAGGAATGATCCAAATTTCATTGCGAACACCCGCTTTTCCATCCGTTCTTCGATACCCATCAAAGAAACGTTCTTTTAAAGGTTGTAATGGATGGATGGATTTCTCATAGGAATATTCTAATAAGTCGCCAAGTCCTGTTTTCATATTATGAGTGTGAACCCAAGAGCCAGCTAAAATATCTTTTGTAGCGATACCGATAGGAGCACCATATTTTATAATGGATTCTTTTTCTCTAATATTGAACAATGCAAATTTATGTCCTTGTGGAATATCCTCTAATAATGTGCAGAGTTGTCCATCAACATTTAATGTAAGTCCTTTTTCTAAAGGGGAGAGGGCAACTGCCACTTTATCGTCGGAATGAATTTTTATAAAAAGTTGTTTGGAACTCATAAAATCCTCCATTTTCCTCATTAGTTTCTTATTAGGAAATTAATAAATTGTAAGTAGTTACAATTAAATTACAACGTTTAAAATGAGAAGTCAACTAGATTTTAATAAAAATATTACCAAAATTTCGATAAAAATATTGTGAAAAATAACATAAATGCAGTAATTGACTTTTTATTAACAAATAATTATAATGATATATATGTAAGAGCTTACATAAAATGGCCGATGATTTAACAAATAGAAACTAAAAATTCAATTATAGGAGGAGATAAAGAGTTATGAAACCATTTATGAATGAAGACTTTTTGCTTAGTTCCTCAGTGGCACAAGAGTTATATCATGAAATGGCAGAGAAAATGCCGGTCTTAGATTATCATTGTCACATCAATCCAGAAGAGATCGCAAAGGATCGCAAGTTTGATAATATTACCCAAGTATGGCTTGGTGGTGATCATTATAAATGGAGACAGATGCGTTCCAATGGTGTCGATGAATACTACATTACAGGAGATGCACCGGATCGAGAGAAGTTTCAAAAATGGGCAGAAACCTTAGAAAAAGCCATTGGTAATCCATTATTCCATTGGAGCCATTTAGAATTACAAAGATTCTTTGGGTATTATGGTATTTTAAATGGGGAAACAGCAGAAGAAGTATGGAATCTTTGCAATAAAAAATTACAAGAAGATTCTATGAGTGTAAGAAATTTAATTCGTCAGTCAAATGTGACATTGATCTGTACAACGGATGATCCAGCAGATGATCTGGCTTGGCATAAAGTGATTGCAGAGGATGAAACATTTGAGGTACAAGTGCTTCCAGCATGGCGTCCAGATAAAGCTATGAATATTGAAAAGCCAGATTATGCAGAGTATCTTGAAAAACTCGGAACATCTGCCAATATGGAAATTAAAAGTTTTGATGATTTAAAAGTGGCACTGAAAAAGAGAATGGAATTCTTTGATCAAATGGGTTGTCGGGCAAGCGATCATGCTCTTGAATATGTAATGTATGTTCCTGAAACAGAAGAAAATATTGAAAAGATCTTTGCATCTAAGCTAGCAGGAAACAGCATAACAAGACAAGAGGAATTGAAATTTAAGACAGCTTTTATGGCATTTGTAGCAGGAGAATATACAAGACTTGGTTGGGCGATGCAACTTCATTATGGTTGTAAGAGAGATAATAACGAAGAAATGTATCAAAAACTAGGAGCAGATACGGGATATGATTGTATCAATAACTATGCTCCGTCTGCTCAGATGGCGGACTTCTTAAATGCGATTAAGAAGAAAGGAAGTTTACCAAAAACAATTATTTATAGCTTAAATCCAAATGATGATGAAGCCATTGGTACTATCCTTGGATGTTTTCAAGATTCTGAAGCGGTTGGTAAAATTCAGCAAGGTTCCGCTTGGTGGTTTAATGATCATAAAACAGGGATGACAAGACAGATGACATCTCTTGCCAACTTAGGATTATTAGGGAACTTTATTGGAATGTTAACCGATTCAAGAAGTTTCTTATCTTATCCAAGACATGAGTATTTCAGAAGAATTTTATGTGAGCTCATTGGTGGTTGGGTAGAAAATGGAGAATATCCATATGATAAAAAAATGCTTGAAAAAATTATCAAAGGTATTTCGTATAATAATGCGGTACGGTATTTTGGATTTCATTTAGAAGAAAAATAATATATGATTTATGAGGAGCAAATATTATGAAACAGAAACGGAAAATAACACCAATTACCCGTTTTGCATATGGAACAGGTAATTTACTGGGGAGTGGAGCCTTAGCGATTAGTGGATCTTGGTTACTCTATTTTTATACTACATTTTGTCACCTTCCAATTGCACAAGCAACGTTAATTTTTTCTCTTGCAACGTATCTTGATGTTATTTTAAATCCACTTATGGGATTTATTTCAGATAGTTTTTATAAGACAAAATTAGGAAGAAAATTTGGTAGAAGAAGATTTTTTATTTTGACGGGAATTCCGCTCATGTGTTTATACCCTTTATTATGGGTGAAAAATATGAATTTCTTGTATTACTTAAGCACATATATTTTATTTGAGTTAGTTTATACAAGTGTTATGATTCCATATAATACATTACCAGTTGAAATGACAAGCGATTTTGATCAGCGTACTTACTTAGCTGGTTCAAAAGCGATGTTTGGTAAAATTGCAAACTTCTTAGGAGCAGCACTTCCTGGATTCTTTATCAGTATCTATGGTCAAGATTCTCCAACACCTTTCTTTTATACAGGTCTTACATATGGAGCAATCTTAGTAATTTCCATGTTGCTTCTTTACTTTAATTCATGGGAACGTCCTTATGATCAGGTAGAGGATGAGAGTGTAGCAAACATTTGGGAAGGTTTTAAAAAGTTATTTGTTGATATTCTTTCCACATTGAGAATTCGTACATTCCGCGATCATCTTGGAATGTATTTATTCGGATTTGGTGCAGAATGGCTTTTCACTGCGACATTCACTTACTTTGTGGTTTACAATCTTGGAAGACCGTCTACTTTTGTATCAGAAATGAATAGTTTAAGTAGTATTCTTCAGTTGATTTCAACAGCGATTTTCGTTGGAATTGTAGCAAAGAAAGGATTTAGAAAGCCATTTATCTGGGCACTGAGCATTGTTATTTGTGCAATTCTTGGATATGTAGCAGTTGCTGTATTCAATTTACCTCATATGACAGGGGTTATCATTGCAATTGTAATCGTATTCGGACTTGGTACAGGAGGGGTTTACTATATTCCTTGGACATCCTATACTTTCATGGCAGATGTGGATGAAGTTGTAACAAACCGCCGTCGTGAAGGAATTTATGCAGGTGCTATGACTATGGCAGGAAAATTAATTCGTGCGAGCATTGTTTCTATTCTTGGTTTTACACTTGCAGCTTTTGGATTTGAGTCCGGTGCTACTACCCAGCCACAATCCGCATGTAATGCAATTATTGGTGTTATGTTAATTGGATGTTGTGGACTTGCTGTTCTTGGTATCATTTGTTCTATTAAAATGAAGTTGACACATGAAACACATAAAATTGTTATTGATGAATTAGAACGTATTCATAATGGTGGAAGAATGGCAGACGTTGATCCAGAAGTTAAGAAAGTATTGGAACAACTGACTGGTATTCCATATGAAAGATGTTTTGGTAACAATAACATTGGATATAAAGATAAAAAACAAAAAGTAGTAACACAATAGGAGTGGAAAAATAAGGGCTATGATATAATCAAAAGTTATATCATAGCCCTTATTTATGCAAATACAATCAGTCAGAAACTATGTTTATGACAAATGCCCGAAAATATGAGAAGTTCGCAAAGCGTGTTCCTTATCCTTTTCTTGTTGTATTATGTTCAATAATGCTTCCTGAAAACATATTTTTTGTTGGCAGATCTTGACCTTGGAACACTTGCATCATCAAGGATACAGAAGTTACGCACATATATTCTACACGATTGTCGACTGTGGTTATTTCAGGAGTGCTACAAGTGGATAATACAGAATTATTATATCCAGCGATTTGGAAATCTTCTGGAATGGATAGATGATTATGAAGAGCATATTTGACAGCTCCAGTGGCAAGTTCATCATCAGCTGAAATGACAGAATCAAAGTACAATCCACTTTCCTTAATATTCTCTAATATGGTACAAGTTTTATCAAGTGGACCGGGACAAGAGAAAAGACGTTTTTCACTAGTTGTAATGCCATGATTTTCACATGATTTTAAAAATCCATGAATTTTCTTTTTACCACTATAATTTAAGGTGCGGTAAAGGTAGATTGGGGATGTACTACCATGAGAAAATATGAGATCGGTAATGTCCTTGGATGCCATATAATCATCACATAAGATGGAATATATATTTTTTCCTTTCAGTTCTCCATTTAGAATAAAAACTGGTGTTTTTTTAGCTGTTTCTATAATATAGTCATTGGATTCTGGGGATTCTTCAACAAAATGAGAACCAATAAAAAATACAGCATCTACGTTTCTGGAGATTAAAAGTTGTAAGCATTTTTGTTTTTCCTCCAGTTGATGACCTGTACAACAGAGCATGGAAGCATAAGCATTCTTTTTTAATTCACGTTCTAAATAATAGATAGCCTGTGCTTGGTAGACGTCAGAAGAATCAGAACAGAGAATGCCGACTGTATACATAGAGTTTAAACCTAAACTTCTAGCGAAAGCATTGGGGGTATACCTATATTCTTCTATAACATCGAGAACTTTTTTGCGTGTAGTGTTGCTCACTTTATCACTACCATTTAAAACACGAGAAACCGTAGCAATAGAGACACCAGCCTTTTTTGAAATATCATAAATATTCATAAAATTACTCCCTCTATACATAAAAAGTTTTTTAAAATAAATCATAAGTCCATTAGATTGAACTAATAGAATATAGGAACGAATTATTATAAGATCATTCTTAGTAATATCAAGTATTTAATCTAGGGTATTATACAATGAAATAGGGGAAAAGGCAATGATAGGAAACGTGCTAGGATGCAAAAAGGTCTATAAAATGGAACCGCTCCATCTTATAGACCTTATGCCTCTTACCAATGCAAAAAATGAAAAACTTGTGTTTATGGTTCTTTGAAAAGTAGTGTGTTATAGACTTTGAAGGAAGTTTCTTGCCATAATAGCATTTTCAGGCGTACTATTTTCAATGGTTGCTTGTAAAAATGGCTTGTTATTTTGTTGCCATTTTATGATGTTTGTATAGTCTAAATTTCCTGTACTACCCGGTGCATAGGCAACAATCTCACCATTTTCTTCTTGGTAATCTTTGGCATGAAGCAGAACAATATCTTTTCCGTTTCGTTCTAACATCTCAGAAAAGAGTGCTTCTTGTTCTTTGTGATTATCAGAGGATAGCATATTTACAGGATCAAAAATAATCTGTAAATTTGGAGAATCAATGAAGTCCAGTGCAAATCTTGTGCGAATAGGATTATAAATAATATGACGCCATACGGGTTCAATTGCGATGGTAATGCCATAAGAGGTAGCATAATCTACAACGGTTTTTAAGTTTTTTAAGAAGTATAAAAGAGCAGGTTCTTCGTGGCATTGGGGGCAAAAGGTATAGGTGGTATTAGGTGCACCCGTTTCTGTTCCAACGATGGAAGCACCAAGATAAGAGGCGAATCGAATGTTTGCCTTATATTCTTCTATAATTTCGTGTAATTGCTCAGGATCGGGATTTGCTAGGTTTAAATAACAGCCGTACATAGCCAGATCTAAGTCGTTTTTTTGCAGTTCACGACGGATATGAGAGGCAAGTCCTAAAGTTAGACCATGTCGGTCGATCTGATATTCTGAATACACTAACTTAGAGGCTAGATGTACGCATTGAAATCCTTGTTCTTTTGCCAGAGAAAAGCGGTTTTCCAGTGTAGTTTTCTCCATATCATGAAGGCGAATACCAACTTGAAGATTTGACATAATAATTCCTCCTTTTAGCGGTTTGACGGATTATGTTGATCATATAAAAGTCGCTCTGTATAAGCGAGGATAAGAGGTGCAACTCCTTTGGCATCATTTTTAACGATTGGTTCACGCATATAGTAATCAAAGGTTCCTTCACGCATATCAACATTTCCAAGACCAGCAACAAGACAGATATTATCAAGTTGAAGTATACCATCCACTTCCGCTAAGTGATTTTTACAAATGCCTTCAAATGCTTTGTTACCATAGAAAAAGTAAGAAGTATCAAGAAGACCAAGACGGACGCCCTTCATAATGGCATAGGAGAAAATAGCGGAACCAGATGTTTCTAAATAGTTTGGTTTGATGCCACCAAGATTGATCACTTGGTACCACATACCCGTTTCTTCATCTTGATATGGGAGCATAGCATCGATCAGTTCTTGGAACATCTCTTTTAATTCCTTCTTTTCTTCTGTCATAGAATCCGGCATGATTTCCCAAGTATCCACAAGTGCCATGGCGAACCAACCTTCTGCACGAAGCCAGAAATTATTGGAAAGACCTGTTACTTTATCACACCAAAACATAGTTCTTGAAGAGTCATAAGCATGGTAGTAAAGTCCATTTTTTTCACAACGCATGAGATTACGAACGGTTTTAAATTGGTTAAAACTGTCTTGACATGACGCACCATTGCGAAAAGAGAGTTCATATTGCATATAAAAAGGCTGTGCCATATAAAGACCATCAAGCCAGATCTGATTTGGATAGATTTGTTTGTGCCAGAAGTTTCCTTCCTTTGTTCTAGGCTGATGGACGATTTGAGAATAAATGGTATCCATGGCTTTTCTATATTTTTCTTTGTTTGTGAGCTCATAAAGCCGATATAAAGTTTTTCCGGCATTGATATTATCTAAGTTATATTCTTCTGGATCATAGTACTTAATGGAGCCATCTTCTTGTACAAAATAATCAATAAATTCGTCTGCAAAGTTTAGGTAACGGGAATCATCAGTAATATCATATAAGGTGAGCAGTGCTTTTACCATACAACCATCAATATAGTTCCAAGTATTTGGCTTTCCAGCACGAATTTTTTCAATGTTCCATGCTGGTTCTTGTGGGGTGCTGTTTTCAATTAACTGTTGAATATAGTTGTCTAAAATTTTCATAATACAAAACCTCCTAAACAATATGTAAGTGCTAACAATCGTTATAATAAGCGAAAATATGTAAAAAATATAATTCGAAATTATAATATCATAAATATGCAAAAAAGAAAATTAGACAAAACTGATAAATATATAACAAAAAATTGGTATTATTGCATAGTTGACAATCAAAAATCACAATGATAAGATACAAATAAAGAAAGTAAAAAGCTATAAATAAGAAAATATATATTATGTAAGTATTTACAAATTATATATTTTATACAAAAAGGAGAATGATATGAAACTAGAAATTGCTTGGAAGCACGCTCATGCAGTTGCAATTGAATGTGTGGATGGAAGTATTTTTGAAACAAAGACTCCGTGGAACATTTATATCAATGGAAAGTTCTATCAAGAAAGTAATCGCGTTGTGACTGTTATTTATGGATTAGAGCCGGAAAAAGAATATACAATTCGTGCTGAGCGAGAAGGCGAGGAAGCATTTGTTACTTTTATGACAAAAAGGGAATCGTTTACATTGAATGTAAAAGATTTTGGAGCAAAAGGTGATGGAAAACAAGATGATACGATGTTTATTCAAGCCGCAATTATGGCATGTCCAAAAGAAAGTCGCGTCTTGATTCCAGAAGGGATTTATAAAGTCACTAGCTTATTTTTAAAAGATAACCTTATATTGGAGATTGGGAAAGGTGCTATTTTATCAGCTTTTACAGAACGAGAAAAATTTCCCATCTTTAAAGGAAGCTATAAAAGTAAGAATCCTTCAGAAGAATTAATCCTTGGGACATGGGAAGGCGATGCTATGGATATGTTCACTGGTATTCTTACAGGTGTTGGTGTAAAAAATGTAACCATTTATGGGGAAGGTATGATTGATGGAAATGCCAGTATGGATAACTGGTGGTTTGAAGCAAAAAAAATTCGCATTGCAACAAGACCAAGAATGATCTTCTTAAACCATTGTGAGAAGGTAGACATCGTTGGAATCACAGTTAGAAATAGTCCAAGTTGGAATGTACATCCCTATTTTTCAAAACATTTAAACTTTATAGGAATGTCAATCCTAGGTCCAAAAGATTCTCCAAATACAGATGGGCTAAATCCAGAATCCTGTGATGATGTGCAGATTATAGGATGTTATTTTTCTGTTGGGGATGACTGTATTGCTGTAAAATCTGGAAAAATTTCTATGGGAGCAAAATATAAAGTACCATCGTCTAATCTGCTCATTCGACAATGTTGCATGAGAGATGGACATGGTTCCATCACACTAGGAAGTGAGATGGCAGGGGGAATCCGCAATTTGCAAGCAAAACAATGTGTTTTTCTTCATACGGATAGAGGTCTTAGAATCAAAACACGCCGGGGAAGAGGAAAAGATGCGATTATTGACGGGATTGTTTTTGAAGATATTAAAATGGATCATGTATTGACACCATTTGTGATTAACTGTTTTTATTTTTGTGATCCAGATGGTCATACGGAGTATGTACAATGCAAAGATCCTCTTCCAGTGGATGAAAAAACGCCATTCATTCAATCCCTATGTTTCCGACATATCCAAGCGGATAACTGTCACATAGCAGGTACATTTTTCTATGGACTTCCAGAGCAAAAGATTGAATATGTCGAAATGAAACATATCAAAGTGAATTATGCAAAGGAAGCACAGTCTGGACAGCCAGCCATGATGGACGGGATTTCTGAGCAAATATGTAAAATGGGCATTTTTGCAAAAAATATTAAGAAACTTGTGCTAGAGGATATTCAAGTAACTGGACAAGATGGTGAAGAAACGATCTTTGAAGAGATTGATGAAATTCTTCGTTATTAAGAGGAAAAGGGAGAAAAATATGGACATCATGAAAACATTTTCTTTGGAGGGAAAAGTTGCACTTGTAACAGGAGCAGCATATGGAATTGGATTTGCGATCGCACAATCTTATGCAGAAGCTGGTGCAAAAATTGCCTTCAATTGTAGAAGTCAAGAAAATATGGATAAGGCGATGGCAGAATACAAAAAACTTGGAATTGATGCAAAGGGCTATATCTGTGATGTGACAAAAGAAGATGAAGTGCAAAAGATGGTTGAAGAGATTGAAAGGGAATTGGGAACCGTTGATATTTTAGTGAACAATGCTGGAATTATCAAGAGGATTCCTATGATAGAGATGACGGTGGAACAGTTTAAAGAAGTCATTGATATTGACTTAAATGCACCATTTATTATGGCAAAAGCAGTGATTCCAAGCATGTTGAAAAAAGGACATGGTAAAATTATTAATGTATGTTCTATGATGAGCGAACTTGGAAGAGAAACGGTATCGGCTTATGCAGCAGCAAAAGGTGGTCTTAAAATGTTGACAAAGAATATAGCCTCAGAATATGGTGAGTATAATATTCAATGCAATGGGATTGGACCAGGCTATATTGCTACGCCACAGACTGCTCCTCTTAGAGAGCGACAGGAGGATGGTTTAAGACATCCATTTGATCGATTTATTATTTCCAAAACTCCAGCAGCTCGCTGGGGAACACCAGAGGATTTAATGGGACCAGCTATTTTTCTTGCCTCTGATGCGTCTAATTTTGTCAATGGACAAATCTTGTATGTGGATGGCGGTATTCTAGCCTATATTGGAAAACAACCAGAATAAAAAAGGAAGGAAATATAAGGAGTAAGTAATATGGTAGATGTCATTTTATTTGGAGAGCCTATGGCATTATTTGCCGCAAAGGAAGAAGGTGCCCTTGAAGAGGCGACTACATTTAAACGTATGTTGGCAGGAGCAGAAGTCAATGTATCTATTGGTCTTACAAGACTTGGATTTGATGTGTTATATGCAACGAGGTTGGGAACCGATCCTTTTGGTGATTATATTGAAAAAAAGTTAAAACAAGAGGGAATTAGAACGAACATTGTAAGAGATCGGTATCATCCAACTGGTTTTCAATGGAAAAATCATGTTTTAAAAGGAGATCCATCCACGTATTATTTAAGAAAAAATAGTGCAGCCTCTTGTTTAACAGAAGAGGATGTCAATGCAATTGATTTTACAGGGGCAAAACTTCTACATATTACAGGAATTTTACCAGCTCTTTCTTTAAGCAGTCGAAATGCTGTTTATCGAATGATTGAAAAGGCGAGGGAGCATCATATGATGGTATCATTTGATCCGAATTTAAGACCAAGCCTTTGGGAAAGTGAAAGTGCCATGATTCGCGTGATCAATGATTTAGCTTCAAAATCTGACATTGTTTTACCGGGAACTGCGGAAGGGAAGATTTTGATGGGCAGCGATGATCCAGAAGAAATCGGTCGTTTTTATCAAGAAGCAGGAGCAAAACTTGTCGTTGTAAAGTTAGGAGCAGAAGGTGCCTATGGAGTTATGAAACGAGAAGACGGAACAGTAGAACAAGGGTATTTTAAAGGCTATCCAGCAAAAACAGTTGTGGATACGGTTGGAGCAGGGGATGGATTTGCAGTAGGTGTGTTGAGCACATTTTTAGAAGGTGGTTGTCTGGAGAAAATGTGTGATAGAGGGAATATCATTGGTTCTATGCAGGTGATGGTAGAGAGTGATAATGAAGATTTACCAACAAGAGAAGAGATAGCACAATTCAAAGCAAGTTTTACACAATAATAAAAAGAAAGCAAAATCTTGACTTAAATTAGGAAGGAAAAAGAAATGAACGAATTAATACAAAAGTTAAAAGAAATCCGAATTGTTCCAGTTGTAAAAATTGATGATGCAAAAAAAGCCGTTCCTCTTGCAAAATCTTTAATCGAGGGTGGAATCCCTTGTGCAGAAGTGACATTTCGAACAGAAGGTGCAAAGGAAGCCATTAAGGAAATGCACGAGGCTTATCCTGATATGTTGATAGGAGCGGGAACGGTGTTAAATGCAAAACAGGTGGATGAGGCAATAGAGGCGGGAGCTACCTTTATCGTCAGTCCGGGATTGAATCCTAATACTGTGAAATATTGTAAAGAAAAAGGGATTCCAATTCTTCCTGGTGTAGCAACCGCTAGTGAAATTGAACAGGCAATAGAATTAGGGCTTTGTGCTGTAAAGTTTTTCCCAGCAGAAGCCAATGGAGGATTAAAAACATTAAAGGCACTTTCCGCACCATATTATAAGATGGAATTTATGCCAACAGGTGGGATTCAGGAGTCAAATGTAAAAGAATATTTAGCCTTTGATAAAGTTATCGCTTGTGGTGGTAGTTGGATGGTAAAAGATGAACTGATAGAAAATGAAAAGTTTGAAGAAATTCAAGCATTAGCACAAAAAGCCATGGCACTTGTAACAGAATAAAAAGACGATAAAAAAGCAGTGGAGTAAGGGAATCCACTGCTTTTTTGAGGGCTAATGTTTAATTGTGCATATGCACAGGTGTAAGAGTAGGAAAATAAGGGAATTCCCTATTCTTACGAAAGAAATATTGTTTCTCAATGTTAAGAAGGTAGTACATCATCAATAACATTAGGAGAGGTTTTGCTTGATGACATTATAATAGCATAAATAGATTGATTAATCAATACATAAATTAAAAAAATTTAAAAATTTTTGGAAAGGCTATTGCTATATGAAAAAAAGTGTGATATAAATAATACAGAAAAACAAACTAGTAATAGTTACTGATATTAAATTTGAAAGTTTGAAGAATATTCCTTCTCACTTTGTACAAAATTATAAGAGAAAAGAATTGTTTCTTTATTTGGAAAATGTTAGAATAAAAAAAACAAAAAAGGAGAATTTGAATTATGAAAAAGTATGTATGTGAACCATGTGGATATGTTTATGACCCAGAAGTAGGAGATCCAGACGGAGGAATCGCTCCAGGAACAGCTTTTGAAGATATTCCAGATGATTGGGTTTGTCCAATCTGCGGAATGGGTAAAGAAGTATTCGTAGTAGAAGAATAATTAAAATAAGCAATAAAAACTCTCCCTATAAACAGAAGATTTTGTTTATAGGGGGAGTTTTTTCTATGGTTCTCTTAGTTGCCAGTTCAGAACATATCATGTAAAATAAGAATAACCGTTTGACTAGGTGAAAACCTATATCAATGAAAAGATAAGATAGATTTTAGGATAGAACAAAGGAGTTTATAGTATGAGTATTTTGAATGTGGAACATTTAAGTCATGGATTTGGAGATCGTGCCATTTTTAATGATGTATCATTCCGCTTATTAAAGGGAGAACATATAGGGCTTGTTGGAGCCAATGGGGAAGGAAAATCCACCTTTATGAATATCGTAACAGGAAAGTTAATGCCGGATGAAGGAAAAGTGGAATGGGCAAAGAATGTTCGAGTTGGATACCTTGATCAGCATACGGTATTAGAAAAAGGGATGACCATTCGGGATGTGTTAAAATCCGCTTTTGCTTTCTTATTTGAATTGGAAGAAAAAATGAATCAGATATGCGATGAAATGGGCTCTGCTGATGAAGATACCATGATGGCGATGATGGAAGAGCTTGGCACGATACAAGATCTTTTAACCAATCATGATTTTTATTTAATTGATTCAAAAGTAGAAGAAGTAGGACGTGCCTTAGGTCTTACGGATATTGGACTTGATCGGGATGTAACGGATTTATCCGGTGGACAACGAACAAAGGTACTACTTGCAAAGTTACTGCTTGAAAAACCAGACATCCTTTTGTTAGATGAGCCTACCAATTATTTGGATGAAGGGCATATTGAATGGTTAAAGCGTTATTTGCTTGATTATGAAAATGCGTTTATTCTGATCTCACATGATATTCCATTTTTAAATAGCGTTGTTAATTTAATTTATCATATGGAAAATCAAGAGTTAAATCGTTATGTTGGAGATTATGATAAGTTCCAAGAAGTGTATGCAGTGAAAAAAGCACAGCTTGAGGCGGCATATCGAAGACAGCAACAAGAGATTGAAGATTTAAAAGATTTTGTTGCAAGAAATAAAGCGAGAGTTTCTACAAGAAATATGGCCATGTCACGTCAAAAGAAATTGGATAAGATGGAAGTGATTGAACTTGCCAAAGAGAAGCCAAAGCCAGAATTTCAATTTAAAGAGGCAAGAACGGCTGGAAAAGTCATTTTTGAAACAGAAGATCTTGTCATTGGTTATGATAAGCCACTTTCTAAGCCAATAAATTTTAGAATGGAACGTGGAGAAAAAATCGCATTAGTTGGAGCAAATGGAATTGGTAAAACAACGTTTTTAAAGAGTATTTTAGGGCTTTTACCAGCTTTTTCAGGAAAAAGCCATTTAGGAGATTATTTATATCAAGGATACTTTGAACAAGAGATGACACCGGATAAAAATGTCACTTGCATTGAAGAGATATGGAAAGAATTTCCGGGATATTCTCAATATGAAGTGCGTGCTGCATTGGCAAAGTGTGGGCTTACCACAAAGCATATTGAAAGTCAAGTTAGAGTATTGAGCGGTGGGGAACAGGCAAAAGTTCGTCTTTGTAAATTAATCAATCGAGAAACCAATGTTTTACTTCTTGACGAACCGACCAACCATTTGGATGTGGATGCCAAAGAGGAGTTAAAACGTGCATTAAAAGAATATAAAGGAAGCATTTTGCTCATTTGCCATGAACCTGAATTTTATCAAGATGTTGTGGATAAAATTTGGAATTTGGAAGAGTATTCTTTATTGGCATAATATCCTATAAAAGAATTGATTCAACCCTCAGAACATAGAAATGGATTCTGAGGGTATTTTTTGTATGATAAGAAATCTCTTTCCTATCATACAAAAAGCAATGCGTGCAAACGATAAGGCGTATTTTGTTCTATGAAACTAAGGGGGTATTTTATGAATATTATTTATGTAGTGCTTATTATAGTTATTATGTTCGATTTTTTCCGTACAAAAAAGAAAGAAGAGCATAAGAAAAAAGTTTCACCAGAAAAAAAGGTAGGAAATCTGCTCCAAAAGATCAATCAGAGTTTGGAAAGTTTTCATGATCTGAATGAGCCAGAAGTAAAAGAAGAAAAAACAGAGAGAAGAAAAGAAGGACTGATAGAAGAAAGAATGGAAGAGGACAAACAGAACGTGCTATTAGAAAAAGAACCAAACGTAGAGAAAAGAGCCTTTATAACAGAGCGTTATGAACTTCCTAAGAAAAATGGCATAGGGGAAATAAAAACATTGGATATGCTATCCCTTGGTGAAATTCCAGACTATGCTAGCTCTCTTTTAGAGGTAGAACAAAATGACGATTTGGATTCTTTGATGGATTATGATTTTGATACGTTTGATCTTGATATTTCACTGCCGATACAGGAGGATGTGGAGTATGACCACAGCATAAGTCAATATGAGGAAAGGGATGTAGCATCTATATTAGAAAAATTTGAGATAGAAGACGTGACTGGTTTTAAGAGAAAAAATAGAATTTGATAGAAAATATAGGGAAGACAAATTGGACTGACAAATAGTTTTATGTATGCTATAATATTCCCAAAGGACAGGAAAAAAGAAACTGTTTTTTAGAATACAGGAGGCAAATATGAAGGATAAGAAGATATTGAGCCAGAGAATTGAGAAATGTATAAAGGCTCCAATGCTCACAGCGGTTCTACTTCTTTGTATGGTTGGAATTCTTTTTACACAAAGTACAGATGCTGGTATCATCGGGCTTGTCTTTGTGGTGATATATTTAGGAATTCTTGTCATTTACTATGTAAAAATAAAGCCTGAGATTTTAACAGAACTTACCCAGTTTGCGTTAGAACAAGGGCAAGTGCAACACCATTTGCTAAAAGAATTGGGACTTCCTTATATTTTGACAGACTTACAAGGAAAGATTCTTTGGTACAATGATGCGTTTAAATCTATTGTGGTAGAAGAGGATTGGCAATTAAAAAATCAAGTTCATCAGATGTTTTCGGAACTGGGTAAGGAGAGTTTTCCAACAGAAGAGGGAGAAGAAAAGCGTATTCCCATCCTCTATGATGGGAAGAATTACTCTGTGGAAATCAAGAGAACTTGTATTAGAGAATTGCTTCAAGAAAGTGAAGAAAAACAAGAAGTGATCGATGCCAATACGATGCTTGCCTTTTACTTTTATGATGAAACCAAGTTGCAACAATACATCAAAGAGAATCAAGAACAGCGTCTTGTGGCAGGGCTGATTTATATTGATAACTATGAAGAAGTTCTTGATAGTATTGAAGAAGTAAGGCAGTCTTTGCTTGTGGCTTTAATCGAGCGAAAGATCAATAAGTATATGCAAAATATAGATGCAATCTGTAAGAAAATTGAAAAAGATAAGTTTATTGTTGTCTTTCAACAAAAATATTTATCCCAGTTGGAGTCGACAAAGTTTTCGATTTTGGATGAGGTTCGTTCTATTAACATTGGAAATGAAATGGCAGTTACCTTAAGTATTAGTCTTGGTGTCAATCGTCCGAATTATATTCAAGCCTATGAAAATGCCCGTATGGCTATGGATCTTGCCTTAGGAAGAGGTGGAGATCAAGCGGTTGTAAAAGATGGCGATAAGATCTCTTATTACGGGGGAAAGACACAGGTAGTTGAAAAAAGCACAAGGGTAAAAGCGAGGGTGAAAGCCCATGCTCTTCGTGAAATTATGGAAACAAAGGATGAAGTTATTATTATGGGACATCGGTTTCCAGATGTGGACTCCATTGGTGCTGCTTTAGGAATTTATCGTCTAGCTAAGACTCTCAACAAAAAGGCTCATATCGTCATTAATGAGGCCACAATTTCCATCCGTCCAATTTTAAATAATTTTATGGAGGATGGCTCCTATGAGGAGGATTTATTTGTTGATAGTGGGCAGGCAATCAGCATGACAAAACCTAGTACATTATTAGTTGTGGTGGATGTGAATCGCCCAAGTTATACGGAATGTCAAGAATTGCTTTCATTAACAAAAAGTATTGTTGTATTTGATCACCATAGACAGACAAGTGAAGTGATTGAAAATGCCGTTCTTTCTTATATTGAACCATATGCCTCTTCCTCATGTGAAATGGTGGCTGAGATCTTGCAGTACATTCCAGATAAGCCAAAATTAAAACCGATTGAGGCGGATGCTATGTATTCAGGAATGCTTGTGGATACGGATAATTTTGTGACAAAAACAGGAGTCCGTACGTTTGAGGCAGCAGCATTTTTAAGAAGAAATGGTGCAGACGTTGTTCGTGTTCGAAAGATGTTTAGAAATAGCATGGATAGTTATAAACTTCGAGCAGAAGTTATTCGGCAAGCGGAAGTATATCTGGATGAGTTTGCCATTTCTGTTATGCCAAGTGCCGGTGTGGATAGTCCAAATGTGTTAGCGGCACAAGCAGCCAATGAACTATTGGATATTGAAGGAATACGGGCATCATTTGTTATGACAGAGATCGGAAAGCAGATCTTTATTAGTGCTCGTTCCATTGATGATGTGAACGTACAGGTAATTATGGAAAAATTAGGCGGAGGCGGTCATTTGAATGTGGCAGGTGCTCAGCTTAATGATACATTCATTGAGGATGCTGTGGAACAATTAAAACAGATACTTGATACTATGAAGACAGAAGGAGATATTTAACATGAAAGTTATTTTATTAGAAGATGTAAAGAGTTTAGGGAAAAAAGGGGAACTTGTTAATGTAAATGATGGATACGCTCGCAATTTTATCCTTCCAAAAAAACTTGGGATAGAAGCCAATGCTAAAAATTTAAATGACTTAAAGTTAAAACGTGCAAATGATGCAAAAATTGCAGCAGAGCAGTTAGAAGCAGCAAAGAAATTAGCAGAAGATATGAAGGAAATGCAGATTACAGTTTCCATTAAAACAGGAGAAGGCGGAAAAACCTTTGGTTCTGTTTCCACAAAAGAAATTGCACAAGCGGCAAAGGAACAGCTTCATTTAGAGCTTGATAAAAAGAAAATGCAGTTAGATGAAGCGATTAAAACAATTGGAACACATATGGTTCCAATTAAACTCCATCCACAAGTAACAGCATCTTTAAAAGTTATTGTGGAAGGAAAATAAGAAAAGAAAACAAAGAGCTGTCGTAGTCAGGAGTGGTTATGATGGCTCTTTCAAACTGTCAGTAGACAAGAAAGCATAGATAGAGGAAAGAAACATGGATGAGGCATTTATTAAAAAAATTCAACCGCATAGTTTAGAGGCGGAACAGTCAGTCATTGGTTCAATGATTATGGATCGAGATGCGATTGTCGTAGTTTCTGATATTTTGACAAAGGACGACTTCTATCAAGGGCAATATGGCGTTTTATTTGAAGCAATGGTAGAACTTTATAATGAAGGAAAACCAGTGGATCTTGTGACATTGCAAAACAAGTTAAAGGAAAAAGACGTGCCGGAGAGCATTAGCAACCTTGGATACATTAAGGAGCTTGTGTTAGCAGTTCCAACAGCGGCAAATGCAAAGCAATACGCAATGATTGTAAGGGATAAGGCGATGTTAAGACGTTTGATTAAAGTGACAGAAGACATTGCCAATGACTGCTATTTGGATAAAGAAGATGTGGATGATATTTTAGAAAAGACAGAAAAAGATATCTTTAAACTTCTTCAAAATCGTGCAGGAGATCAAGATTTTGTGCCGATTCGAGAGGTAGTATTAAATTCCTTAGATGCCATTGAAGCAGCAGCAAAGAATAAAGGGAAGGTTACAGGAGTTCCAACTGGATTTATCGATCTGGATGCGAAGCTAACAGGACTTCATGCAGGAGAATTAATTTTGCTTGCAGCCCGTCCAGCTATGGGGAAAACAGCTTTTGTGTTAAGTCTTACCCAGCATGCTGCATTTAAGGAGCAAGTCCCAACGGTTATTTTTAGCCTTGAAATGTCAAAAGAACAGCTTGTAACTCGTATGATTGCCAGTGAGTCCATGGTGGATTCTCAAAATATTCGTACTGGTAATTTGCAAGATCAGGATTGGGAAAAATTAATGGAGAGTGCTGGTATTATTGGAAATTCTAAGCTCATTATTGATGATACGCCAGGAATTACCATTTCAGAACTGCGTTCAAAATGCAGAAGGTATAAGCAATCCAATGGCTTAGGTCTTATTATTATTGACTATTTACAGCTGATGGTGGGGGGAAAACGTTCTGAGTCAAGACAACAAGAAGTTGCGGAGATTTCACGATCATTAAAGGCACTTGCAAGAGAACTTGAAGTTCCAATTATCGCCCTATCTCAGCTCAGTCGAGCGGTGGAATCAAGACCAGATCATAGACCAATGCTTTCTGACCTTCGTGAATCCGGTTCTATTGAACAGGATGCGGACGTTGTTATGTTCATTTATCGTGATGAATATTATAATCCGGATACAGAAAAGAAAGGAATTGCGGAAATCATTGTTGCAAAACAAAGAAATGGTTCCACAGGACCAATTGAACTTGTGTGGTTAGGACAGTATACCAAGTTCGCAAACAAAGCTCGCTAAAAAGTTGCAAATGGTATGCAACTCACATTTTATGCTTATATTCAAGCTAAGATTCCTTGGAATTTAGCATCTTAAAAATAAGTTTTTGTCAAATGATAGACGGAGAAGTTCTAAAAAAAGGATTTCTCCGTTTTTTTGTGCTATTTAGTCCGAAAATAGATGACGGTATTCGTTGAGAGGGAAGAACTTGTCCACTATAATTTACATTAAAAGGTAATAAGTTAAAGTGAAAGATGGAGGGCAAATATGAACGAACAACGATATATGATTTCTGACGCATCGAAGAAACTCGAAGTAGAACCTCATGTATTAAGGTACTGGGAAGAGGAGTTAAAAATGGAGATTCCTAGAAATGAGATGGGGCACCGCTGTTATTCTGAACGTGAAATCCATGTGTTAGAGCAGGTGAAGGAGTTAAAACAAAATGGACTTCAGTTAAAAGCTATCAAACTTTTAATGGAGCAACTGTATAAAAAAGATGGAGTGGATGTAAAGAAGATTCTTGCAAAGAAAGATGAGTGGAACAAAAGGGCAGAACAAGAAGACGATGGAATTTTGCAAAGAGAAAAAGGGAAAAAAGAACAGGAGAAAACAGAGCAGTTTGCAGAAATGACAGTGATTGAAACAACGGAATTTGTAGAGGGACAAGATGAACGGATGGATCAATTCCAAATGGTAATGAATAAGATCATTGCCAATGCTTTAATTGATAACAATGTTTTGTTAGGACAAGCCATTAGTGAGCAAGTGACAGAACGGGTGTTAAAAGAAATCGATTATCAGTTTCGTGTGAAAGAGGAGTTAGAGGAACAAAGATTTAAAAAACTGGATGAAACCATCAGAAATCGTCAACAGGCAAGGCTTGAAGCTGCTGCTGCACTTGAGAAGTCAAAAAAGCCTATGAAGAGAAAGAAAAAAAGATTTTTTATGAGAAAATAATGGGGATAAAAAAAGGAAGGTAGTGTAAACACTATCTTCCTTTTAGGTTAGGATAAAATTAAGCTTCGCTGATTGCTCCTGTTGGACATGTTGCTGCACAAGAACCGCAGTCGATACATGTATCAGCGTCGATAACGTACTGAGCATCTCCTTCGCTGATAGCACCTACTGGACATTCTCCAGCACAAGCTCCACACATAACACAGCTGTCAGAAATTACATATGCCATAGTTATAATCCTCCTTAAATATTAATTAATTGTGATTAGTTAGTTAATTAGAGTATGGATAGGCCTCCATACACTTATCTATATTTTAATACAGTTATTCTGTTATATCAAGTAAAACTTAACTTATAAATTGGTCAAAATTTAGTACAGAAAGGAGGTTACAATCTTATTGAAAAAAAATATCAATAAAAAATGGCACTAAATGGTTTACGCTTGAATTATTGGATAGAATATATTATACTGAAAAAAGACTAGAAAGATAGGAGGAATCTGTCATGGCTCAGATCACAAAGGATATGATCATCGCTGAAATCATCGGTGTTGATCCAAATCTTGCAGCAGTTTTAATGGCTTCTGGAATGCACTGCATCGGTTGTCCATCTGCTCAAGGAGAATCTTTAGAAGAAGCTGCTATGGTTCATGGAATGGATGCTGATCAGTTAGTAAACACATTAAATGAATATTTAGCAACAAAAAATAACTAATCTAATTATAGAAACGATAAAAACACGAGTTCTAAAAGGGACTCGTGTTTTTTATCGTTGTTTTATAAGTTTGCTAAGACGCTTATGGCGTTTTCTTTAATCATCAATTTAAAATGTTCTTCTAAATAAGAAGTGCTTGCGTAAGTGCCTTGTTCTCTTTTGGAAAATTCGGACAAAAGAGTGCAGACATTGGAAAACGCATCAAGTGCACTATCCATCTGATAAACAACGAGATAATACAAGTCGTTGTTTGGATTCTTATAGAGGGTATTTTTCTTGCTATACATGGAGTCAATCACTTTAGAAGCATCAATGACTTGAGAGAGTGTTTTAAATGTAAAAACTCGATATAGCTTAGAAGTAGTAGGTATTTCTTTTGCCTTAGAGTCGCTCTTAGCATCGTCTTTTGTTGTACTTGTAGCCAGCTTTTCAGCAGAACTAAGACCTTGTAACTCTTGATCGATTTCATTTAATAAATCGAGGATAGTTTCGTGATGTTGCTCAGGCTCTTCAGAAGATGTTTCCTCATCGTTTAATTCCTCGTCAGATTCATCTTGATGAGTTTCATCCGTATCTTCATCCATATCAACAGAAATTGGCTTAGAAAACTTGGAAAAACGAGTATCAAGTTCTTCTGGGTCTTCTACTTTAGTAATAACGAGTATCAGGCAATCCTGATTCACAGGAATTGCTTCTATCATGAGAGGAATATCCTCAGCTTCAAATCCTAATTCATAGGAAGCCTGTTGCATCATATCACGAAAAAGTGACTTTGCTTTATCTGTGCCATATGCGAGTTCAGATAATCGCAAATCTCTGTCAGCCAGATCAGCCTTGTTTAAAGTACAACGGATTTGGTTTTCGCTAATTCTTTCAATTTTCATATTGCTCACTTCCTTTAAGTTTAGCATAGAATCTATAAAAAGATTCGTAAATACAGGGAATAGAAAAAATATATACTATTCCTAGTATATATTCAGTATATACGCTAATGATGAAACTGTAAAGCATTAAAATCTAAATTTTTTATAAAACTATAAAAAAATTAAAAAAACATTGAAAACAATGTAATATAATGATAAGATATAAATAAGAGCTTAATTTTCCAATGGAGAGGGGAGAAAAAAATAATTGGATTGGCTCGGGTTACATTATGATGTCAAGCGGTTGTATATCACAAGTCATGAATCGCATTTTGTATCATTACATCCTAAAAAATGAGAATGGAACGAAGGAGGTGGCAAATTCCCCATTAATAAAGTGTAACAAAAAACAAGCAAACATAACAGATTTCAAGTAGGGCTGTTAAGAAGATTAGGAGCATTTTCTTTTACAGCCCTAAGCTAGAGAGTAAGGAGTTTTACTCATCATGGGGTCGCATACCGATTTAAGTAAGAGAGGATGCCAAGATGGATTGCCCATGCAACTTGATTTTGATATTCTGGTGAATTTAACTTGCTTGCCTCTTCAAAATTACTTAAAAATCCACACTCCACAATGAGCATAGGACAAGAAGTTTCTTTTAAGAGATAATAGCTATCATTTGATTTTTCAAGGCGGTGATTATTTTTATCCAGAGTTTTTATCAACTGTTTTTGCATAATTTTTGCAAAGGTTTCACTTTCCTTAGAATGAGTATAATAAAAGACTTGTGCTCCTTTTTGTGCTTCAGAGGGAAAGCTGTTTTGATGAATGCTAACGCCTAAATCCGCATCGCAAGCTGTAATTTGTTCTCTACGCCTTCTCATATCCGCTTTTTTCTTATTCGTATCGGACTCTGTTGAAAGAGCTGTGTCAGTATCTCTTGTCATAACAACTTGAATGTCATTTTGTATGAGAAGTTTTTGCAATTTTAATGCAATTGCCAAGTTCACATCTTTTTCAAGAGAGCCATCAATTCCAACTTTTCCAGGATCAAATCCTCCATGTCCAGCATCGATCCATACAGTATATCGGGGTGACATCGTGGAAGTCTGCAAAAAAAATGAAGAAATTCCATATCGGATGGACGGAAGTAAGAGCAGTAAAAGACAAAGGATGGATACAATAGGAAGAAGATAGGAGCGATATTTTTTCAACATAGGTTCTCCAATTCACAAACGAAAGTTGATTTTAAATTATTATATGGCAAAAATAAGAGAATATATGCTAGAGAAAATAAATAGAGCAAAGAAGATATGGATCATTACCTGACTGTTATGTTATACATGAAATATCATCATGAAATGAAGACAAGTGTTTGCTTGGCTCGTTGTCTTATGGTATAATAAAATTTGCAGTCTTATGCGAGAAAGGAAAAAATCGATCTCAAAATGCAATCAGAAAATGGAAGAGGTAATTGAGATGAAAACAAAAATAGTAAAATTAGAACAATTAGAACATAATGAGAATGAATTGAAGGAAGCAGGACAGATTTTGCGAGATGGTGGTCTTGTAGCGTTTCCTACCGAAACGGTATATGGACTTGGAGCCGATGGTTTAAATAGTGAGGCCTCTGCGAAAATTTATTCTGCGAAAGGAAGACCAAGTGATAATCCATTAATTCTTCATATCGCTGACATAAAGACTGTGGATGTTTTAGCAAAAGATGTATCAAAAGAGGCAAGAAAGGTTATGGAAGTCTTTTGGCCAGGACCTTTGACTGTTATATTGAATAAAAAGGAAGTTGTACCTTATGGAACAACAGGGGGACTTGACACCGTTGCCATTCGTATGCCAAGCCATCCTGTTGCAAGAGAGTTGATTAAAGTAGCAGGGGTAGCCGTTGCAGCACCAAGTGCCAATACATCAGGTCGTCCAAGCCCAACGACAGCACAGCATGTATTACAGGATATGGATGGAAGGATCGATATGATTGTTGATGGAGGAAAAGTTGGAATCGGAATTGAGTCAACCATTGTGGATATGACAGGAGAAATTCCTATGATTCTTCGCCCTGGATATATTACAAAGCCAATGCTTGAACAGGTGATAGGAAAAGAAGTGAGAATTGATCCTGCTATTTTGAGCAAAGAAGGGATGGACGGAATACGTCCAAAAGCTCCTGGCATGAAGTATAAACATTATGCCCCAAAAGGCGAACTCACCATTGTATCCAGTCATAACATGGATAACATGGTTCAGACCATTAATAAACTTGCAAAAGAAAAACTGGATGCTGGATATGTTGTTGGAATTATTGCCACAGAAGAAACAAAGGATCAATATCCAAACGGTGTAGTAAAAGAAATCGGATCCAGAAAGGATCAGGTGAGTATTTCTGCTGGACTTTATAGTGTCTTAAGGGATTTTGATGATGCAGGAGTGGAATTTATTTATTCTGAAGGATTTGAACAAGATGACTTTGGACAGGCAATTATGAATCGTCTTTTAAAAGCCGCAGGCTATGAAATGATACGAGTATAAGGGGGACGTCTATGAAAGAATGGAAACGAATTCTGTTTGTTTCGACAACCAATACTGCTAGAGGATATATGGCAGAAGTTCTTATGAGAAAAGAACTTCTAGATCGTGGTATCAAAGATGTTCAAGTCTGTTCTAGAGGAATGATTGTGCTTTTTCCCGAGCCGATTAATCCAAAAGCAGTGCTTGTTATGAAAAATAATAACCTTCCGGTGAATGAAGAGTATCAAGCTAGTGTTCTCACAAAAGAGGATGTGGAGCAAAGTGATCTCATTCTCACGATGACACAGGAACAAAAAGAGAAAGTGCTGACCGAATATGGATATGAAAAAGAAATTTATACAGTAAAAGAACTCGGTCGGGAACAAGGGGAAGTGCTTGATCCTTACGGGAAAGATTTAATTGACTATGAGTATTGTTGTCGGGAATTGGCAAGACTGATCGAGAAAATTGCTGATACAATGTTAGAAAAAAGTGAATAGAGAAATTTAGGTGGAGACTGTCAAAGCAAGTAATTTGTGTGCAAAAATTTGCAAAAGATGCAAAGAGCATTTTTCTGTTTTGCATAAAAATTATTTTGGGATAGTCTCTTTTTTTGACGTTAAATCGAGAAAGTGCTTGTCAACTAAAAAATTTTTTTTCGTCATTTTCCAAAAGAAAGATTGCAAATAAATCTGAAAATCAGAAAATTTCATACAAAAATTTGTCAAAACATTCATAACACATATATAATAAGTAAATACTGGTGATATGGGGTGACTTTACAGATAGTATTACTATAAAAGGACAATAAATGTTAAAAATATACATAATGGATTAAAAAGTATGTTATAAAAATATCAAAATCAGTGAATTCATTATGAAATTAAAAATTATTTGGTAATACTATGATGTATAGACAAAGTTTTGAAAACTAGGTATAATGAATGAGAAATGTACAGAATGAAAGAGGCAAATATTGTTCTATGAATGATTCATTTTATAAGAGAGATAATATGAAAGAACAAAAATTTTACATTCTGTGGAAAGATTAATTTTCATATCCATAAGATATGCAAAGATAAGGTGGTGATAGTATGGTTCAAGAAACAATTCAGGCGGTGAAAGAGGCAGAACAAAAGGCGGATGAAATGATAAGGAACGCTTCCGAGCAAGGAAGAGTTTTGGTGGAGGAGGCAAAACTCAAAGCCGAAGCAAAAAAAAATGAAACAAAAAAAGCGGTGAAAGAGCGAGAACAAAAGGCGGAATCTGACTTTGTAAAAGAGGGAGAACAAATCCTAAACAAGGCATTAGAGGAGGCAAAACAAGAAGCGATTTCATTGCAAGAAACAGCGAAGAAGAGAACTAAAGAGGCTGTTTCTATGATCATTTCAGAGCTGGTTTAACGCCACCACCATTTGCTTGAATGAGCAAACAAATTTTGGAAATTATGAAGGAGGGATGTGAATATGGCAGTATTGCAGATGCAAAAAATCAGTATCTGTGGTCTTAAGAAGGACAGAAAATCCATATTGGAAACGCTTCAATCCGCTGGAGTGATGGAAGTTACAAAAATGCCACAAGAAGATAGCGGATTTCAGAAGATGGATACTATGTCTTACCGTCAGATGTTTGAAAAAAGTGCATTGACCGCCGATCAGGCACTGGAAATACTGCAACGTTATGCTCCAGAGAAACAATCCATGTTTTCTGCGTTGGAAGGAAAAGACCTAGAAGGGGAAAGAGATTTCAAACGCATGGAGAACGAATGTGAAAACATTTTAAAAGATGCCAAGCAAATTCTTAGCTATGAAAAGAAAATAGCGGAGAGTAAGGCGGGAATCATGAAGTTGGAATCCCAAATTGAGAGTTTAGCTCCTTGGATGAATTTGGACATTTCCATGAAATATCCCGGAACAAAAAAATGTGCGGTTATCATTGGAACTTTAGCTGGAACCGTAACACTAAATCAAGTGTATGAGGCAGTGGCAAAAAAAGAGCCATCGTTAGAAGCATTTGATATCCAGATACTTGGTACTGATCGCGATCAGACTTGTATTACGGCAGTATGCCTAAAAGAACAAGCAGGCAAATTAGAGGATGCTCTTAGAGCCTGTGGATTTGCTAGACCATCCCAATCTGTTGAAGAAGTACCAAAGGTACAAGTAAAACAGTGGGAAGAGCAAATTGAAACATTAAAAGCAGAAATAAAAGAAGTGGAAGAAAGTATAAAACAATACGAAAAGGAACGCCAAGACTTTAAACGTCTATCTGACTATTATCGGATTCGTGCACAGAAATATCAAGTGCTTGGGGATTTGCTCCAATCCAAAAAGACATTTCTTGTAACAGGGTATGTTCCAGAAAAGGATTTACTTTCTTTAGAACAAAGATTGAAGCAATATGATTTGGCTCTTGAACATGAAGAGATCAAAGAAGATGAGGAACCACCAGTACTCTTAAAAAACAATGCTTTTACAGAATGTGCAGAAGGAGTTACTGCCTCTTTTGGTCTTCCAGCAAAAGGAGAAATGGATCCAACATCGGTTATGTCCCTTTGCTATATTTTCTTATTTGGTCTTATGCTATCCGATGCGGCATATGGACTTATCGTATCGTTAGCTTGCTTTATTGCACTAAAGAAGTTTCCAAGAATGGATTCAGGACTTAGAAAATCCATTAAACTTTTTATGTTCTCCGGAATTTCAACTCTATTTTGGGGTGTGTTATTCGGTGGATACTTTGGAGATGCCTTAGATGTGATTGCAAGGACATTTTTAGGTCGGGAGGTCACAACGCCGATTATACCGGCACTTTGGTTCATACCTCTTAACGATCCGATGAAATTATTGATTTATTCTATGCTCTTTGGAACGATCCATCTCTATCTCGGACTCGCCATGAAAGGGTATATGTTAGTAAAAGATAAAAAATACTTAGATTTTGTGTGTGATGTGGTGCTTTGGTATCTCTTGTTAACAGGTCTTATTTTCATCTTGTTACCAACAGAGTTATTTGGTTCTATTTCACAGATGAGCTTTGTATTCCCACCAATTGTGAATACGCTTGCAAAAGCAGCTGCAATTGTTGGGGCTCTTGGTATTCTTCTTATGTCAGGAAGAAGCAGTAAGAATCCAGCACTTCGAATCGCTCTTGGTGCTTATGACTTATACAATATTACAGGATGGGTTTCTGATGTATTATCCTATTCAAGACTATTAGCATTAGGTCTTGCAACCGGTGTTATTGCGTCTGTTATTAACCAGATGGGAAGTATGATAGGAAATAGCATCTTAGGTATTATTGTGTTTATCATTGTATTTATAGGCGGTCATATTTTTAATATGGGAATTAACTTATTAGGTGCGTATGTGCACACATGCCGTCTTCAATATGTAGAATTTTTTGGTAAGTTTTATGAAGGCGGAGGAAAAATGTTTGAGCCATTCCGTCGCAATACGAAATATGTAGATTTTAAGGAGGATTAACAATATGGAAATGTTAAATAACATGGGAATTTTCTTAGCATTATTAGGAGCTGCATTAGCAGTTATTTTATCAGGTATGGGTTCTGCATACGGTGTCGGTGTTGCAGGTCAGGCAGCAGCAGGTGTTGTAACAGAGGATCCAAGTAAATTTGCGAAAGTATTGATCTTACAGTTATTACCAGGTACACAGGGTATTTATGGTTTGTTAGTAGCATTTATCGCTCTTTCTAAAATGGGTCTTTTAGGTGGAGGCGTTCAAGCAATGGACTTTGCAACAGGATGTTTATATTTTGCAGCTTGTTTACCAATCGGTATTGTAGGTCTTGTATCCGCTCGTTATCAAGGAAGAACTTCCGTAGCTTCTATCGGAATCGTAGCAAAGAAACCAGAACAGTTTGGTAAAGCGATGTTATTCCCAGCGATGGTAGAAACATACGCAATCTTAGCATTATTAGTATCTATCTTAGCAGTAAGTGCATTATAATTGGAAATGCTTGCATAAAATAAAGGAGATTAAAAATGGCTGGATTAGACAAAATGATAAGTCAAATTCTTGAAGATGCCAGTCGTGAGGCAAGTGTTATTACAAAAAAAGCACAAGAAGAGGCAGATGCTATTTTAGCAAAAGCTGAGGAAGAGATCAAAAAAATGGAAAGCGATAGTAAGGAAAAACAAATGGCGATGAAAAAAAGCCAAGAAGAGAGAACACTATCTTCTTCACAGCTTAAAAAACGTCAAACAATTCTTCTTGCAAAACAGCAGATTATTTCTGATATGATTGGGTCTGCATATGAAGAACTGCTTTCTTTAAATGATGATGCTTATTTTGTAATGATTGAAAAAATGCTTCATAAATTTGCACTGGCAAAGGCAGGACAGATTTATTTTTCAGAAAAAGATTTAAAACGTATGCCATCTGGATTTGAGGCTAAGATCGAAGAAATTGCTTCAAAAAATTCAGGAAGTCTTACTCTTGTAAAAGAAGGAAAAGACGTGGACGGAGGATTCATTCTCGTCTATGGTGGTGTAGAAGAAAACTGCACATTTAAAGCATTGTTAAATGCGAAACGTGACGAACTTGCGGATAAGGTTCAGCGTTTATTATTTTCGTAATGTGTGACCAAGAAGGAGGTTTTTAAACATGTCCTATGTGGATTATACCTATGCGGTTGCACGAATTCGTGCGATGGAAATGACCCTCTTCTCTTCTGCGACAATCGAACAGTTGATGGGAATGAAATCCTATGAAAATTGTCTTCAATTCCTTGTAGAAAAAGGCTGGGGAGATACAAACACTCCCCTTGACGCGGAGGCAATTTTAACAAAGGAAAATGAAAAGACTTGGAAGGTGATTCGAGAACTTTTAAAAGACAAACAAGAAGTGCTCGATGTCTTTTCCTATCAAAAGTTATTTCATAATTTAAAATCAGCAATTAAAGAAAGTGTGACAGTAAAACCCCATGGAAATATTTATTTTGACGACTGTGCAATTGATGGTAAGACCATGGCGAAAATTGTAAAAGAAAAAGATTTTGCCACACTTCCTGATTTTATGCGTGAATGCGCAAAAGAGGCATATGAGACATTTCTTCATACAGGAGATGGACAGTTATGCGATATTATTGTGGATCGGGCTAGCCTTGTTGCCATTTATGAAACAGGAAAAAAGGCAGAAGATCCAATTATTCGTGACTATGCAGAGTCAACCGTTGCTGTTGCGAATATTAAAATCGCAGTTCGTTCTCAAAGAACCGCAAAATCACTTGAATTTATGAAACGGGCGATGGCAGAGTGCGATAGCCTTTCCATTGACCGTCTTATGATGTCAGCACTATCAGGAATTGATGCGATTTGTGAATATTTAGTCGGAACAAAGTATGCAGAAGGAGCAGAAGCATTAAAAACTTCTCCATCTGCGTTTGAATGCTGGTGTGATAATCAGTTGATTGAAACGATTAAGCCACAGAAATATAATCCATTTTCTGTTGGCCCTCTTGTTGCATATGTGTTGGCAAGACAAAACGAAATTAAAACAGTTCGGATGATTTTAACTGGTAAATTAAATGATTTACCAGAAGAACAAATTCGAGAAAGGATAAGGGAAATGTATGTATAAAATAGCAGTCATCGGCGATTATGATAGTATTTATGGATTCGCTGTGCTAGGTCTTGATACATTTCCAGTATCAGAACTAGAAGAAGCAGAGAAGACATTCATAAAGCTGGCTACGGGGGACTATGCGGTTATTTATATTACCGAAGCTCTTGCAGAACAGCTTTCACGTGTAATTGCAAAATATAAAGAAAATCTTATGCCTTCTATTATACTCATTCCAGGAATTTCAGGAAATACAGGAAAAGGAATAGAAGGTGTGAAAAAATCTGTGGAACAGGCGGTTGGTTCTGATATCCTGTTCAGCAATCAGTAGAGAAAAAAAGAACCAAATAAATTATGAAAGGCGGGGTGAATCGTCCCAATGAGCAAAGGTGTTATTAAAAAGGTAGCAGGACCGCTTGTTATTGCAGAGGGAATGCGTGATGCAAATATGTTTGACGTAGTCCGCGTAAGTAATCAGCGTTTGATTGGTGAAATTATTGAAATTCATGGGGATCAGGCATCCATTCAGGTATATGAAGAAACTTCAGGATTAGGACCGGGAGAACCAGTAGAATCCATGGAAGTTCCTCTTTCCGTTGAATTAGGACCAGGTCTTATTACAAGCATTTATGATGGTATTCAACGTCCTCTTGACGATATTATGAAAGTGACAGGAGGAAACAGCTTAATTCGTGGAGTTGAAGTTCCATCTTTAAAGCGTGATAAAAAATGGAAATTCGAACCGACTGCAAAGGTTGGGGATGAAGTAGAAGCTGGCGATATTATTGGTACAGTACAAGAAACCATAATCGTTGTGCATAAAATTATGGTACCTTATGGTATCAAAGGTAAAATTAAAGAAATCAAAACAGGCGAGTTTACAGTAGAAGAAGTGGTTGCTGTTGTGGAAACAGAAAAAGGGGATAAAGAGCTTACTTTAATGCAAAAATGGCCAGTTCGTAGAGGTCGTCCTTATAGCAAAAAACTTCCACCAAGAACTCCGCTTGTAACAGGTCAGCGTGTTGTTGACGCATTCTTCCCAATTGCAAAAGGCGGTGTGGCTGCTGTTCCAGGACCTTTTGGTAGTGGAAAAACTGTTATCCAGCATCAGCTTGCAAAATGGGCAGAAGCGGATATCGTTGTCTATATCGGTTGTGGAGAACGTGGAAATGAGATGACAGACGTATTAAATGAGTTCCCAGAATTAAAAGACCCTAAGACAGGAAACTCTTTGATGGAACGTACGGTATTGATCGCAAACACATCCGATATGCCAGTTGCTGCTCGTGAGGCATCCATTTATACTGGTATTACCATTGCTGAATACTTCCGTGATATGGGATATTCCGTAGCGATTATGGCGGATTCCACATCCAGATGGGCGGAAGCTCTTCGTGAAATGTCAGGACGTTTGGAAGAAATGCCAGGGGAAGAAGGATATCCAGCATACTTAGGTAGCCGTCTTGCTCAGTTCTATGAACGTGCGGGTCATGTTATCTGTCTTGGTAAAGATGGAAGAGAGGGTGCTCTTTCTGCCATTGGTGCGGTATCTCCTCCAGGTGGTGATATTTCTGAACCAGTATCTCAGGCAACGCTTCGTATTGTAAAAGTGTTCTGGGGACTTGATTCTAACTTAGCATATAAACGTCACTTCCCAGCCATTAACTGGTTGACTAGTTATTCTTTATATGTGGATAACATGGGAAAATGGTTTAATGATAACGTATCAGAAGACTGGATGAAATATCGTCAGGAAATGATGAGTTTACTTCAAGAAGAAGCTGAGTTAGAAGAGATTGTAAAAATGGTTGGTATGGATGCGTTATCTCCAATTGACCGTTTGAAGATGGAAGCAGCAAGATCCATTCGTGAAGACTTCTTGCACCAGAACTCTTTCCATGATGTGGATACTTACACATCCTTAAGAAAACAGTTCTTAATGATGAAATTAGTGCTTGCGTTCTATGAAGAATCCAAAAAAGCATTGGAACAAGGCGTATCCGTTCAAGGGTTGATCAAGATGGATGTTCGTGAAAAGATCGGACGTTTTAAATATGTTGAAAATGAAAATATTGAAACAGAATATGAGGCAGTAAAAGAAGAACTGGCAAGAGAAATTTCAAATCTATTTGGAAAGGAGGACTTCTAAATGCCAAAAGAATATAGAACCATACAAGAAGTTGCAGGTCCTCTTATGCTCGTACAGGGCGTTGAAAATGTTACCTATGATGAATTAGGTGAGATTGAGCTTGCAAATGGTGAAGTAAGACGTTGTAAAGTGCTTGAAATCGATGGAAGCAATGCACTGGTTCAGTTGTTTGAAAGTTCAACTGGTATTAATTTATCAAATAGTAAAGTTCGTTTCTTAGGAAGAAGTATGGAACTTGGCGTATCTGAAGATATGTTAGGACGTGTCTTTGATGGTCTTGGTCGTCCAATTGATGATGGTCCAGAGATTTTACCAGAAGAGAGAAGAGATATTAACGGTGTTCCAATGAATCCAGCAGCAAGAAGTTACCCAGAAGAATTTATTCAGACTGGTGTTTCTGCTATTGATGGTCTGAACACATTAGTTCGTGGACAAAAACTTCCTATTTTCTCTGCCTCTGGTCTTCCACATGCCAACTTAGCAGCTCAGATCGCAAGACAGGCAAAAGTGCGTGGAACGGATGAACCATTCGCCGTTGTATTCGCAGCTATGGGTATCACATTTGAAGAAGCGGATTTCTTTATTGAAAGTTTTAAAGAAACAGGTGCTATTGATAGAACCGTTCTCTTTATTAACTTAGCAAATGACCCTGCGGTAGAACGTATTGCAACGCCAAAAATGGCATTAACTGCGGCAGAATATCTTGCCTTTGAAAAGGGAATGCACGTACTTGTTATCTTAACGGATATCACAAACTATGCGGATGCTCTCCGTGAAGTTTCTGCAGCTCGTAAAGAGGTTCCAGGACGTAGAGGTTATCCTGGATATATGTATACAGACCTTGCAACTATGTATGAAAGAGCAGGACGTCAGAATGGAAAACCAGGCTCTATTACGATGATTCCAATTCTCACCATGCCTGAAGATGACAAAACTCATCCAATCCCTGACTTAACAGGGTATATTACAGAAGGGCAGATCATTTTAAGTCGTGAACTTTATAGAAAAGGTTTAATGCCACCAATTGATGTATTGCCATCTCTTTCTCGTCTGAAAGATAAGGGTATTGGTGAAGGAAAGACTCGTGCGGATCACTCCAATACAATGAACCAGTTATTCGCTGCCTATGCCCGTGGTAAAGAGGCGAAAGAACTTATGGTTATTTTAGGTGAAGCAGCCCTTTCCGATGTTGACTTAATCTATGCGAAATTTGCAGATGCCTTTGAAAAAGAATATGTATCTCAAGGATATGATGCCAATAGAGATATTGAAGAAACATTAAAAATTGGTTGGAAACTTCTATCTATTCTTCCTAGAAGTGAGCTGAAACGTATTGATGATAAGTATCTTGATATGTATTATGGGAAGGAGTGATTTCCTTGGCAGCAAAACAAGTGAATCCAACCCGTATGGAGCTGACTCGTTTAAAGAAAAAGTTGGCAACAGCTGTTCGTGGCCACAAACTTTTAAAGGATAAACGAGATGAATTAATGCGTCAGTTCTTGGATCTCGTAAGAGAAAATATGGCACTTCGTGAGAAAGTGGAAGCTGGTATTAAAGATGCCAACAAAAACTTTGTCATCGCCAAAGCGGGAATGTCAGAACAGGAACTCCACTCTGCCTTAATGGCACCAAAACAAGAAGTTTACTTAGAAACAAGCAAACGAAATGTTATGAGTGTGGATATTCCAGTATTTGAATATAAAACAAGAACAGCGGATGAAAACGATATCTATTCTTATGGATTCGCATTTACATCAAGCGATCTCGATGGAGCGGTGAAATCGCTATCTGAAAAACTTCCAGATATGTTGCGATTAGCCGAAATTGAAAAGGCTTGTCAGCTGATGGCAGTTGAGATTGAGAAGACACGTCGTCGTGTAAATGCCTTAGAACATGTTATTATTCCGGAAACACGGGAAAGTATCAAATATATCACAATGAAACTGGATGAAAACGAAAGAAGTACACAGATTCGTTTGATGAAAGTAAAAGATATGATGCTTGAAGAAGCACATCATTATAAAGAAAAAATGGTGAATGCAGAAGAGGCATAGAAAAGAGAAAATGCACCACAAATGTTAGAGAGATAACATTTGTGGTGCATTTTTCTTATGGTTATTTGTATCAAAATAAGAAGGCTTTGCTATTGGCATCCATGAATATCGCAACTCATACCATGAATGGATGCAGGAAGTGGATCGTCTTCTTTTAATGCTTCTTCAATTAGACGTTTCAATTCTTCTTTTGAGTAAATAGCACCATCCACTTTCTGTTTCCCAATATAAATGGTTGGAACAGAGGTAACTTTTAATACTTCTTTTGCGTACTGCACTTCTTGTTTTTCTATTTTGGAATATTTCCCTGTTTTTAATGCTGTTTGAAATTCTTTTTCATCAAGACCAAGTTCTTTTGCCAGTTTGATAAGGATTTGTAAGTTGCCAATATCAAGTTCATCCATAAAGTAAGCATCATAAAGTCTTGTTGAATATTCATCCCCTTTTCCTTTTTCTTTTGCAAAGTAAAAGCCTTCCCATGCAAGTCGTGTATAAGGTCTTGGAATCACATGAGGGGGAAGTTTCATTTGGATGTCCAATTTTTCACAGATAGGAACGAGAGTCTTTGCCCAACGCTCTTTTCTTTCTTCATCGTGATAGGTATCGATTTTGGGAGCGGGTTCTTCTGTCAGTTCCATTGGATGCCAAAGAACGTCAATTTCTACATTTTTCTCTGTTTTTATTTCCTGTATAGCTTGTAATAGCGGTTTTTTTGCCACCACACAGTAAGGGCATACAAAATCTGTAACAAAGCGAATTTGTAATGACATAGCATTTCCTTTCTTTTTTATGTGAAGGGTTAAAGGATGAAAACGTTTTATTCTGGATAAACGAGATGTTTTTCATCAATATCGTAAAGTGTATTTTCTAAATATCGTTTGACAAGATAATTTGCCATTGGAAGATTCATATCTAAATAGTTACCGCAATCTCTTGCAGAAGCCCCAGGGACTTCATCATGAAAATCCCGAATGAAAGTAAACATATCCGTTAAAAGTGGAATAATATCTTTTGATTCCAAATCTCCAGCTAATAATAAATAAAAGCCTGTACGGCATCCCATCGGTCCAAAGTAGATTGTTTTTTCTCCAAATGTTTCATGATTTCTCAAATATGTGGCAGCTAAATGTTCGATGGTGTGCATTTCCGCTGTGTTCATAACCGGTTCTTTGTTTGGAGCGGTCATTCTTAAGTCAAAAGTTGTGATAGTCTGATCGCCAACTTTATCTTTTCTTGATACATATACGCCCGGTTCTAAATCTAAGTGGTTAATTGTAAAACTTGTAATTTTTTCCATAATCCTAAGTATCCTTTCTGTTTTATGTTATCTTATTAAAAATATCATATCACTAAAGAGAGGAAAAAGTCTAGGGACATTCTTTTGGTAGTTTGGTAAGAAAATTGTAAGAAATTTTCAGAGGTTATTATGATTTCTACGATGGAAGTTAAGGAAAATTGTTCACTTTATTCTAAAACTTCATGGTATAATGAGTATACTGGGAAAGCTATGACTTGAACAGGAAATGCCACTTTGTGGCGAATGAAATAGAAAATAAAGATTGTTTATAAAATGAAGTGAAAATAGAGCCATCTATGAAGATGGATAAGGAATAGGAGATAGGATGGGCGTACAGACAGTTTTAAGAGAAATTGAGAGTTTATTGCTGGAAAATAAACAAACGGAGGCAGAAGAACTTTTGTTACAAAAGTTACAAGAGGCGAAGGGAAATGATATAGAAAGACTTTCTTATCTAAATGAGCAGATAAAATTATATTGTGAACAAGGCAGAGCAGGGGAATGTATGAAAGGGGTAACAGAGGCACTATCTCTTGTTCAAAACCAAGAGATAAAAGGCAGTTTTTTATATGGAAAGACCTTGCTTTGTTGTGCTACGGCTTTTCGGGTGTGCGGACAGCCAAAAGAGGCATTGCCACTTTATTTGGAAGCCTATAATATTTATAAAGAAAGACTTCATCCAAATGACTACCGTTTTGCTGGGCTTTATAATGAGCTTGGAGTCACTTACGAAGAACTTTCACAATTTTTAGAGGCAGAAGAATGCTTTAAGAAGGCATTGGCGATTATGGAGGGGTTGCCAAGAGGGGAGATGGAATTGGCAGTGACGCATACCAATCTTGCCTGTATTTATGCCAGAACAAATAAAGAAGATAAAGTGGAATACCATAGAACTCGTGCTAAGCATTATTTTAATTCTAACATGATATTTCATGGCGGATATTTTGCATATAATTGTTTAAAATGTGCAGAGCAATTTGAAAAATTAGGTTATGAGGAAGATGCAAAAGAATTAAAAGAAAAAGCAAGACTTGTGTATGAAAAGAGATAGAAACTAGCACCATTTTTTCAAACTAGCATATGTTAACAATAAGACAGAATCAAATGCAAAAGGAGATTATATGGATCAATTTGATGGAAGAATGGCAGGCTATGGAATGAATCCAGAGTGCGTAGTCAAGGATGAAAAAATGTGCGAACAGGATATGAATTATATGCGTAATTGTTATCCAAAGATGGCAAAGGATTTATTGAATGTTCTTTATGAAACATGCGATGAAATGGAATATGAGGGAAGCTGTATGCTTGCACAATATCCGGATAAAGAAACTATCTATCGCATGGTGGATACGATTTATGAGCAAAGTAAACGCATGGAACATATGTCTATTAAGAAAGAGCCATTTTTGTTTGATAACGTAGAATTGACACCAGCACAGCTAGAAGAAAAGATGGAAAAAGATCTGTTACTTGTATTGTTATGTGATGAAATGCACCGAAGAAGAATGCGGTATCAGAGGAGAAATCAACTTTTTTCCACTTGTTAAACAACAAGGAAAGAAGTAAAATAGACAAGAATCAATTAGGAAGAAACAATCCATGAATTGTTTCTTCCTAATATTGAGAATCATGGAGAAATGGAGAAGAAATGGAACAATTAAAATCAGTGATTCGAGAAGAATTGAATGAAAACTTAGATTATATTATTATTAGCAATCAAAGAAAAAAGGATGATATAAAAAAAGTAAAGATTCGTCCTGTTATGATAAAGGACGAGCTTTGTTTTCAAGCGACACAAACGGTGGGAAAAAAAGAAATTCATAATAATTATGGAAAAGATGAGCTCTTATTAAAAATCGAAACTTGGATGAGGGAAAACTTTAAGCAGTTAGAGTTGATATCCACTCGTCGTAGTATCCATGCTCTTGTTAGTAAAAAAGGAAAAGCTACTATTAAAATAAAAAATGAATGCCATGAAAAGAAAAATTCTCTCTCCCATAATAGAAAAAAAGAATACATTATTGAAAGTGGAAAACCAATCGACTTTTTAGTGGATCTTGGTGTTATGACAAAAGAAGGACGAATTGTCCATGCAAAATATGATAAATTCCGTCAGATCAATCGTTTTTTAGAATTTATTGAAGATATTCTTCCTCATCTTCCAAAGGAGCGGGAAGTGACGATTATAGACTTTGGATGTGGGAAGTCCTATTTAACATTTGCCATGTATCACTATTTAAAGGTGATGAAAGGATATGATATTAATGTTATTGGGCTTGATTTAAAAGAGGATGTCATCCAGTATTGCAATGAATTAAAGGAGCGTTATGGTTATGAGAAACTTCGCTTTTTACAAGGAGATATTGAATCTTTTGAAGGGGTTTCTCATGTGGATATGGTTGTTACACTCCATGCCTGTGATACGGCTACGGATTATGCCATTGATAAGGCAGTGCGTTGGGGAGCTTCTGTTATTTTATCCGTCCCTTGTTGTCAGCATGAGTTGAATGGGCAGATGAAAAACGAAATGCTAGAACCCATTATGCAATATGGTTTGCTAAGAGAGAGATTTTGTGCCATTGCAACAGATGGACTTCGTGCACAGTTGCTTGAAATGGTAGGATACCGTACACAAATTTTAGAATTTATTGATATGGAACATACTCCAAAAAACTTATTAATTCGTGCCATTAAGACAGATAAAAAGGCGAAAAATAAGGAGGAGTATGAAAGACTTCGTAACTTTTTAGGTGTAGAACCAACGTTAGAACGTTTATGGAAGGATGGAACGATTGTATGATGAAAAAAGCGATCATCCGAGTGCTTGTATTTGCCATTGTATTCGGAGGAGGACTCTTTTATTTTAACTATACATCGACTGCGGGAAAAACAGAGATGTCCGCTGAAATGAACCAAGCAACGCTTCCCGTTCTTTATCTTAGAGTAGGGGAGCAAAACATCAATGAACTCCATGGATATACAGGTGATATGGATGAGTCGCTGTTAAAAGATACCCTCACTCCAGTGGAGTCAAAAAGCGATCTTTTTGTGTATATTAAGGAGTATGATAATACCATTACATCTCTTCACTATGAGTTACAAAATGCCAGTGGAAATGAAGTGATTCAAAAAGGGAATGTAAAGGCATTAGAAGAAGAAAAAGGTGGCGTATTAGCCAACATTCAATGGAAAAAAGAGCTGATTGAAAATAAAGATTATACGTTAAAGCTCACATTAAAGCCAGATGGTGGGGTTGCAACGAGATATTATACAAAAGTACGTTATGTAAAAGATGCTCATATCGGGGAGTTTTTAGAGTTTGTGAACTTTTTCCATGATACAACCTTTGAACCGGAAAAGGCAGAGGAACAACTAAAACCTTATATGGAAACGAGAACCGATGGTGTGAATAATACTTTAAATTCTGTCAATATTCATTCCAGCATGGAAAGTTTAACCTTTGCAAAATTAAATCCAAAACAAGAAGGACAGATGCAGATTAGCATTCAAGATTTGGATGGTGATATTCTATCAGTTGATACGTATTATGTCATATCAGCAGAAAATAGCAAAAAGCAAAAAGAGTATTATTATGTAACAGAGTATTATCGAATTAAATATGGAGAAGAAAGAATGTATCTGCTTGATTTTGAACGACAGCAAGAGGCATTCTTTAATCCAAAATTAATTGATTCTGGAAAAAATGCTTTTAAGGTGGGGATCGCCTCCAATCAAGACATTCAAATTATGACAAATAGTGATTTAAAAAAAATGGCAATGGTAAGAGAAAGACAACTTTGGTATTATGATTATAAAAATGTGAGCATGACAAAAGTGTTTAGTTTCCGTCAAGATAATGCCATTGAAGCTAGAAATGACTATAACCAGCATGATATTAAAATCATTCGTATGGAAGAAGATGGAGAGATCATTTTTGCAGTCTATGGTTATATGAATCGTGGACGACATGAGGGAACTTGTGGAATTGCTCTTTATCGTTTTGAACCAGAAGAGGATACCATCGAAGAACTTTTATATGTGCCATCTAGATCCACCTATCATGTGTTAAAAGACGAAGTGGAACAGGTTCTTTATTATAATAAAAAGAACCAATTTTTCTTTTTAATGGATGGAAGAATTCATGAAGTGGATTGTGAAACAAAAGAGGATACGATAATTGCAAAAAATGTTACTGCTACTAGTGCAGTGGCAAGTAGCGATGGCAGTATTTTAGCCATTCAAGATAATCGAAAACCTGCTAAAAATACAAAGATTGTTCTTTGGAATTTGAACACTGGAAAGAAAAAAGCCATTAAAGCTGAGAGTGGAACACGATTAAAAAATATCGGATTTGTAGGAAATAATCTTTTATATGGAATTGCTAAGTATAGCGATATTGAAGATAAAGACAGTGAGGATGGTTTATTTCCAATGTATGTGATTAAATTATGCGATAAAAAAATGAATCAGAGTGTCACATATAAGAAAAAAGATATTTATGTTTCAAAAGCGGAAATTGATGGACAGGCATTGGAGCTTTCCAGAGTGAAAAAGACAGGAGCAGGATATGAAGAGATTTCCTCTGATATTATGATTCGAAAGGAAGATACACAAAATAGTGGATTGTTATTTTCTCTTTCTTATAGCAACGATCGATATAATCAGCTCTATCTTGTTTTCCCAAATCATATTTATATTACAACCGCTCCAGATGTTGTAACAACAAGAGAAGTGATATTTGATGATTATAGAACCATTACCATTGAGAAAGCAGGAGCATCCTCTGTTCAAAAATATTATGTGTATGTCAATGGACAAGTTTTAAATAGCTATGGTAAGGCAGGAGATGCCATTAAAGTTGCAGGTGAAAAAGGTGGAGATGTATTAAGCAGTACTCAGCAATATATTTGGCAGTATGGGAATACACCAATTTATGCAGGATTTGCACAAGAAGTGGATACCATTAAGGCTCGCAATGTGAAGGACTCAAGAAATGCTTGTATCGCTATGATTCTTCAATATGAAAATATAAAAGCAAGTTATACGGATTTGGTAGTAGCAAATGAATCACTGGATACGATGTTAAATCGCTATTTTGGAAAACGTGGTGTCAATTTATCTGGTGCAAGTTTAAGTGAAGCTCTTTATTATGTTGGAAAAGGAGCACCAGTGATTGCAAAGGTAAAAGAAGATTATTATATTTTGATTACAAGTTATAATGGTACGCATATTCGTTATACTGATCCTGTACAAGGTATGGTTATAAAAGAAGAGAGAGCAACAGTGGAAAAAATGCTCTCTGATAAAGTATTTTATAGTTATATTAAGCAATAATAAATAATGAGTTGTAGGATGTACGAGTAAAAGAACAAAATTTATGTGCCAAGTATGGAGGAAATAAACATGAAATTTATACATATGGCAGATGTGCATCTTGGAATGATGCCAGAGGACAAAAAAGGATTTGGAAGCATAAGAAAAAAAGAAATTGAAGAAACCTTTGATCGGGTGCTTTTTGAAGCAAGAAAAGAGCAAGTGGATGTGATTCTCATTGCAGGAGATTTATACCATCGCCCACCCCTTATGGAGGAATTAAAGGAATTAAACGCTCGGTTTGAACGGCTTGCACCCATAAAGGTTGTTTTCATAGCGGGAAACCATGACTGCATTTTTGAAAATTCTCCCTATGAACGCTTTCCTTTTGCAGACAATGTCATTTTTTTAAAAGAGAAAGAGATGCAGTCTGTCTATGTAGAAGAGTATGACACTACCTTTTGGGGATTTAGCTATCATACAAAGGAGATAGGAGAGCTTCTTTATGATGAGGTAAGACCACAAGGAGAAGGATATCATATTTTATTGGCACATGGTGGGGATGAAACTCATATCCCCATCAATTATGAGAAATTAAAGTGGGCTGGATTTGATTATGTAGCACTTGGTCATATTCATAAGCCACAAGTTATAGTACAAGATTTTATGAATTATCCCGGTTCTTTAGAACCACTCGATCATACAGAAAAAGGAGCTCACGGATATTTTCTTGGTGAGATTACAGAAGAAGGACAACAAGTAAAGTTTGTCAAATTTGCAAAGAGGAGCTATGAGCAACTGAATGTGCAGATTGAGGAAAATGAAACCATTTATAGTATTTCTGGGCGTATTCAAGAAGAAATTGAGAGTCGAGGAAGAGAAAATTTTTATGAGATTTATTTGATGGGGTATACCCCTCTTGCTGGAAAGATCCGATTGGACTCTTTAGAACAAGACTATTTTATTACAGAAATTATCGATAAGACAAAGAGAAATTATGATATTGATAAGCTATATGAAGAAAATAGAGAAAATATTCTTGGGAAATTTATAGAGAGAATGAGGCAGTTAGACGATCCGGTGGCAAAAGAAGCTATGGAACTTGGAATTGAAGCTCTTCTTGAAACAAAGCTTGAACAGGGGAGATAGAAAGGAGCCATTATGATTATTCGAAAAATAGGAATTGATGGATTCGGAAAATTTCATAGAACGGCTTTCGAATTTCAACCTGGAATTAATTTGATCTATGGGGAAAATGAAGCTGGAAAAACCACTTGTGAACAGTTTTTAATTGGAATGCTTTATGATGTGGAAAAACTGCGAGGCAAAGGTGCTAAAAATGATGTATATAACCGTTATTATCCAGAATATGGCGGAAAGTATGGCGGTATGATGGAGTTTTCCATTGGCGGAGTGGATTATCGTGTGCAAAGGCAGTTTCGAAGAGAGCAAAAAGATGTTCATTTATATGAATTAAAGACAGGACGAGAGATTCCGATAGAAAAGGAACTTTGTAATACTTGTTCTTTTATGCCAAAAGAGCAATTTATGGAAACCCTTTGTATGAATCCTGGACAAATTCGCACAGGGAATTATTTAAGAGAAGAGTTAAATCGTTATAGCCATCGTATTTCAGCATCAGGGACTGCTCAGTTTGATGCAGGAGAGGCAATTCGTTCTTTGCTCACACAAAAGAGAAGAAATCAGAAAAGACAAGCAAAAGAACAGCTTCTTTCCTTAAAAACAGAACTTGGAGATTTTGACAACTTGGATGAAAAAAAGCAGATTTTAGTGGCGGAAGAACAACGTTTAGAGCTTCAAATTCAAAGATTAAAGGAACAGGAAAAAGAAGGGCAAGAACAGCTTTTTCATCGAGAAAAAGAATTGGAAGAAGAAAGAAAGAAGAAAATCTTAGAAGAGTATGAACAAGAAAAACAGGCAGAATTGAAAAGAGAACAGGACAAAATAAAATTAGAGCAATGGCTAACAGACGATAAGATAGACCATAGGGATGAAAAAACAAAACAAGAAGAAGAGGATGTACTTGTAGAGGAGGAAGATATTTCAGAGGGAATTGGGCTTCCACTTATCGCACTTGCTTGTCTTTTAGCGGGATTTGCAGGTCTTTGGCAACACTGGATGGTGCCTGCCATTATTATGATTGTGGTTGGCGTTATTTTATTACTCTTTGGACTTTTTACAAGGAATCGTGAGAAAAACTTGTCAGATGTAGGAAGTATGGTACAATTAGAGGGTGAATCCAAACAACAACAAGATGGGATAAAACGAGAAACTCACAATCCATATCAAACGTTAAAACCGGAATTTTTAGAAATTGAAGAACGCATTAAAAAAGAGTTGGCGTCTTTTGATGGACAAGATGAATCCAGTGAGAAAGTAAAAAAAGAAATGGAACTGATACGTGCAAAGATTGTAGATTGTGAAAGAGAATTATTTGATAATCAAATGAAACAAAAATACCTTTTAGAAAAAGAGAATAATAAAAAACATCTTAAAAATCGTTATCAGGAGTTACGAGAGGAAATTCAAAAAACAGAAGAAAGCAATCGGGCAACGGAGCTTGCGGTTTCTGTTTTACAAGAATTATCCGCATCCATTTATAGTGAGTTTGGAACTTCTTTTAATCAAGAGGTATCAGATATTATGGAAGCCATTACCGATCACCGTTATGAACGGGTTTTGATCGATGAGCAAATGGGAATCCAAGTGGAACAAAACGGAAAGTTTTTAGGCATTGATCATGTGAGTCTTGGAACAACGGAACAGATTTACTTTGCCATTCGCATGGCAGCGGGTAAATTGTTTGAGAAGGGAGAACCTCTTCCAATTTTAATTGATGATGTTTTTGGAAGTTTTGATGAACAAAGACTTGGAAGAACGCTTAGTTTTCTCTCTGAATGTGGTCATCCACAAGTGTTTTTATTTACTTGTAATAGTCGCATTCGAGATATACTTATAAATCAGCGAACAGACTTTTCCTATTTGGAATTGTAAAAAGACAATGAGGTGAAAGAATGGCAGATAACACAAACAGACCTAGATCTGGCACTAGAGGAAGAAGCAGTGCTACGAGAACTGGAACAGGAAATAATACAACAAGGTCAAGGCAAAGTCAAGGAAGCTCCTATAAAAGTCCTAACAGTTCAAGAAACAGTACAAACACTGGAACAAGACAAAGACCAAATAGCAGTGGAGCCAGTGGAAAAGGCAAAAATACCAAGAACAAAAAGAAAGAAAAGAAGAAAAAGAGTTTATTTTGGAGAGTCATAAAGATTCAGTTGTTAATTCTTTTAATCGCTTTTTTAGCGGTGCTTGGTCTTTTCTATATGAAATATGGAAGAGGAATTTTTGCCATGGCAAAAGAGGCAAAACAGCTTGTAGAAGCGTCTACACCAGAAACATTTAAGGCTTCAGAAACCAGCCTTGTTTACGATGCCGATGGCAAGTTGCTAAAGAAGATTAAGGGGGAAAAAGAGGTATACTATCTTGATTATGATAAAATACCACAGTATGCCATTGATGCGATGATCTCCATTGAAGATAAAAAATTCTATGAACATCATGGGATTGATGTAAAGGCAAATATTCGTGCCGTCTTTGGAGTTCTCTTTAATAAGTCTTATGGTGGAGGAAGTACGATTACACAACAGCTCAGTCGAAACGTATTTCTTACAACAAGTTTCTCTTACGAGAGAAAATTTAAGGAGATATTTATTGCCCTTGATATGGAGAAAAAATATAGCAAAGATCAGATTATGGAATTTTACTTGAATAACATTTACTTTGCAAATGGATATTATGGAATTCAAGCGGCAAGTAAGGGATACTTTAATAAAGATGTCAATAAATTATCCCTATCTCAAATTGCAACACTTTGTGCAATTCCAAACAGTCCAAATATGTACAATCCAAGAGAAAATTTGAATAAGACGTTAGAACGTCGCGATCGTATCTTGAAAAATATGTATGAGGATGGAAAGATCAGTCAAAGTGAATATCAAGAGGCAATTGCAGAGAAAATTAAAATTAAAAATAAAAAGACAACGATCCATAATTATGTGGAAACCTTTGTATATGATAGTGCAACAAAAGCTCTGATGAAACAAGATGGATTTAAATTCCAGTATGACTTTAAGAATGATGCAGAGAAGAAAGCCTATACGGAAAATTATAACGAAATTTATGATCAGTATCAAAAGAAGTTACAAACAGCAGGATATCGTATCTATACATCCATCGATATGGAGAAACAAGAAATTCTTCAGGAGGCTGTTAATGAGGGACTCTCCATGTTTACTTCAACCAATGAAAATGGCGTTTATGAAATGCAAGGTGGTGCAGTAAGTATTGATAATGAAACAGGACGAGTTGTAGCAATTGTTGGAGGACGAAAGCAAGATGATATTAGCGGTTATACGTTAAATCGTGGATTCCAAGCATATCGTCAGCCAGGAAGTACGATAAAGCCTCTTGTTGTGTATACACCAGCCTTTGAAAAACTTGGCTATAACCCAGAATCCATTGTGGATGATAGTCCAATTAAGGATGGACCAAAGAATACTGGTGATGTATATTCAGGAAAGATTCCACTTCGTGAAGCGGTAGAGCGTTCAAGAAATGTGGTGGCATGGAGAATTTATGAAGAGTTAACACCAGAAGTCGGTATGAACTATTTAAAAGAAATGAAATTCTCAAAACTTGCAGAAGAAGATTTCCACAACCTGTCTACTGCCCTTGGTGGTTTTAACACTGGTGTCAGTGTAGTTGAGATGGCATCCGGTTTTGCAACCATTGAAAATGATGGTGTTTATCGTGATCCAACTTGTATTGTAAAGATTTTAGATTCTGAAGGAAATACCATTGTCAGTGATAAAATAGAAACAAAACTTATTTATTCTGGAAATGCAGCTCGTATGATGACAGATGTATTAAAAGGTGTTTTTGTAGGACATGGAACAGCAGCATCTGTTGGTGGAATTAGCAATATGGATAGTGCTGGAAAAACAGGGACAACCAATGATAACAAAGATGGATGGTTCTGTGGATATACACCATATTATACAACAGCTGTATGGGTAGGATATGATCAACCACGTGCTATTGATGGACTTTGGGGTTCTTCTTATCCAGCAAGAATTTGGAAACAATATATGTCAAAAATTCATGAAGGATTAGAGAGAAGAACATTTGAACCATATGTATCCAATGGTGTAAAAGATATGGTAGAGCCTGAAAAAACAGAAGGTACAACAGAAGGTACAACCGAAGTGAGTACGGAAGTCACAACGGAAGCAGGTACCGAAGTTACAACCGAAGTTACAACGGAAGAAGTGGTAACAGAAGAGCCTACAACAGAAGAAGTGATAACAGAAGAGCCTACAACGCAGGATACAGAAGCTCCAACAACAGAACAGGTAACAGAGCAAGAACCGATTCCAGATCCAGTTCCTACACCGGATCCAGATGAAGGAAATGATGGTAGTGATGGCGGTGATAGTGCCCCAGTGGATGCACCCGCAGAATAAGGATATAAAAAAGAACCAACCTCTTTATAAACGAGAGGTTGGTTCTTTTTATATATGATTATTTTTCAACAATTGTCTTTGTTAAGCGATATTCTTCAAGACGTTTGCTAATACGTTCTGTTGGATCGAGTAAATCAGAAATAGAACCATCATGATTTAATGTGTCAATGAGATGAGCGATATATTTGCTCATACCTGCACTCACATACCAATCGCGATTTAAAAGTTCTGGTGCCTGATAAGTTAAATCTGTTGTAATAACTTTTGTAATGATACCATCTTCATAACATTTGTCAAAGTTTTTAAGACCGTTTGTGAATAAGCCAAAAGTAGAGAGGCAGAAAACACGTTTTGCTTTTCTTCTCTTTAATTCTTTTGCTACATCGATCATACTTTCACCAGAAGAGATCATATCATCAATGATCAATACATCTTTTCCTTCTACGGAGTCACCTAAGAACTCATGAGCAACAATTGGATTACGTCCATCAATAATTGTTGTATAGTCACGACGTTTATAGAACATTCCAACGTCTACACCAAGCACGCTTGCAAGGTAGATGGCTCTTTGCATTGCACCTTCATCAGGGCTGATTACCATCATGTGTTCGTTATCAATTTCTAAGTCGTTTGTAGAACGAAGAAGAGCTTTTACGAACTGGTAAGTAGGTCTTACATTTTCAAAACCATGTTGAGGGATTGCGTTTTGAACACGAGGATCGTGAGCATCAAATGTGATGATATTGTCAACGCCACAGTTTACTAATTCCTGTAACATCATAGCACAGTCTAAAGATTCTCTACTGCTTCTCTTATGTTGACGTCCTTCATATAAGAAAGGCATGATCACTGTAATCTGATGAGGTTTATTTCCGCAAGCACCGATAATTCTCTTTACATCAGCAAAGTGATCATCTGGTGACATTTTGCATTTATAACCGCTTAAACTATATTCAATGCTATGATTCAATACATCAACTAAAATATAAAGATCAGAACCACGAACAGATTCTTTTAACATAGCCTTTGCCTCTCCAGAACCGAATCTTGGGCAAACAGCGTTTACTAAATAGCTATCTTTTACATATTCACGGAATGCTACGTTTCCTTCGTGATTGTTTTCACGTTCTTTACGCCATTTTGTAAGATATGCATCTACTTTTTTCCCCATATCTCGGCAACCTTCCATAGCAACTACGCCGAGTCTTCCTACTGGTATGGTTTCAAATGTAATATCGTCTGGCATCATTTTAAATTTTTCCTCCGTATCTGTGTCAGTTTTTATCGTTTCAATTCTTTTATAACATTACTTCTTGTTTGGGTCAAGTCCATATGGTTAGGAAATAACAGGTTTTTACCACTTTTGGTAGTACTGAACAAAGATTTTCTCATTTGATCATTAAGAATGGAAGGCTTTTAGTAATCGAATATCTTCTCCATAAATGTTACAAATGTGATAATGTTCTACAAGGCGAGAAACCACACGTTCTGTATAAGAAGATGTCAAGTCTGCTAACGATAAGTTGGTGGAGATGATGGTTGATTTTTTCTTTAATAAACGTTCATTGATACAGAGGAAGAGTTGGGAAGAAATGAAGGAGTTGTTCATTTCTGTGCCTAAATCATCAATAATAAGAAGATCGCAGTCAAATAAGTAGCTAAATTCGATATCCAAATGAGGGGCATCTTCTTCCTCTGTTTTTTTCCGAAACCGATGTTTTTCTAAAATATCAAAGAGTTGAAACGAGGTTAAATAAATGACAGAACATTGTTTATCAAGGAGAGCCTTGGCAATGCAGTTGGATAAGAACGTCTTGCCAACACCTGCGTTTCCTTGAAACAGGAAGTTATCATGAACTTGTGGAAAGTCTTTTGTAAATTGATAACAATAGTCCTTAATTGCTTTTATATTATCCCGTGGAGAAGGGCGATTGTTTTTATATGGTTGATCGGAGTAATAGTCAAGACAAAAGGTGTCAAAGTTTTCTGCCTCAAGGCGATTGGTGATCCCTGATTGAGAATATAAAAAGCGGATGATTGCTTGCTTTAAACAATGACATTTTTCTGTTCCCACATATCCGGTGTCCTTACAAGTTGGGCAGTCATAGATAGGTTCTAAATAATCTTTCGGATAGCCGTGTTCTATAAGGAGTTCAATTTTCTTCATGGAAAGTTCCATGTTAGAGCGTTTTAACTCTTGTAAAATAGAGGGATCCGCACCTTTTAAAAGAGCCTTTCCTTTTTCAATGGAGGTGTGAGCGATCTGTTCATCCAGCTGTTTAAATTCTGGAATATTAGAACAGATCTCCTCATAGCGATTTTCCAGTATGACTTGATTGTTACGGCGTCTTTCTTCGTAGTCTTTCATCAAGAGATTGTATTGTGTTTTAGAAAGTGCCATCTTATTGTCCTCCTTCTTTTTGATCGGTGGCAATACCATTTGCCTTATTGATGAAACGTTGCTCTAAGGCTTGGTAATCATAGGTTCTTTGTTCAAAATTGTGGAATTTATTGTTCGTTGCTACCGCTTTTGTGGATTTTTGTATGACAGGAGATTTTTTTGTTGCTTTATGAGCCGTATCCAGTTTTGTAATTTCTTCCATAGTCTTTGCACCAGATTCAAACCAGTCTTTTAGGATTTTATTGGCATAGCCAAAACTTGGTTGATAAATGGTCTTTATGGTTCGATCGCACGCCTCTAATATAATAGACAGTGGAAAATGATAGGTGTTGATCCAAGTATCAATGTAATTGAGTTCTGCACTGCCTAGATTTCTTCCTGCAACGCCAAAGGCTTTCATAATGGAATTATAGGTTTTGCTATAATGTTTTGTAGAATTTTTGGCTTGTTCTACTGTTTTAATGCCGGATTCATACCATCCAATGGCAACTTTTTCAGCGTAACGAAGACTTTTTTTATCAATAGAAGTACAGTACTCAATGAGATATTCCAATAACTCATCGGAGAACTGTAAGGAATCATAAATATAAAAAATGGTGTTAATATCTGTCTGGGTTAAATGCTTTCCAAAATAGCGTTCGGTGACAAAGAGAATCTGTTCTATAAATTTGGAATTTGGGTGCTTGGATAACTCAAATGGTGTAATAGATGTTTTCTCAGGTAATGTAGGAAGGCAAGAGGAGCTATCCTTTGTAGCATTCATTGTCTGTGAAGAAGATTGAATTACTTCAGCAATTGGTCTACAAAGAGGAGGTTGTTTTTCTAAAGAATCCAGTGGAACTTCTCCTTTTATTTCTTTTTCATCTAAGAGGGAAGTTTGAGGGACTGGAAGAAGTTGCATACTTAAAATCTGTTGTTGTTGATCCATAGTGATATGGAGTAGCCCCATTTTTTCCCAATAAGAAAGAGCGGAGCGGATGGTACTTTCTTTTGTATTTAATCGATTAGCTAAAATAGAAATAGTAATACTTTGTCCTGCTCCTGCATATCGTAGCAAAAGAAGATATACTTTTACAGCGTCACCAGAAGCCTTTGGCAAATAAGTATCGAGAAATAAATTTGAAATAACAGTCATAGAACTGCAAGTATGATTCGTTAAAATAATATCACTCAAAGTAAAACATCCTTTCATTGTGCTTTTGCCCATTATACCATGAAGATGTGGTGAATGGAAACTGTTAGTTCCCGTATGCGAATAACATAGAGGAAAAATATTGTGGATACTTTTTCTTGTTATGGGGACAAGAGGGTTAAAATCGCTAAAAACCTTGTTTATTGTGGAAGTTTCTTAAGTTTCAAGTAAATTGTGGATAATGTGGATAACTCGGTGGACAGAATAAAATGAAGATCTTAAATTGGCGAAAATACGTCATTCTAGACATAGAAATTGAAAATAGGACATCCACATTCTATAAACAAAAAAATCCACAGGCTTTTCCAATAGAAATTGTGCATAAACCTGTGGATAGTGTGGATAACTTTTTTTAAATTAAAAGATTTTCTCCGATTTTTACAACATCGCCAGCTCCCATTGTAATAAGAAGATCATTTTCTTGGCAATGGGATAATAAATAAGTTTGTGCTTCTTCAAAAGATGGTGTATAAACTGCATCCTTATGATATTCGTTCACAAGAATATCTAAAATATCTTTAGAGGATACTTCACCAGTATCTTTTTCACGAGCAGCATAGATGTCTACGAGTACAATGTGATCAGCAAGACTTAAAGCATCGGCAAAGTCGTGTAAAAAGGCTTTTGTTCTTGTATAAGTATGAGGCTGGAACACACACCAAAGATCCTTATGAGGATAGTTTCTAGCGGAATGTAACGTTGCTTTTATTTCCGTTGGGTGGTGAGCGTAGTCATCAATGATCTTGATGCCATTTTTTTCTCCCTTGTATTCAAAACGGCGTTTTGTGCCACCAAAAGCCAAAAGCCCAGCTTTCATGTCTTCTTCTTTGATATCTAGTTCTAGGGCTACCGCAATTGCGGATAAAGAATTGACAATATTATGAGCCCCTGGAACGCTTAACTCGATATGGAGTGTTTGTTTTCCATCAATTAAAAGATCGTAATATCCATTTCCTAACATATTATAGCCAATGTTGATGGCACGATAATTGCAGTGTTCAGAAAGACCGAAGGTTTTGATACGGCAATGGAGATCGGCTGTAATAGAAGAAAATCCATCCATATCTCCGTTGACAACAAGCAAACCATCATCTGGAAGTTTCTTTGCGAACTGGTTAAAAGAGGTACGAATTTCTTCGATATTATGGAAAAAATCCATATGATCGGTTTCTACATTTAAAATAACACTGATGGAAGGGTAGAATTCAAGAAAGCTATTGGTGTATTCACAGGCTTCTGTAATAAATACAGGGGAGTTTCCAACACGAATATTTCCACCAATGGAATCTAGGATTCCACCCACTGTAATTGTGGGATCTAAATCGGCTTTCATAAGAATTTCAGAAATCATGGCAGTTGTTGTTGTCTTGCCATGAGTACCTGAAACTGCAATTGGGATCCGATAATTTTTCATCATTTGTCCTAAAAGACAAGCTCTTGTCATCATAGGGATTTGTTTTGTTTGTGCCATTTTAAATTCTTCGTTATCAGGATGAATGGCTGCTGTATAAACGACGAGATCGATATCATCTGTAATATTTTCTGCTTTTTGACCAATGATAACATTGGCTCCACAATTGATCAGGCGATTTGTCATTTCAGAAGCGGAACGATCAGAGCCGGATACAGTGAAACCTTCCTTTAATAAAATTTCAGCAAGACCGCTCATACTAATACCGCCAATGCCGATAAAATGGACATGAATTGGTTCGTTAAAGTTGATTTTGAACATAGTGATCCTTCCAATCTTATATTATGTAATAATAAGTTCAGCTTTCATTATAGCTCAATTGTTTTTAAATGGCAAGAAACCAGTATTCTCCTTTTTTTTATCCAAAAGTGCAAAATAAATTGTAATAAAAGTATAAAAATGACGAAAAATAAATTAAAAATCCAAAAATATTGTTCACAATTACTATAAAAAGTGGTATAATATCTTTACACATACAATTATGCGACAGAATTTAGAGAGGTGGTACTATGATTAAAAAAGAAATGATAGCGATGCTCTTAGCGGGGGGACAAGGAAGTCGCCTCGGAGTGTTAACCGCTAGACTTGCAAAGCCAGCGGTGGCGTTTGGTGGAAAATATAAGATCATTGATTTTCCGCTGAGCAATTGTATTAATTCTGGGATTGATACCGTCGGAGTCCTTACACAGTATCGTCCGCTTAGATTAAATCAGCATATTGGAATCGGTATTCCATGGGATTTAGATAGGAATATAGGAGGTGTTACCGTTCTTCCACCTTATGAAAAAAGTGGAAATAAAGAATGGTACACAGGAACTGCCAATGCCATTTATCAAAATTTTGAGTATATGGAATATTATAATCCAGATTATGTTTTAATTCTTTCCGGAGATCATATTTATAAGATGGATTATGAAATGATGTTAGACCATCATAAAGCTACCAAAGCCGCCATTACAATTGCGACAATCGAAGTGCCAATCGAAGAGGCAAGTCGATTTGGTGTTGTGATTACGGATGAACAGGGAACCATTCAAGAGTTTGAAGAAAAGCCAGAACATCCAAGAAGTAATAAAGCATCTATGGGTATCTACATTTTTAATTGGGATGTCTTAAAAGAAGCATTGGTAAACCTCTCTGATCAGCCAGGCTGTGATTTTGGAAAACATATTATTCCTTATTGTCATGAGAATGGTAATAAAATTGTTGCATATCCATTCCAAGGATATTGGAAAGACGTTGGGACACTTGGCTCTTATTGGGAAGCCAACATGGAACTTATTGATATTATCCCAGAGTTCAATCTCTATGAAGAATTTTGGAAAATCTATACAAAGAGTGAGATACTGCCGGGACAATACATTGCTTCTGGAAGCAGAGTAGAACGGAGCATTATAGGGGAAGGCTCTGAGATCTATGGGGAAGTACATAATTCAGTAATTGGTGCGGGTGTTATTATAGAAGAAGGAACAGTTGTAAGAGATTCTATTATTATGAATTATACAAAGATTGGTAAAAATGTTACCATTGATAAATCCATCATCGCTGAAAACTGCGAGATTGGCGATGGTGTTGTTTTGGGTGCTTTTGATGAGGTAGAAAATAAAGTAGCTCCACATATTTATTCTTTTGGACTTGTAACCATTGGAGAGGGCTCTTATGTACCTGCAAATGTTACAATTGGCAAGAATACCGCAATTTCAGGAGTTACAATTCCAAGTGACTATAAAGATGGAAAACTTGACAGCGGTGAAACATTAATAAAGGCAGGTGAAATAGCATGAGAGCAATAGGGATTATTTTAGCTGGAGGAAATAATAGCAAGATGGAGGAGTTATCTGCAAAGAGAGCGATTGCCGCTATGCCAGTGGGTGGTTCCTATCGAAGCATCGACTTCTCTCTCAGTAATATGAGCAATTCTCATATTCAAAAGGTGGCAGTTTTTACGCAGTACAACTCCCGTTCTTTGAATGAGCATTTGAGCTCTTCTAAGTGGTGGGATTTTGGACGTAAACAAGGTGGACTTTTTGTATTCACTCCAACCATTACACCGGATAATAGTATGTGGTATCAAGGAACTGCCGATGCACTTTATCAGAATATGGACTTTTTAAAGAAAAGCCATGAACCATATGTTGTGATCGCACCGGGAGATGGTATCTATAAATTGGATTATAATAAAGTTTTAGAATATCATATTGCCAAAGGAGCAGATATTACGGTGGTTTGTAAGGATATGAGTCCAAGCGAAGATGATCTGAATCGATTTGGCGTTATGACATTAGCTGGCGATAACCGTATTATGGATTTTGAAGAAAAACCTCTTGTGCCAAAGAGTAATACCATTTCTTGTGGAATTTATGTGATTCGTAGAAGACAGTTAATTGAACTGTTGGAACGCTGTGCAGAAGAAGGTAGAAACAGCTTTGTTAACGATGTCATCATGAGATATAAGGATGTAAAGAAGATCTATGCCTATAAACTGGACACTTATTGGAGAAATATTTCTACGGTGGAAGCGTATTATAAGACAAATATGGACTTCCTTAAAAAAGATGTAAGAGATTATTTCTTTAAGCAATATCCAGATATTTATTCTAAGGTGGATGATCTTCCACCAGCCAAATACAATCCAGGATGTGATGTAAGCAACAGTTTAATTGCAAGCGGTTGTATTATCAATGGAAAAGTGGAGAATTCTTTATTATTTAAACAAGTGTATATTGGTAACAATTGTACCATTAAAAATTCTATCATCTTAAATGATGTATATATTGGAGATAACTCCTATATTGAAAATTGTATTGTAGAAAGTCGAGATACCATTCGTGCAAATACAACTCATGTTGGAGAAAATGGAAAAATTAAAGTTGTGGTAGAAAAAAATGTACGATACATTCTTTAATGACTAGAAGGGGGACTTAAGTATGCAGATTACAGATGTAAGAGTTAGAAAAGTAGCAAAAGAAGGTAAAATGAAAGCTGTTGTATCCATTACACTAGATAATGAATTCGTTGTACATGATATTAAGGTGATAGAGGGTGAGAAAGGGTTATTCATTGCTATGCCAAGCAGAAAAGCAGCGGATGGAGAATATCGGGATATCGCTCATCCGATCAACTCTGATACAAGAGAAAAGATTCAAAGCCTGATTTTAGAACGTTATGAGGCAGCTCTTTTAGAAGGAGAGGAAGAAGCATAAAGAATAAAAAAGGGAAACTCACTTTGTGAGTTTCCCTTTTTTACTATTTAGAAGTTTCTGTTGAATTATCAGCAGAGTTTTCTTTTGCCTTAGTGGCTAAAGCGTTGATAGAATCCTTATAAATCATAATTTCCACACGACGGTTTTTGGAACGGCCTTCTTGTGTTTTATTGGTTGCAACAGGACTATAATGAGAATGCCCTTCTACAACCAGTTTATTTGGTTTAACCCCATTTTCCATGAGCAAAGAGAGAACAGCAACTGCTCGTCTTGCTGATAGATCATAAGCATCCACTTCATTTGCATGATCGCGATTACCAACATCAGCAGTGTTACCCACAATACTAATATGATCAATGCTATTATAAATCGTTTTTATGATATTGGAAATCTCCTTAATAACAGGAGATTGTTTATTTAAAAGTTCTGCTGTATTGGGGTGAAACAGGAAGGAATCTTTTAATTGAATGCTTACCCCTGCATCAGAGGTGGAAAGGGTGATTTGAGATTCCAACTTATTTTCTGTAATATATTTATCAAGTTGTTGTACAACCCCGTCGATTTTGGAATCAGTTGTATTGCTGGAACCAGAACCTGAGGAGTTGGATTCTGTGGTAACGGAGGAAGGGTTTAACGCCTCTTCAAGACCTTGAGAAAGACTTGCCACCTTTTCACTATCCACTGCACTCATTCCATACATAATAATAAAAAGTGCAAGAAGTAAGGTGATCATATCCGAATAGGTTAAGAGCCAACGCTCGCTATTCCCTTCGTGTTCTTCTTCATCTTCTGCATGTTTTTTATGCAAAGTACCCACCTCCTAGTTTTCAATTCCTTGACGGTAGCGTTTTTGACCATCAGGGAACGCCTGATGATAAAGAGAAAGTTCATTTTCAATGGTACGTGGAAGAGAGCCTTTGGCGATTAAGCATACACCGTCCACGATAACTTCTTTTTGAACAAGACTTCTTTTTAAAACGCCCTTTAATTTGTTAGCAATAGGAAGATAGATAACGTTGGCAAGACCAACACCATAAAGGGTAGCAATGAAGGCGGTGGAAATGGAGGTTGCAAGTTCTGTTGGATCACCAAATCCACTTCCTAAAACGACAACCAAGCTCATAACCGTACCGATAACTCCCATAGTTGGAGAGAAACCACCAGCACTTTCAAATACGCTAATTTCTGTTTGTTTTTTGTGTTTATAAGCACGAATATCTGATTCTAAAACGTATTGAATATCTTCTGGATCAAGCATTTCTTGAATCAGAATTAACCCTTCTTTTAATAACAGATATTCTTCTTTGTTTAAATCTGGATCTTGTAAAGCACTATCTAACGCTGTTACTCCTTCCGCTCGATAGCTAGAGGAAATATCAGAAATTTTTGTAATAATTTTTTCTGTTGTTCCAGAATGTGGGACACGAAAACTAGCTGCTACCCCTTTAAAAGCCTGTACAATATCACGCAGTGGAAAAGAAGCGATAACAGCACCTACGGTTCCGCCAAATACGATGACAAAAGAGCTAATAGCCTTAAGAGCTGCTAGATTTCCACCCTCATGAGAATATCCAAAAAGAAGAGCACCAAAACCAACGATGACACCAATAATTAATGAGAAATCCATAAATCGTACACCTTTCTTATTTGTTTCGTATTTCTTTTTTAGTATTTTTAAGTATATCGACCAATAGTAGGGAAAATATAAGAGGGTAAAAAAATTCTCTTCCTATTTAATATATTTTTATTGAAATTTCAAGAAAGTCTTTTTCCTTGCGATTATAAATAAAATATCGTATAGTAAAAAGCATGGCATAAGCGATAAAAAACATAAGAAAGGAATATAATATGAAATTAATTGCAGGTTTAGGAAATCCAGGTTCAAAATATGATTTAACAAGACATAATATTGGGTTTATGGCATTGGATTTAATTGCCAACACTTTTTTGATTCCAATGGAGTTAGAAAAAAAGCATAAAGCCATTGTAGGAAAAGGTATGATGGGGAGCGAAAAGGTGATTCTTGCAAAGCCTCAAACTTATATGAATTTAAGCGGAGAAAGCATTCGTTCTTTGTCTGATTATTATGGAATTGATCCAGAAGATATTATTATTATTTTTGATGACATCAGTCTTGATGTGGGACAGCTTCGCATCCGAAAAAAAGGAAGTGCAGGTGGGCATAATGGAATTAAGAGCATTATCGCTCATTTAGGGACAACAGAATTTCCAAGAGTGAAGATTGGGGTTGGTGAGAGAATACCAGGACAGGATTTGGCAGATCATGTGCTAGCACGCTTTCCAAAATCTCAGATGGAGGCTGTTAATCAAGCCATTGATGATGCTAAAGAAGCTACCTTTTTAATGATAACAGAAGGAATAGATAAGGCAATGAATCAATATAATGGAAAACAAAAGTGAGCATTTTATAAAATATAAAAGAGCTTTTTAAAATAGAAGAAATCTGCGAAGAAAAGTCCAGCTAATAAATGTCAATAAGAAATTTAAAAAATATTGATTATATTTTAGGACTAAAAAAGGGTGCACTTATCCCTTGGTGAAAATATCTTG
>CASDVE010000006.1 GCA_949284175.1 uncultured Eubacteriales bacterium
ACGATGAGAAGCACGCTTTGCGAACTTCTCACGTTCGTGGGCGGCGTCAAATAGAAATGCAAGCATTTCCGCTTGACTTATGCCTTCCACGCAAATAAATCTCAACTTTATCTATCTAATAAAGGTGATGGTTTCACTGTCTACCTATCTATTTACTTTTATCTTCTTTTCTATCCAATAACCCTTTTGCTATAACAAGATCTTCTGGAGTCGTAATTTTTATATTCTCATAATTTCCTTTTAATAACTTAATTGGATATTTTTCATACTTTTCTACTACCATAGCATCATCGGTAACCATAGTATCCTTTGCTTCCATCATTTTCTCATAAGCCTTCTTTACAATCCCAATTTCAAATGATTGTGGTGTTTGTACCAGCCATAAGGAGCTTCGATTTGGCGTTTCCACTGCAACTTCTTGCTCATTTACTATTTTTATGGTGTCTTTTACTGGCATTCCTACAACACAGGCTTTATATTTCTTAACTCCATCTATGGAAGTTTGAATGATACTACTTGTGATCAAAGGTCTAGCCCCATCATGGATCAAAACATAACCTTCTTCGTCTATTACTTGTAGTCCATGATATACGGACTCATATCGTTCCTTTCCACCTTCCACAACCTGTTTGACTTTTTTAAAGCAAAAACGCTCTACGATTTCTTTTTGACAGTAGGTAATCTCGCCTTTCGCAACAACCAAAATAATCTCATCCACTGCACTCTCTTCAAATTGTTTTAATGAATAGTATAGCACTGGATAGTCATTTAACTGCATATACTGCTTTTGAACATCAGATTGCATTCTTTTTCCCTGTCCACCTGCCAGTACAAGTGCGATTACTTTTTCTTTCATCCCATTCTCTCCTTTTATCCAAGCCCTTATATTGACTCTTCTTTATATTATGGATGAATCTTTTATCTTTGTCCTATTTTTAGATTAGGAACAGCATTCAAATCCCACCCATGTCTTGTTCCTTTTTTGTACTCGTAATATCCTGCAACTCCAATCATCGCCGCATTATCTGTACAAAAAATAGGTGATGGATGATAAAATTTTAGATTATTTTTTTCACAGGCTGTTTGCATAGATTCTCTTAAAGAGGAATTGGATGCAACCCCACCTGCTACCGCCAATTTATCCAAACCAAATTCTTTTGTAGCGGATACTGCATGATCTACAAGCACATCAATAACCGCCTGCTGAAAGGAAGCTGCAACATCAGCGTAATTCACTTCCATTTGCTTCATTTCACATTGATTTAAATAATTTAATACGGCTGACTTTAAACCACTAAAACTAAAATCATGAGGTGCTCCCTCAATAACAGCTCTTGGGAATTTAATTGCATTTTTATCCCCTTCTTTTGAGAGTTTATCGATCTTTGGCCCTCCTGGATACCCAAGTCCTATGGCTCTCGCCACTTTATCAAAGGCTTCTCCTGCCGCATCATCCCTCGTTCGCCCAATAATTTCATATTCCCCATACTCTTTTACATGAACAAGGTGGGAATGCCCTCCTGAAACAACTAAACACATAAACGGAGGTTCTAATTCTAAATTCTCAATATAATTTGCTGATATATGTCCTTCAATATGATGAACACCAACTAAAGGCTTTTGTTTTGCATAAGCAATTGATTTTGCAAATGCCACTCCTACAAGTAAAGCTCCTACAAGCCCCGGTCCATAAGTAACTGCAATGGCATCCACATCATCCAATGTAGTATTTGCCTCTTTTAATGCCTCTTCTACAACTTGGTTAATTTTTTCAATATGTTTTCTTGAAGCAATCTCAGGCACAACTCCCCCATATAATTTATGAAGTTCAATCTGTGAGGAGATAACATTTGATAACACTTCTCTTCCATTTCGAATAACTGCTGCGGCTGTTTCATCACAAGATGACTCGATTGCTAAAATTTTTATTTCTTCTTTCTCCATGTCATTTTGCTATTTTATAGAAAATAGCTTTTCCTCCTTTATCTCTCTTTTTTCTTATCTATTTCTTCATCCTCTTCAAATTCTAGTGTCATACTCTTTCCGTCTTTTCCAGCTTGGACACGTTCAAAAATATTCCAAACTTTTGGCATAAATTCATCCGCTCTTGTAAGAGATGGGCTATAATGGGTCAACCACATTTCCTTTACATCGGCTTCTTTTCCAAGTGCAGCAGCCTCATAAAATGTCATGTGCTTATATTCCCTCGCTTTTGCTTCTTTTCCATCTTCTCCGTACATGCCTTCACAAATAAATAAATCTGAATCCTTTGCATGTTCAACTATGGCAGGAACAGGTCTTGTATCAGTACAGTAAGTAACTTTAATTCCCTTTCTTGGTTCTCCTAAAATCATATCCCTTGTGTAAGTGACTCCGTCCACTTCCACTGCTTCTTCTTTTTTCTGTAACCTGCTCCAACATTTCATTGGAACTCCATTACTCTTCGCTTTTTCTGGATCAAATTTGCCCGTTCTTGGAATCATAATATTATATCCATAACAAGTTACGTTATGATTCACACGAAATGCCTCAATTTTATAACCATCTCTTTCTATTTCTTGATGATTGCCAGATAACTCAATAAATTCAATTGGAAACGGCAGTTCTGGAGCAATAACACGAAGAGCATTTACAACCCTTTCAAGCCCTTTTGGCCCAATCATAACAAGGGGTTCTTTGCGTTCTGCATTGCCAAGAGTTAATAAAAGTCCTGGCAGTCCACTGATATGATCGGCATGATAATGTGTAAAACAAATGACATCAATCGGTTTAAAACTCCATCCCTTTTCTTTGATTGCAACTTGAGTTCCCTCTCCACAATCAATTAAAATACTCTTTCCATTATATCGCGCCATTAACGCAGTCAAACGCCGATAAGGAAGTGGCATCATACCACCACTTCCAAGCAGGCATATATCTAACATAGTATTGTCCTCCTACATTCTGTTGTCCACTGTTCTATGATAATTTTATTTTTTCTTGTATTTCACTTTGTATCATTTTACCATAATTTTATCATATGTCAAAACAACAAGAACGCTGGAAAACATTATCTCATAATAATTCTGTCTGTTCTCTTATAGTAACAGGTACCTTAAAAGAACGCACCCATTGATCGTAACAATGTTCGCACAAACGAATGGTATGCACTTCCCCATCTTTTTCTGAAAAATATCCCCATTTTTTTTGAATAAACACATAATCTTTCTTTGAAACTACTTGATTGATCTCTAAAGGGATACCACATACATTACAAAAAACTTGTTTACTCTTTGTCATTTTGTTCCTCCATTTCTGCCTGCAACTTCCTGTATTCCACCACCTATTTCTTCTTTTGTAAAGAAAAAAAAGACATAAGAAGGAAAATCGTCTTTCGTTCCGCTTCCTTTTATGTCTTTTCATTATAAATGGTTCTATTCCTTTTTCCTAGTGGAAAGATCTGCCGACATAACAACGGCGTGTTCCGTTGGATTTTGATAATAATTTTTTCGGATAGAAATGGCCTTAAACTGATACTTTTCATATAAATGAATGGCACAAGTGTTGCTCTGTCTTACCTCCAAAAATACCACTTCAACACCAGACTTTCTTGCCAACTTCAATGTTTCTTCTAAAAGGGCAGTGGCAATCCCCCTTCTTCTTATGTCTGGAAGAACTGCAATATTGGTAACATCAGCTTCTGTAAACATCTTTATCAGCCCCATATATCCAACGACTTTCCCATCTACTTCTGCTACCAAAAATTGATGGGTATCATATTGCAATGCTTCTTCCAAACTTTTCTTACTCCATGGAGTAGAAAAACAAGCAATTTCAACTTGTTCCACATCATCAATATCAAAAAGTTCCATTTTTCGAACCGTCACGCTCTGTTCTTCCATTTTCCTATTGTCCTTTTAATTTTTCTTGTAACTCTCTCTCTGCTTGAGATAATCGCAAGTAATTTGGTTCATGTTCCTCTGCGGATTCGATTTTTCCTTCTTTATAGTATTGAACTGCTAATGTTCCTACTGCACCAGCTCTTTGACGACATAAATGTGCTGGTGCAAAACTATAAGGAACTTTTATCTGCTCTTTTATGATCTCTTCATAAGGAGGAATTCCATCCCCAATAAAAATCACTTCTCTTCCCAAAAGATTTAACTCCTTTATCATATCTTCAATGGAAATCGCAACTTGATCTTTCATAACACGAAACTCCGTCCCATGAAATTCATATAAGCCTGTATACACTTGATTTCTTCTCGCATCCATAATTGGACAAATCACCTGTGCATTTCCATATAAATTATATGCCAATGCCTCTACTGTTGGGATATGAATGAGGGGTTTATTTAAAGCAAATCCAAGCCCTTTTGCTGTTGCAGAGCCAATTCTAAGACCAGTAAAAGAACCTGGTCCTCCTGCAACTGCAATGGCATCTATACTATTTAAGTCAATCTGTGTCATCTTTACAATTTCATCAAGCATTGGTAACAATGTTTGTGAATGTGTCTTTTTATGATTTATGGTGTATTCAGCGATCATTTGTTGTTCTTCTACAATCGCTACTGATGCTACTAGTCCAGAGCTATCAAGTGCTAATATTCTCATGATTCCTCCTTAAGAACTTATGGTTCTATTCTTCTATACTGCTAAGCCTTTTGTTATAACTGATCGGAAATTGTAATTTTTCGATAATCAAAGCCTTTTTCTAACTCTTTTTCAATAGTAATCACTTTCATGTTATCTGGAAGAATTTCTTTAATTAAATTCGCCCATTCAATTAAGCAAACTCCATCTCCATATATATAATCTTCAAATCCAATCTCGTCCATCTCTTCTACATCACTAATTCGATACACATCAAAATGATAAAATGGAATTCTTCCTTCTTCATATTCTTGAATAATTGTAAAAGTAGGACTGTTCACTGGCTCTGTAATTCCTAGTCCTTTCGCAAATCCTTGTGTAAAGACTGTTTTGCCAACACCAAGATCCCCTAATAGACAGATAACATCTCCAGCTTTTGCCTCTTCTCCCATTCTTTTACCAAATGCAAATGTATCTTCTGAACCATTGCTTTCAAAAATCAAATTGTTCACTCCTTTCTCTTCTTTTTGAATCTCTATGATAATTTCTCATTATGCAATCCATTTTTTTAAACTAGCAAACCATGAGAAACAAGTTTCTCACGTTATTATAGCAGACCATACATCAGGTATCAACCACAGAAAACATAGAAAAGCTGCCGATCTTTTCTCCATCTTAGAAGAAAATCGACAGCTTTTTTATGTTACATCATAAATTTACGAAATGCCTTCCATACATAATATGTGGCAACAGATATCAACACACCTTTTACAAGGTTAAATGGAACAAATCCCAATATGAGCAATGTTTTCATATCTTGAATTGCTGGAACCATTGCACTGGCCATTCCATACAATGCTGACTCATTTCCTCCAAAGTATAAGGTAATATACAATGGAAGTGTAATGAAATAGTTGATGACAACGCCAAAAATAATCAATGCAATTGTCCCCACAATAAATCCATTACGAAGTCGTTTTTCTGACTTAGAATGCCAAAACACAAGGGATACTCCTAGCACATAGCTTGAAGATATGAGGAAATTGGCAATCTCACCAACTGTTGCTGTACTGCTTGTCATCAAATGAAGTAAGTTCTTGATTAACTCGACAAACACACCAGCAACTGGACCATAAAATAACCCACATACCAATGCTGGAACATCGCTGAACTCTAATTCCAAAAACCCAATGTAGGACACTGGTAAATGTACAAACATTAAAATAAATGCCAGTGCTGACATCAGTCCTATCATTGTGAGTGCCTTTGCTGTTAAAAGGTTACCTTTTTTGATACTTTGTAGTTGTGTGTTATCCATTTCTTTCTCTTCTCCTTTACATTATGATAAAAAATGTTTCGGAAATTCAAGAGAGTCGAAAGCACTGTAATTATTCTTATTTCCCTCATATGGACACAAAAAGCCCTGAACTATCTGTTCAGGGCTTGTCGTTCACATATCTCATAAAATGTATGGTAACTAAAAATATGTTTACAGTTCTTATCTTCTTTCATCCAGACTCTACTGTCGGTATTGGAATTACACCAATTCTGCCATGATGGCTCGCGGACTTTACCGCCGGTCGGGAATTCAATTTTCTAATGAAAATTGTCACCCTGCCCTGAAGAACTTCCTTATATTTAATACGCTTTTATTATACGGGTTATAGTTTGAAAAGTCAATACTCTGAATCTGTTTGTTTTGAGTTTTCGGAAAATTGTTTATAACTTCATGGTAAGCTGGATACGTTTCTTCTCTAAATCCACAGACATCACTTTTACTTCCACAATATCCCCCACACTGACCACTTCTAATGGATGTTTAATATAGCGATCCGTCATCTGTGAAATATGAACAAGTCCATCTTGATGAACGCCAATATCCACAAAAGCTCCAAAGTCAATGACATTTCTTACTGTTCCTTTTAAAACCATTCCTTCTTTTAAATCTTTCATATCAAGAACATCGGTTCTTAAAACTGGCTTTGGCATTTCTTCTCTTGGATCTCTTGCTGGCTTTTCTAACTCTTTTACAATATCTAACAGTGTAATTTCTCCCATTCCCAATTGATCAGCAAGCTGTTTTGGATTGGTCACTTTTTTAGAAATTCCTTTTAAATTCCCTCTTCTTAAATCATCTTCTTCATAACCTAGTAACTTTAATAATTGCTTTGCTCCTTCATAAGATTCTGGATGAACACTTGTGCCATCAAGAGGTTGTTCTCCATCTGAAATCCTCATAAATCCAGCACACTGCTCAAAAGCCTTTGGACCTAATTTCGCCACTTTTAATAATTGTCTTCGGTTTGTAAATTTTCCATTTTCTTCTCGATATGCAACAATATTTTTGGCAATGGTTTTGCTAACACCGGAAATATATTCTAAAAGAGAAGCAGAGGCTGTGTTCAAATCCACACCAACTTTATTCACACAATCTTCTACAACTCCAGTTAACGTTTCTCCTAGCTTCTTCTGATTCATGTCATGTTGATATTGACCAACGCCAATGGATTTTGGATCAATTTTCACAAGCTCTGCCAACGGATCTTGTAAACGACGAGCGATGGAGGTGGCACTTCTTTGTCCCACATCAAAGTTTGGAAATTCCTCTGTCGCTAACTTACTAGCGGAATAAACAGATGCTCCTGCTTCATTTACAATGACATACTGCACTGGCTCTTTTATTTCATGCAATAATTCTGCAATCACTTGCTCCGACTCTCTGGATGCTGTTCCATTTCCAACAGAAATTAATGTGATATTATATTTTTTAATGAGGTCATAAACTGTCTTTTTTGCCTCTTTTACTTTATTTTGAGGAGCTGTTGGATAAATAACAACAGTATCAAGCACCTTTCCCGTTGGATCTACCACCGCTAACTTACATCCTGTTCGAAAGGCTGGATCCCATCCCAATACGGTCTGTCCTGTAATCGGTGGTTGCATTAAAAGCTGTTCTAAATTTTTACCAAAAACTTTGATCGCTCCATCTTCTGCCTTTTCTGTAAGAGCATTCCTGATTTCACGTTCAATTGCACCACTGATTAGACGTTTATAACTATCTTCAATAGCTGATTTTAACAATTCTATGGTATTTGGATTCTCGTTTTTTATCACTTTCTTTTGTAAATAAGATAAAATCTTCTCCTCTGGTGCCTCTACCTTTACTGTTAAAACTTTTTCTTTCTCTCCACGATTTAAGGCTAAAATTCGATGTCCTGCTACCTTTTTTAATTGCTCTTGGTATTCATAATACATTTCATAGACAGAAGACTCTTCTTTATTTTTTGCCTCCGATACAAGAAGTCCTTCTTTCATTGTCATCTCTCGAATATACGTTCGATACTCTGCTTCATCAGAAATACTTTCTGCAATAATATCCAATGCCCCATTGATGGCTTCTTCCACAGTACCCACTTCTTTTTCTTCTGATACATAGGCTCTTGCCTCTTCTTCTATGGAAATTGTGGTCTTTTGCAACAAGATAATATTAGCCAATGGCTCCAACCCTTTTTCTTTTGCAATCATAGCCCTTGTCCTTCTTTTTGGACGATACGGACGATACAAATCTTCTACTTCTACAAGGGTTTTTGCTCCATTGATTTTATCTTCCAATTCTTTTGTCAACTTTTCTTGTTCTTTGATGGTCGCAATCACTTGTGCCTTTTTCTCTTCTAAATTTCTTAAATAATTTAATCTTTCATAGAGGTTTCTAAGCACTTCATCACTTAAAGAGCCCGTCGCCTCTTTTCGATAACGAGCGATGAATGGAATGGTATTTCCTTCATCAATTAATTTCACCGCTGCTTCCACTTGATAATATTTAATTCCTAACTCTTGTTGCAATGTTGCTAAAATATCCATCGTTTTTTGCTCCTATCATCTCTTCAAAACATAGATTCCAAGTTATCGTCTACCCACATAAGTGATGAAAAATTTTTCCATCCTTTATCAAATTTTTATATTCTATAATTCAAATTGAATCGTTCTATTCGCTTTTTCATATTGGCGATAGGTGATCCCAACCATATCAAACATTTTCTTTGAAGCGATAACAGAATCCGTATCCGCATATTTATCTGACATATAAATAATTTCTTTAATTCCACTTTGAATAATCGCTTTACAGCACTCATTACAAGGAAAAAGAGTGCCATAGAGTTTCGCACCTTCCAAAGAACCACCATTATAATTTAAAATGGCATTTAATTCTGCATGGCATACGTAAAGATACTTTGTATGCAATGGTTCTCCCTCTCTTTCCCATGGCATGCAGTCATCATTACAACCTGTCGGCATCCCATTATAACCGATGGATAAAATCTTATTGTTGGAGTCCACAATGCAAGCACCCACCTGTGTTCCTGGATCTTTACTCCTCATGGCTGCAAGCATGGCAACTCCCATAAAATATTCATCCCATGATAAATAATCTTGTCGTTTCATATTATTCTTACACTCTTTTCTTTCTAAATTGTATTTGTTGTTGGATTTTTATAAAAGTCTTAAAAAGATGCTTTTGTATACAGTGTTTTTACCACTTCCTTCACAGCCTCAGAAGATAAAATAGCTCTTAAAGCATCTATAAATTCTTCTTTGTTCTTACATTCATAATTTGGATTAAAGTTTTCCAAATCGTCTTCCATAGCACTTCCCACTGTAATCGATAGCGGATAATTTTTCTCAGGATTAGAATACATGATGAAAAGGGTATACGTATAATTATCCAGTGCTGGAACCACTAATTCAAACTTTGTTGCAATTGAATATCCTGTTTCTTCTTTAGCAACAGGAGATTTTATACTAATATTTTTTACCTTTCCATAAATACATCTCTCTGTTTTTTCCTCTAAAATATCAGCCTGCTTACGTAAAATATTATTGGGCATATCCTCCGTACCACTATTTAAATCAACTTTATCAAAACTCCATAAATCTAGTTCCATATTTATATTCTGTCACCTCATTTGCTTCTTTAACAAGCAATCCATATCTAACTTCCAAAACATACATTGGATTGTCCTCATACCCTATACCTTATTTTACTACTGATTTTACTTATTGTATATTAGTAACTGAATTTTTTATTAGGATATAAAACAGAAAATTGAAAAGCGAGTTCTAAAGAACCCGCAATTTACGAATATTATACCAAATTTCACAACGTATCTCAATAAATTATTCTACTATATTTAAAAGTATATTTTTCCTCGTTATATTCATATAACAATTCTATTCTTTTAAAATAAAAACTCTCTATGTCAATAGTTAGGTTAGTTTTCCACCCTAGCTTTTTGTGTATAATAAAAAGGACCTCCGCTCTTCACCACAAAGAAACAGAGGTAATCATAATTAAAAACCAGAATTATTATATCACAGAATTCTTTAATTTAAAAGGAATACTCTTTGATTTATTTGATGTCTGTACAAAAAAAGAGATTGCAAAGCAATATCAAGTGTCTTCCTCTACCGTTTCTTGCATTTTAAAGAGGGTTTCATTTGAAAAACCAAAACTACCAAGCGTACTTTGTATGGATGAATTTAAAGGAAATGCAAAACTCATTGTCGCCTGGTATCATTTTATAAAACAAGTATATTGAGCCTTTGAATCCATCTGAAAAGAAAAACAAAAAACAATACTAAAAGAACAAAGAGAGCAACTGAATGGCTTTATAAAAAAGACAGAAAAAACCGAACAAAAAGCATTTATAAGGTCAGTAAGCATCTATCGGAGCTGGAGAGGAAGTATTCTCAATGCGTTTTCTTTTCCTTACTCGAATGGGATAACTGAAGGATTTAACAATAAAATCCATGTACTAAAACGAATTTCTTATGGTTTAAAAAACTTTGAAGAATATCAAAAGAGAATTTTTCTGATTTGTAACTAAAGAAGAAATAAAAAAGATTAGGTGAAGAGCGGAGGTCTTTTTGTTGTACCTAAAAATAAGAATTAAGAACGATGAAATAAAAAGTCCTCTAAATATAGAAAGGGAGCGGATTGTAAAAACAATCCACTCCAACTATTGACATAGAGCCAATTATAAATAGCTAATAGTTTTTTCTACTTCTCAAATAATTTTAGCTATTTAATTGTATAAAATATTATGTTCCATATTAAGCTTTTAATAACGTTTGTAGCTCAACCAAATCTTCGAACTTGATCACAAATTTTTTACCATCAATTGTTAATTCTAATGATTTGTCTTTCTCTACTCCTATTACTAAAATTCTTTCGTTTTTCTTTCCATTTAATTTTATTTTATCTAGGACACCTTCAACATTTTCTATATCCTGATCTGAAGTTACTTTAACAACTCCTACAATAGCACTTCCTGATGTAACCGCATTACGAAGTATATATGTATTTTCTTCTCCTTGTTCTACTGTATTTTTAAAAGTTTGTTCTGCAATTGCATTAAGTGCTGATCCTGATGCACTATCAACCATTTCAATTCTGACAGCTGCCCCTGTAATACCTGACACCACTCCTCTTTCATCATCCCCTAAAGAGCCTTTATCTACTGTTTCAAAACTTATTGTACTTCCTTCTGGTTTTTCTTCTTTTACTGTTACAACATCTGATTCATCTTCTTTTGTCACATTTCCAACTGTAACAGTAACTTTAACTTTTACCTTATCTGCTCCCTTTGTTTTTAATGTAAAGTCCTTTCCAGTTCCAACTGTTTTATCAACAATAGAAGCTCCAGATACAACTTCCCATGTGATTTCTGCATCTTTTAAATCGAAGTCTTTATCATCTGTTCCTTTTCCTGTTACACTAAATGTAATGCTATCTCCAGATATAACTTCAGCCTTTGCAGTCGTAACTACTACTTCTTTTAATACAACCTTATTATCTGCTACAGTTACTTCAACTGTTGCTTTTTGTCCCTGATAAGTTGCTGTAATAGTTGCTGTACCGTTAGATTGTCCTGTAATCTCTACTTTTTGCTTATCATCATCTGATACTTTAACTGATGCCACTTTTTCATCACTAGATGTCCATTCTACTGCAGAACTTGTAACAGTTTGACTGTTTTTTGTGAGTGTTGCTTTAACAACTTCTGTTTGCCCTACTGTTAATTCAAGACTCTCTCTATCAACAGAAATTCCATAAGTATCTGTCACACCAGTATCTCCACCATCACTTACGTCTCCACCACCAGTAGAGCCACCACCGCCAGTGCTTCCGCCACCATTATTATCAGTTGCGTCCTTTCCAGCGTCTGTTACGGTTTCACCTGTCTTAACTTCTGTTGTTCCGCTTGGCGTTGTAACTGTAACTTTTTCTTCTGTATTGTTTGTCAATGTGATTGTTACATCTTTAACAGTAATTGTTACAGAACTTCCTTCTGCACCTTTTTGTAATACAACAGTGATTTTAACTCCTGTTTCAACACCAACTTTTACAGAAGTACTTAATTTTGCATCTGTTGAGTTTTTATTTGTTGTAACTTTCACTGAATCTTTTGTTGTACCACCTAATGTAACATCAGAACCAGAGTTCAATGCTAAAGTACCAAGTGTACCATCTACTGTAACATCAACAGTATTGTCTTTTGTTGTTTTTACTTGTTTTACTTCACCATTAATTTGAAGTTTTGCTTTTGCATTTTTTACTGTGAAGCTCATTGCATCAACAACAGCGCCTTTTTCAACAACAATATTCGCATTGATATCTCTTACTGTAATGCGGTTTCCTGTTGCTTTTTCATGCCATGTGCTTGATTTAACATCTTTTACTAAAATGGATTTGAATGTACCATTGTTTGTAACATCAGCTTTTGGTGCATCCACGATTAAAGCCACATTTTTGTGAGTTCCATTTGGAATTGTGAAGTTCACATTTTTGTTTGTAGCAATTGTTAAGGATGTAATCTTTTTATTCTTTAATGCAGCATTTAACTGAGCCTGTGTTGCTACTGTTTTTGTCGTATTAACTTTTACTGTATATTTTGCAATATAGTCTTTCTTTGCTGAATCTACTCTTACACGAATTGTTGCTGTACCAGCTTTTTTCGCTGTTACGACACCTTTAGAGTTTACAGTTGCAACATCTGTATTTGTTGATTTCCAGTAATATTTTGCTCCTTTATACTAATTCACTTTTAATGTTGCTGTTTCACCAGCAGTAATTGTTTTTGTACCAGCATCTTTAGATTGCACTACTGTAATCTTTGTAGTTAATTTTGTAGTTTTTGATCCATTTTTTACATTACAAGTAATCGTTGTTGTACCAACTTTCTTACCTGTAACTGCACCACTTTTTGTAACAGTTGCTACCTTTTTATTGCTACTTGTAAAGGAGTAAGTAGCCTTTGCTGGTTTGTTTTTTACTGTAAGAGTTGTTTTATCTCCCACAGAAATTGTTTTTGCTTCTGCACTTAATGTTGGCTTTGCAGCTGCTGAAACTGGTGTTACAGACATCATCATTGCAAATGCAAGACTAAATGCAAGAGCTTTCTTTCCATTTTTTCTCATTGTATTGCTCCTCCTTATTTGGTAGATTATGGATACTATTCCAATCTTATTATAGAACTCTTCTTGAATAATTTCAATATTTTTCTACTATATTCTTCATTATATTTATATACTCTTTCTTATTTCTTATATTTTCAATGCTATATTTGTTATTTATACTTTATAATCAATATATTTATATTTTACTAAAAACTATGATATAAACTATGAAAAGATCCAGGAAACAAAAGATATCTTTTTATTTTTTATTATCGTGTTATTATCATAAATTTTTACTTCCTTATCTAACATTTGTTATATTAAATTTTTTGTAATTTGGATTCTATTTACCTTCTCATATTCACAGAGAATCGCCATACGAGAGCATAAATACTCTTACATAACTCGTTGTCTTTACATTAAAAAAGCACAAAGTGAAATCTTCCAGTAAAGATTTCACTTTGTGCCTTGCACCATCTATATTATCTTTCTTTAAAGAATGCGTCATGAACAGCATTCATGGCTTTTTGTGTATCATTTTCCCCGATTACAACTGTAATATTAATATCAGAACTTGAAATCATACGAATGTTAATTCCCACATCAGATAACGCTTCAAACATCTTTGCCGCAACTCCCGGATTGGACATCATGCCGGCTCCTACAATGGATACTTTGGAAACATCTTTTGACACATCAATGGTTTCATAATTATCACTAAATGTACTTTCAATAATATCAACCGCTTCATCCACAACAGATTCTGCTACGGTAAAGGCGATATCTTTATTCCCATCACGCCCAATGGACTGTAAAATAATATCAACATTGATATTTTTCTTTGCCAAGATATTAAATACCTTAAATGCAACACCTGGTTTATCTTTTACCCCAATTAAAGCAATTCTTGCTACATCTTTATCTCCAGCTACTCCGCTGACAAGCATTCTTTCCATTTTTGTTTCCTCCTTCACATTCGTTCCTTCAGATGTATTTAAACTTGAACGCACAACTAACTGCACTCCGTATTTTTTTGCTAATTCTACGGAACGGTTATGAAGCACTCCTGCACCAAGGGATGCGAGTTCAAGCATCTCATCATATGTGATCTCTTTCAATTTAAAAGCAGTATCTACAACACGTGGATCAGCGGTATAAACACCATCAACATCGGTATAGATCTCACAGGCATCCGCATTTAAAACGGCTGCCAAAGCAACAGCTGTTGTGTCAGAGCCCCCTCTTCCAAGTGTTGTGTAATTATCATAGCGATCTACACCTTGAAACCCTGTGACTAAAACAATTTTTCTTTGCTCTAATTCATGTTGAATTCTCTCTGTATCAATATCTTTTAAGCGTGCATTCCCATATCTGTGATCGGTGTGCATACGAACTTGAAACGCATTTAATGAAACAGCAGGAACACCAAGAGCAGTAATTGCCATTGCTGTTAATGCAACAGAAGTCTGTTCTCCAGTCGTTAAAAGCATATCCATTTCACGCTTTGGAGCTTTTGGATTGATATCAGCTGCCATAGAAAGGAGTTCATCTGTCATTTTCCCCATCGCAGATAAGACAACGACAACATCATTTCCTTTCTGATATTCTTCAACGCAACGTCTTGCTACGTTGAAAATTCTCTCTTTGTCACCAACGGATGTACCACCAAATTTTTTAACAATTAGCATAATGTCCTCCTATGTTACTTCTTTTATTCAGAAAATAAGTCTTCTATCAGCTTTGTCCCATCTGATAAAATGCTTTCTGAATCCGCCTGCACTTCATTATATGCGGGAAAATTGCCAATGGAACGTCTTGAATCATATATTAAATAAGGAACGGGAACGCTTGTGTGTACTCTTTGTTTCACAAGTGTATAGTGATCGGGGAGAATGAGCACTCTCACATCTTTTTCACTCTGTTCAATCGCATGAATGATGGGGGCAATAACGGATTCGTCAATTTGTTCGATTCCATGTATTTTTCCTCTTAAGTCTCCTCTATGGCTTGCTTCATCGGGAGCCTCAATATGAAGACAAACGAAATCATATGGCTCAAACAGCAGAGCTTTTATGGCTCTTCTTGCTTTTGCTCCATAATCGGTATCCACAGTTCCTGTGGCACCTTGTACAGTTAGATTCGTCATTCCACTGCCATTTGCAATTCCTTTTAAAACAGCAACTGCAGAGATCATGGCGCCTCTTTTCTCGTATTTGTTGTAAAAACTTTCAAGTTTTAAAGCCTCTCCACCTCCCCAAAGCCAAATGGAGTTAGCAGGAAGTTTCCCCTCTCTTCTTCTCTTATCATTGACGGAACAATGATTCAGTAAACGATAACTCTCTCTTAGTAAAAAATCCAATGTAGTATCTTTTGGAAGATGCTTTCCGATGGAATCTCCTAAAATGTTGTGAGGAGGAATCAATCCTTCAATTTTTATTCGTTTTCCTACGAGCAAATGACGATAACTGGTTTCAGTATAATACTGATATGCCATTCTGTCAAAAAGATTTTGCAAAATTCTCATTATTTTTTTGGATTCTTTTGTAGAAATTTGTCCTGCCGTATGATCAAGCATTCTTTTTTTCTCATAATCACTCTCTTCTTCATCCTCTGTTAACGTGACCAAATTCATGCGATAGGCGATCTCTTCTTCTCCTAGTAAAATACAGGAGTTTTCTTGTTCTACAAGCCCTAAACATTCTATGGGAGCACGGCCAGTATAAACACTTTTTGGATCATAGCCTAAAATAGTAAGCCCTGCCACATCACTGCCTGCTTCCATTCCATCTGGTATAGTTTTAACCCGCCCAATCTTTGATCGCTTTGCAAGACGATCCAAAGTCTTTGTATTGGCATAAGAAAGCGGGGTCTTTCCCCCTAATTCTTCTTGCCCTTCATCCGCCATACCATCTGCGATTATGATCAAATACTTCATATAGCTTCCTTTTCTACTCTCTTGCTAAAATCTTTAAATAATGAATCCCATCTGCATGCTCAATTTCTTGTATCATGAGGGAAATATCTCCTGTATCCGGCAATATATTAACGCTTAATGTGAGCAACGCCACCCCGTTTACAGGAATACTTTGATGAATGGTTATAATATTAGCACGATACTGAGCAATTAAATTCAACACCATCGAACAAAGTCCTGGCTTATCATCCAATTCTACAACAAACGTAATGACACGCCCTTTTGCATTTTCTTGCAATTGAAAAATATCATCTTTATATTTATAATAAGAGCTCCGACTGATTCCGACTTGCTCTGCTACCTCTTGAATTGTGAGGTTTTTATTGCTCTCCAATAATTTTTTCGCCTCTACTACTTTTAATAGCACTTCTGGTATCGCTTTTTTCTTTACCAGATAATATTTACTTTCATCTAACATATCGTTCTCCCTCGTCTCTTATGATAATTTTCTCTTATCCTATTTCCAGTTCCTATCTTTATCGAAACGATGTTATTGTTCTTTCTTCTTTGTTGCCTCCCATTTTAAATACGCATTCATAAAGGCATCTAAATTTCCATCCATAACGCTTCCCACGTTACTTGTTTCTTCTCCTGTTCTTAAATCTTTAACCATGGTATATGGTTGCATAACATAAGAACGGATCTGACTTCCCCAGCCATTATCGGATACTTCTCCACGGATTCCTGATAATTTTTCCATATTTTCTTGCTGTTTCATCATATAAAGTTTTGCCTTTAACATCTGCATGGCCTTATCTTTATTTTGGAACTGAGAACGTTCATTTTGACACTGCACAACAATCCCCGTAGGCAAGTGAGTAATACGGATAGCAGAAGATGTTTTATTGACATGCTGTCCTCCCGCACCACTAGAACGGTAGGTGTCAATTCTTAAATCATCATCGTTAATTTCAATTTCAATATCCTGTTCAATATCCGGCATAACATCACAGGATACAAAAGATGTTTGACGCTTTCCCGCTGCATTAAATGGGGAAATACGCACAAGACGATGAACTCCCTTTTCAGATTTTAAATAGCCATAGGCATTTTCTCCGTTGATCTGAACGGTTACGGTTTTAATTCCTGCTTCATCTCCATCTAAATAATCAAGGATCTCTGTTTGGTATCCTTTTGCATTGGCCCATCTTGTATACATACGGAATAACATACTCGCCCAGTCGCAAGATTCTGTTCCACCTGCTCCTGCATGAAGTGTCAAAATCGCATTGCACTTATCATATTCGCCTGATAACAATGTCTTAACACGAAGTTTTTCTAAACTATCAACAAACGTTTTTACCATTTCATCAATTTCTGGAATCAAAGATGGATCTTCTTCTTCATATCCCATTTCAAGCATGGTATCAATATCTTCTAATTGATCCACAAGCCCTTTATATTCATCTACGGTATCTTTTAAATTTTTTAATTCTTTCATCACTTGCTGGGAACGCTCAATATTATCCCAGAATCCCTGTGATTCCATATCCGCTTCTAATTCTTCAATTCTATCTTTTTTTCTCTCTAAATCAAGAGAATGCCCAACTTCTACTAAAGGCTCTCTATATTGATTGACTGTATATTTAAATTGATCTAATTCAACCATTAATGTTTTTCCTCCTTTTCGGGTCTTAATCTAGCATAACACGCAAAGACATCTTTATGCAACACAAAAACAACCATGAAATGTGCAAAAACGATGAGAAGCACGCTTTGCGAACTTCTCACGTTCGTAGGCAGTCGCCATATGTGAGCATAAATGCTCTCGCATGGCTCGTTGCTTTTGCGTAAATAAAGAGCTGTTGTAATTCATACAACAGCTCTCTTCTTATCTGTGTGGAAAGCATATTTCTCATCGTTTCCTCGAAATATAGTTATTCATTTCTTCCACAGCAATGTTTATATTTTTTACCTGAACCACATGGGCATGGATCATTTCTTCCAATTTTTTCAGACATTCTCACAACTGGACGTTTTGCAGCAGAGTTATCTTTATTAGTTCCTGTTACTTTCGCAACCTCTTCTCTCTCTACCTTCTGTTCAATACGAACGTGTAACAATGCCTGAGCAGTTTCTTCACGAATGGCTTCTGCCATTTCATCAAACATCGCATAACCTGTGAACTTGTATTCCACAACTGGATCTCTTTGACCATATGCCTGTAAACCAATTCCTTGACGGAGCTGATCCATATCATCGATATGATCCATCCATTTACGGTCGATGACACGAAGAAGAATCACACGCTCAATTTCACGCAATTGTTCTGGTTCTGGAAATTCTGCTTCTTTTGCCTCATATAATTTGGCTGCTTCTTCTTTTAATCTTTGAATTAATTCAGCTTTTTTACCGTTTTTCTTTTCTTCTTCCGTTAACTCAATTTTCTGCACTGGAATCACTGGACGAAGTTCTTCATTTAAGTTAAATAAATCCCATTCTGCTGGAGATTGATCATCTCCGATAATGCGGTTTACATATTCTTCTACGGTATCAAGAATCATTTTATAGATCACATCACGCATATTTTCTCCATCGAGTACACGACGACGCTCTCCATAAATAATTTCTCTTTGCTCGTTATTCACTCTATCATACTCAAGAAGATTTTTACGAATACCGAAGTTATTTCCTTCGATCTTCTTTTGTGCTTTTTCAATAAAGTTTGTAAGAGTTTTATGCTGGATCTCTTCTCCTTCTGGGAGATTTAATGCTTTATACATTCCCATAACTCTTTCAGAACCAAATAAACGCATCAAATCGTCTTCTAATGATAAATAGAATTTGGATTCTCCTGGATCTCCTTGACGTCCTGCACGTCCACGAAGCTGATTATCAATACGTCTTGACTCATGACGTTCTGTACCGATGATTTTTAAACCACCAAGTTCTGCAACACCTTTACCAAGTTTAATATCTGTACCACGACCTGCCATGTTTGTTGCAATGGTTACCGCACCACGTACACCAGCATCTGCAATGATCTCTGCCTCTAACTCATGGAATTTCGCATTCAACACTTTATGAGGGATTTTGCGTTTCTTCAAACGAGCACTGACTTCCTCTGATGCTTCAATGGTAACCGTACCAACTAAGACAGGTTGTCCTTTTTCATGAGATTCTGCAATATCATTAATGACTGCATTTAATTTTTCATTTTTTGTGCAGTATACGGCATCATCATGATCGATACGAACCATCGGTTTATTGGTAGGAATTACGATAACGTCCATTCCATAAATTTCACGGAATTCTTGTTCTTCTGTCTGAGCAGTACCTGTCATACCAGATTTCTTCGCATATTTATTGAAGAAGTTCTGGAATGTGATCGTCGCTAATGTCTTACTTTCTCTCTTAACCTGAACGTGTTCTTTTGCCTCAATCGCCTGATGTAATCCATCAGAATATCTTCTTCCTGGCATAATACGTCCAGTAAACTCATCTACGATTAAAACTTCATCATCTTTTACAACATAGTCCTTATCGCGGAACATTAAGTTATGAGCTCTTAATGCAAGAATCATGTTATGCTGGATCTCTAAGTTTTCTGGATCAGCAAGGTTTTCAATTTTGAAAAATTCTTCTACTTTTTGTACACCTTCTGCTGTTAGCATAACCTGCTTGTCTTTTTCATTTACAAGGAAATCTCCATCCTCTTTGACATCTTCACCCATAATCGCATCGATCTTGGATAACTCACCATCGGATGTACCACGTTCTAATTTTCTTGCAAGGAAGTCACACATTTTATAAAGTTCTGTTGACTTACCACTTTGACCAGAGATAATAAGTGGAGTTCTCGCTTCATCAATTAATACGGAGTCAACTTCATCCACAATGGCATAATGCAGATCTCTTTGAACGAGCTGTTCTTTGTAAATAACCATGTTGTCTCTTAAATAGTCGAATCCTAATTCGTTGTTTGTAATATAAGTAATATCACAGTTATACGCTTTTCTTCTTTCATCGGCTTCAGAACTATTTAAAATAACACCAACTTTGAGTCCGAGGAAACTATGAATCTGTCCCATGGTTTCAGCATCACGCTTTGCAAGGTAATCATTAACCGTTACAACATGAACTCCTTTTCCTTCTAAGGCGTTTAAGTAAGCAGGAAGTGTTGATACAAGTGTCTTTCCTTCACCAGTTTTCATTTCCGCAATACGTCCTTGATGAAGAATAATACCACCAATTAACTGAACACGATAATGTTTCATACCAAGTGTTCTCACTGCTGCTTCTCTTACGACCGCAAATGCCTCTGGTAAGAGATCATCAAGTGTTTCTCCTTCCGCGAGGCGTTTTTTAAATTCTTCTGTTTTGTTTTTAAGTTCCTCATCTGTCAGCGCTTGCATGGACTCATCTAAAGATTCAATCTTTTCAACCAATGGCATAATACGCTTAATTTCTTTTTCACTATGGGAACCAAAAATTTTCTCTAAAATATTCATTTATCTTTCACTCCTGTGATTCGTTCGGAATATTGTCAATCTACATTGTATCATTGAATGTATTCATAATCAACGAATTTCTAAATTCTTAACAAAATGTCCATATTTGAACATTTGGGTGAAAAAGCCACCTAATACAAAAATATACAATATTATCGTTATATTTTCAAGGGATATTGGCGGAAATATATGACAAATGATAAAAAGGACACCACAAGAATTATTTGTGATGTCCTTGTCCTACCTTATACAGTTGTTTTCCATATTCATTTCGTTTATCACTTCATGATATGGTTTTATTCGAATACTCTAATGATACTTCTTTCATTTCTTCTAAAACTGTTGTCCTATTTAATATTCAGGTTCAATTAAACCATATGTGTGTCCTTTTCTTTTATATACAACATTGACTTCATCTGTTTCCACATTGCGGAATACATAGAAGTCATGTCCTAGCATTTCCATCTGTAAACATGCTTCTTCTGGATCCATTGGTTTTACTGCAAAACGTTTACTTCTAAAAATCTTAATCTCTTCATCATCGGATTCTTCTTCCACAAATGCTGGTTGGAAGAAACCACCCGCCTGTTTTTGTTGAACGAGTTTATTTTTATATTTACGAACTTGACGTTCGATAATATCTACCACTAAATCAATAGATACATACATATCATCGCTTGTCTGTTCTGCACGAATTAAACTTCCTTTCATTGGAATTGTAACTTCAATTTTCTGTCTGTCTTTTTCAACACCAAAGGTAACATGGATTTCTGTATTGTCCGTAAAGTACTTAGAAAGTCTATCGATTTTCTTCTCTACGGTGCTTTTTAAAGCCTCTGTCACTTCAATGTTTTTTCCAATCATAATATAACGCATATGGTCCAACTCCTTCTTGTCTTATTATCCAGTGGTACTCCACAGGATGGACGCACAGCGAAGAAATTATACTGCATTCTATCTCTTGCTGTTATAATAATATTATACCACAATTCCTGTTTTTTTCAATTACTTCTCTATATTTTTTTCATTTTTCACACTTTCCTTTGATATTCATGTTATTAATATGAATTTTAACAGATTATTCTTATTATTTTATACCACTAATTGATAATAAAAATGTCAATAGAATCCACGTATTTTGTCAATTTTAGGATAACTATACAAAACATTCGTTCTTTTTATTCTCAAATTTCCATAAGATTATTAGCAGTACATTTTGTGGATAATGTGGATAACTTTGTGTATAACTTTATTTCTGTCATTTTTATGAATTTTAACATGTGGACAATTGGTGTATTATTTCTTTCTATTTTTTCTACTTTTATCGACTCTTGTTGCTATGGTTCACACTTTTGTGCATTCTGTACAAGTTTTATTTTTTTAATATTTTCCATTTTTATCCATATTTTCCAATGATGAGAAAATCAAAACAACGTGATTCTCATATTCATAAACTAGTTCTTTTACTTTATGCAAGATTTCTTCTTAACTTATCCCTTTTATGTAAACCATGAAAAACACGTTTCACGAGTTTCCCACGTTCACAGACAGTTGCCATATGTGATAAAAAATGTTCTCACTTAACTGGTTGTCTTTACGTAAATGATGATAAGTACGCTTTTGCAAACTTATCACATTCATAGGCGGCGTCAAATAGAAATGCAAGCATTTCTGCTTGACTTATTCCTTCCATGTAAATAAAAATAAGGAAGAAACTGCTTACAGTTTCTTCCTTATATATTTATATTGATCTAGAAAATCATCCAAAAGGTTATAACAATTCTATTCTCTTTATCCTAAAATACTTCTTGCGCAATATGGTGTACGATAATACATATTAGAAATCTTAATTCCTGATTGTGGAGAACTTGCATGAACAACTTGTCCATTTCCAATGTAAAGGGCAACGTGTCCAATGGTGCTTCCATTTTTATAGAAGATTAAATCTCCTGGTTGTACATTACTTAAAGATACAGAACTTCCGTTTGTTGCCTGCTCACGAGAAGTACGGCTAATAGAAATTCCAAAGTTTCGATATACAGATTGTGTAAATCCTGAACAATCCGCTCCGTTTGTTAAACTTGTCCCACCATAAACATATGGATTGCCAACAAACTGTACTGCAAAGTTCACGATATTTTGTCTTGTTGTAGAACCAGCACTGTTATAGCTTTTACTAGAACTATTGGAACTACTGCTTTGAGATGTTGAACTTGAACTAGAGCTAGAGCTACTAGAACTGCTTGTGTTATCAGAATTAGAAGATGTTGATGCACTGGCATTTGCTTCTTCTTGTTGTCTTTGAGCTTGTTCTTCTAATGCACGAGCTGCTTCTTCTTCCGCTTTTCTCTCTTCTTCAATAGAAACTGCATCATCAAAATCAAAATCAATGTCTACAAATTCTTTTGACACATATCCTTTCACATCTTCATCCACTTTAATTGCAACCCAGCCTTTTTTCTCTTTGAGCACATGATACTCTTCACCCTCTGGAATCAGAGTTACCACTTTAGCATCTGTTGTTGCTTTTTCACGAACTTTTAATGTTTGAGCAGTAACAGTAGCTGTCTTATCACATACTTTATCCGCATATGCTTCAACATCATCACCTGTCACGATAAAATCACTTTTTACCCAACCTGTAACACTGCCAGATTTAATCTTTGTCCATCCACTTTTCTTTGTTTTTAAGATTGTTCCAGCAGCACCTTTGTAAAGTTTTCCAACAACTTCTGAATCTTCTGTTGGTCTTTTACGAACATTTAAATATTTTGTAACCTTCGCAACTGCCACATCATCGTATTCTGAAGACTTTTTCTCTTCTTCTGCTTTCGCTTCTGTTGCTTTTTCTGCCTTTGTTTCTTCCGCATCTGGAATATCGGTTACTTGTTTTACCTCTGTTGCTCCCGCTGCTAAAGGATCGACCTCTGTATCACCTTCTGCTAATACATCCGGTACTTGATCTTCTTCAGCATTCACAAGTTCTTCCATGGATAGGGAAAAACCAGCTACTGCTGTATTTGCAAAAACACTTTCTGCTTTTGCATTTATTTTATTAAACATCATACATCCAGTCATAGCGACTATGAATGCTGATGCTTTTAATTTTGAGCGTCTCATTGTTACAAACCTCCTAAATACTTTCCTTTTCTTTTTCCTATTTTTATTACAACTTTATTAACACCAAATCACTTCGCTCATTATAGCAGATTACCTAATCAATGTCAACGAAAGAAAGACGGAGTTCACAGGTTTTTCACGATATCCACAAAAAAAGAACTGGAATTCACTTCCAGTTCCCTTTTTGTTTTTATTGATTTTATAATTGTTTATTTAATTTTTACAAAATACTTTTTTAATATTTTTGTAACATTTATATCTCGTGTCAATGATGTTTCGATATGTTTTATTTTCCTTGTTCTGCTAAATATTTTTCAATAGAATAGACAGCATTTGCTCCATCGGATGCAGCAGTTACTACTTGACGAAGAGATTTTGTTCGAACATCCCCTGCTACAAATAATCCCTTTGTGCTTGTTGTTCCTGTTTCATCCCCAATGATATAACCTTTTTCATCTCTTTGAACAATTTCTGCTACCATTTCTGTATCAGGACGATTTCCAACTGCAATAAACACACCATTCACTTCTAATTCCTTTTCTTCTTGTGTCTTAACATTACGAACTTTGATTCCACTAACAGCATTTTCTCCTTTTATTTCTTCTGTTACTGTATCCCAAAGCACTTCTATATTTTCCATAGAAAGTAATTGCTGTTGTAAAATTTTAGCACCGCGGAATTCATCCCTTCTGTGGATCACATATACTTTTTCACAGCCTCTTGCTAAAAAGATGGCATCTTCAAGGGCAACATCTCCTCCGCCTACAACGGCTACTGTTTTCCCTCTAAAAAATGCACCATCACAAGTTGCACAGTAAGATACTCCCATTCCTTTTAAGCGTTCTTCTCCTTCTACACCAAGTGTGATATGCTCCGCACCCGTTGCTACAATCACTGTTTTTGCTTCGATTGGTTCTTTATCTCTGATGCAAATGGAAAATCCATCTTCTGTTTTTTCCACCTTTTCTACGGATGCTGTTACAAACTTTGCACCTAACTTATCCGCATGCTCTCTCATTTTTAATCCGAGATCAAATCCGTTGATCATAGGAAGTCCTGGATAATTATCCACTTCATATGTGTTTAAAATCTGTCCTCCGCTCATTGGATTTTTTTCAATAATAACCGTATTTAATAAAGCTCTTTGTGCATAAATGGCTGATGTAAGACCTGCTGGTCCAGATCCAATAATGGCTAAATCATATTTATTACTATTCATAGTTAAAAACCTCCTTAGTTGTTTCTTCATTCTTTTATAGTTATTTTATTATGTATAATATCTTAATAATTATTTTCAATTCATTTACCTTTCCTTTTCTCTTTTCGAAACAAACTTGTATTGTTTCTTATTCTGAATTATAATAATGGTTAGAAACATCAATCATTCATTGATGTTAGAAAAGGAGGCGAATGATTATGATACGCAAATGGTTATTAACTGCCAGTTTACTTATTGTTGGAACAGCCACATTATTTGGGTGTGGAAAAGATGACAAGGGTCAAACACCACAAACAACTACAACAGAAACTACTACTTCTGATACACAAGCATCTGTTGACAATACAGAAGCAGCCACAGAATCTACACCAAGTTCTGAATCCACAACGGAGGCACCAGAAGAAAAAACAACAGCAATTTCCCCATCTAAGGAAACACCTAATGAGGAAACGACAACTGCTGAAACCCTAGCTCCAAAAGTTGATAAGGAAACAAAAGGAACTGGTATTTTCAATGGTCAAATTGATAGCAATTCCATCGAAGTTGAAATGCAAGATGGCAGTTACGAAACTTTCTTTATCTATGATGAAAAAGTCGCTGAACAATTCAATAACATGGATATTGGTGCAAAAATTTCCTTTACTTATGGTCCAGTGAAAGGACAAGTGAATCCAGAAATTTTAAGTGTAACAGTACAACAATGAGAAAGACGAAGTTTTATCTGTGCCAATCACTTTTTTTCTTTTAAAGAAGCGAGCAAAAACAGAAAACTTCCTATAAAAATACAAAAATCCGCGATATTAAATACGATATGGCGGATTTTTTTCCATGAAAAACTAAAATAATCCACTACATAATGCTTTGTCAGTCGATCGAGTAAATTACTGATAGCCCCTCCTAGCAAAAGAGAAAAAGCTATTTTTCTTACATACTCTCCCTGCATCCCAATCGCCTTTTTCCATAAATATAAAATCACTCCTATCATGCCTCCTGTAACAAGGAGCAATTGTTTAGGATATGTTTCAAAGCTATCCAGTGCAGCACCTTTATTATAATATTTCTTTAGAATGATCTTTCCTTTCCCTATCTCTATGGTTTCTCCAAACTTTAATTTTTTATCAAAATGGGCTTTCAAAAACCATTCGATTACAACAATCCCGATTACAATTCCAATCCAAATCATGGTTTGTTCCTTTCTTTATATTAAATCATATTTTCACTTTCTATTCTGTGACTTCCTCACATTAAACATTGACCTTTTAATACTTCATGTATTTACGTTTTTATCAGTATACCACATTTTTTTAGGACAAAATAGATATTGCACATGTTTTATTACTTTTATTGCTTCTAGCAATGCACATTCTCCTCCACAAACGATGAGAAGCACGCTTTGCGAACTTCTCACGTTCGCAAGCAGTCGTCATATAAGAGCATACATGCTCTTGCATGACTCGTTGCTTTCGCATAAATACAAAAAAGCACCCTGCTGCGATTCAGGGTGCTTCTTATAAATGAGGGGGAGAGGATTCAAATATATGAAAAGCTCTTTACGAGTATTACTATACTCTATAAATATGTACATTCTGTGTCCATACTCTAAAATTAAAATGAAATGCTTATAAACTTATTTTTATTAAAATGTTATGAAAAAGAAAGAAACATATTTTTCTGTTAGTTTTGTGAAATATGGAGTATAATAGAACTATTAATTATTTTAAGGAGGAGGAAATTATGTCTGCAAAGCCAATACAAGATTTTCTAAATTTAGAACCATTATCTCAGAAGTTAAATGTAAAAGAATTGGAATCACTCTATGAGCTTCCTACATTTTCAGAAATCCAAGCAAAACTAAAAGAAAAGCGTTTAAAATTACAGGACGGTTTTTTCATGAAACATAAAACAAAAATTTTCTTTTCCCTATCCATCGCTTCGTTAGGAGTACTGACTGTTGGTATAATCCATCAGATTCACAATATTCGCTATCGAAAACTCTGTATGGAAATGGCAAAAGTAGATCATGATATCGCTGTCTATGTGACAGAATCAGCTAACTTATATCGAACGAAACCAATAAAATTAGACCCTGAAAACAAGGACATCAAGCATCGCTATCGCCTCTATAAACAATTAAACAAGGGAAAATCTATGAAAAAAATCCAACAGGATTTACAAGAATTAAAATCTCGTCGAGTAAGAGAATCTCATGAATTCAATTTTGATCTCATGTGTCTTCGCCATCAAACAGAAGAGAAATTCTAATCCCTATTCATGATTTGTCCATAAGAAAAAGGCTATTCCTCCAAGAAAGGAAGATAGCCTTTTTTCATTTCTTTAATCACCAAAAGAAATACCAAGTGTTTTTGCTTGTTTTATAATATCATCTTCTGGTGAAACATATTTTAACTTGCCAGCCACTTCTGACAGTGGAACAGAGATAATCTCATTGCCTTTTACTGCTACCATTCTTCCATATTTCCCCTTATAAATCAATCTTGCAGCTTCCGCTCCAAGTCGACTGGATAAGACCCGATCATAAGAAGATGGACTTCCTCCTCTTTGTGTATGTCCCGGAACTGTTACACGCACTTCTTTCCCTGTGGCTTTTTGAATCTGTTCTGCCAATTCATAAGAAATGGTTGGCTGTTTTCTTTTTTTGATCTTTTCTTTCCGCTCTTTTTTAGAAAGTTTTGCATCTTCTTTTGAAATTGCTCCTTCTGCCACCGCTAAAATGGAAAATCTCTTTCCTTGTTCTTCGCGTTTTTTCAAGGCATCCAATACTTTTTGAATATCATATGGAATTTCTGGAATGAGAATAATGTCTGCCCCTCCTGCAATTCCAGCATGGAGTGTTACCCATCCAACTTTATGTCCCATCAGCTCCACAATAAAAACTCTGCCATGAGAAGTGGCTGTTGTATGAATGCAATCAATGGCATTGGTGGCAATATTGACTGCACTTTGAAATCCAAAAGTCATTTCAGTTGCCCAAAGATCATTATCTATTGTTTTTGGAAGAGTCACAATATGCAAGCCCTCTTCTGAAAGCATATGTGCAGTTTTATGGGTTCCGTTTCCGCCTAATACAACAAGGCAATCAAGCTTTAATTGATGATATGTGGTTTTCATCGCCTCCACTTTATCAAGTCCATTTGCATCTGGAACTCGCATCAATTTAAATGGCTGACGACTACTTCCTAAAATAGTACCACCTTTTGTCAAAATTCCCGAAAAATCCGCCGGTGTCAATTTGCGATATTGACCATAGATCAATCCTTTATACCCTTCTTCAAATCCGATAATTTCCACATCTTGACCGTAGAGTGTCACAAGTCCTTTTACCACGCCTCTCATGGCTGCATTCAAGGCCTGACAATCTCCACCGCTCGTTAGCATTCCAATGCGTTTTACATTACCCATCATTCTCTACCCGCCTTTCGTACTTTATGGCTTACATCTCTGTTCTGCCATCCAATGCTCTTAAAAGAGTTACCTCATCAATATATTCCAAATCTCCACCCACTGGCACACCGCTTGCAATCTTTGTAATCTTGATCCCTGTTGGCTTCACAAGTTTACTGATATACATAGCGGTTGTTTCCCCTTCTAAGCTGGAGTTGGTAGCGATAATTACTTCTTTTACATCTCCTTGCAATCGGCCCATCAATTCTTTTAATCGAATATCATTTGGTCCAATTCCTTGATAAGGAGAGATCGCACCATGTAATACGTGATACACACCATCGTATTTTCCTGTTTTTTCATAAGCTGCGAGATCTCTGGAATTTTCCACCACCATAATGGTCTTATGATCCCGCTTTTCACTGGCACAAATTGGACATACTTCCTGATCGGTTAAGGTACAACAGATCTTACAATACTGCACTTGGCTCTTTGCCTGTACTATGGTATCCGCAAGACTTTGTACTTGTTCTTTTGGCATATTGATAATATGAAATGCAAGACGCTGTGCGGATTTTGCACCAATCCCCGGAAGTCTTCCAAGTTCTTCTATCAATTTTGTAATTTGACTGCTATAAATATCCATTAGAATGGGAATCCTCCGCCCATGCCAAGACCTCCTGTGATCTTAGACATAGAACTTGCTTGATCCTCTTCCATTTTTCTAAACGCTTCATTTACAGCTGAAATAATTAAATCTTCTAACATTTCAATATCATCTGGATCCACAACTTCTTCTTTTAAGCTCACTGCTGTCACTTCTTTTTTACCAGAAACTGTAACTGTAACAACACCGCCACCAACCGTAGCAGAATATTCTTTGCTTTCTAATTCTTTTGTTGTTTCCTCCATTTGTTTTTGCATCTTTTGTGCCTGTTTCATTAAATTGTTCATGTTCCCTGGCATACCCATTCCAGGAAATCCACCTCTTTTTGCCATTTTTTCTTCCTCCTAATTTCTATCATTTATTTTTTTCCGACGAATTTGTGGAAATGATTAAGACTGCTATTTATTGTCTTACTTCATAAGTATAAAATCTTTTTCCTAATAATACTATCCATTCTTTAGAAAAATATTGTTAAATTTTTCAATCTTCAAATTCGATTGGAATATTTAACTTACTTAAAATACTTAGATCATAACTTTCCAATGTTCCCATATGCTCTGGTTGCTCAAAAATACATTGATAGTGAATCTGTTTTCCTACCTTTTGTGAAAGTAGCTCTTCAAATTCCTGTTTGTGATTTTCTCTCTCAAAATATTCTTTTGCCATCTGTCCATCAGCATTTTGTTGGAACATAAGATTTAAAGAGGAACTGTCCGCTCCAATGGTCACTTTCGCCTTTCCAAAATGAAATTTCATTGGACCAATCAATTCTCTTTTTATAGCGGGTATCTGTCCCACTAATTGTTTTAAACTGAGGACATCCGCAGGTTCAAAGCGTTTTTCAATCTCTTGTTCCACTTCCTTTGGCGTCAATGCCTGCTGTCCTTCTTGTGTATTGCTGACTGTTTGCTGTGTTGGTGCTACTAAAACAGGAACTCCTTGTTCCATCTTCTCCTCTAGCTGGCGGAGCCGATCGAGAATCCCCTCATAACTTTGCTCCATTTGTGGTTTACAAAGACGGATGAATGTGACCTCAGTCAACACCCTTTTTTGCGTCGCATAGCGAAGCTGATTAGATAGATCGGATAAAATCTTGATATATCGCATCAGCACTTCATTGTCAATGACCTTTGCTTCTTCTCTTAATGCTTTTAAACTCTCTTTCGATAAATCAAGGGCAGGCTCTTCTTCTTTTGTATTTTTTAAAAGAAGTAAATTGCGTAAATACCAGACAAAGTCCATAACGAACTGTCCAAGTTCTCTTCCGCTCATGACCATCTCTTCGATGATCGCCATAACATCTGTCACCTTTTGTTCTAAGATAGCTCGAAGCACTCGACTAAATATTTCATTGTCAACAGCACCCAATACTTCTAATACATTTTCATACGTAATTGGCTGTCCTAAATAAAAAGCAATGCACTGATCGAGCAAACTAAGAGCATCACGCATGGAGCCGTCAGCTGCCTTCGCCACATAGCGAAGTGCTTTTTCTTCTGCTTGTATTCCCTCTTTTTCTATTAACTCTTTTAACCGTTCTGTGATGGTATCAATGGAAATTCGTCGGAAGTCATAGCGTTGGCATCTTGATAAAATCGTAATTGGAATTTTATGTGCCTCTGTTGTCGCTAAAATAAATATAACATAAGATGGTGGCTCTTCCAACGTCTTTAATAAAGCATTAAAGGCTCCTATGGAAAGCATATGCACTTCATCAATGATATACACCTTATACTTTCCCTCCGTTGGGGAATACTGCACTTCATCCCGAATATCACGAATGTTGTCCACACCGTTATTAGAAGCTGCATCGATTTCAATCACATTCATTGCGGTCTGCTTGTTAATGGCAAGACAAGAAGGGCATTCATTACAAGGGCTTCCATCTATCGGATGTTCACAATTTACTGCTTTTGCAAATAATTTTGCAATGGTTGTTTTTCCTGTACCACGAGTTCCACAAAATAAATAAGCGTGTCCAATTCGATCCGCTTTAATTTGATTGGTCAGAGCCGTTACGATATGCTCTTGTCCTTTTACATCTTCAAATTCGGAAGGTCTAAACTTCCGATATAATGCCATATATGACATATACTCACATCCTTCACATGATAGTAGTTTAATAGAAAAGCTATCCTTGTGCAAGTTTTTTCTTTCTTACCTCTTTTATGAAGAAAAAGACAGCACCAATGATTGCTCCGGACAAAAATCCTCCTCCATGAGCGATATAATCAATGGTACTATTATGATCCATAATCGTCAAATAAAGAGTTCCCATCACTAAAATGAAAACACGATAGAGGGACATTTGCTTTCTTTGTTCTTTATCTAATAACATTTCCACTAAAATTGCCCCTAACACACCATAAATCGCCCCCGAAGCTCCTGCCGAAACAACAATCTGCTGGTTCAACATGGCAGAAATTGCAGAACAAAGACTTCCTATAATTCCTGATAAAACATAAAGAATGAAAAAACGTATCGAACCAATTTTAGATTCCAACTGAACACCTGCAAAGAAAAGTACTAACATATTGTTGAATAAATGTTCTAAGCCAAAGTGTAAAAACATACAAGTGAGCAAACGATAATACTCTTGTCCATAAAATATCGCTCTCCACTCTCCTGCTCCCATCTGAAACATAAATTCTGAGTTGTACACATCCCCTAACTTAGAGAGAATCAAAAAGACCAGCACATTGACTGCAATTAGTCCAATGGTAACCGGACTTTTTTTCACTGGCAATGATTCGGATTGTGTTTCACTTACAAGCCATTGCTCTAATGGCTCATAGAGATTATCAAATTCCTTCGTTTGATTTTCAAATAAAATAATTCTCTCCTTTGACTCATCAATCATCCACACATCAAACCCGCCCTCTGAAAGCTCTGTCACTCCCCTACATTTTATGGATGGAACGGTGATCAAATTTAAAATGCGAATATTTTTTCCGGTCTGTCCATTCCAATAAAAAGTTAATTGCTGATTTTTTCTCATATAATCTTCTTTTGAACTGCAATGATCATAATTGGCACTGGTTACTTGAACTAGATATACAATATCTGGAAGTTCTTTCATAAACACCAAATTGCGATCCATCACTTTTTCATAGCCTTTGCTGATTAAAAACTGCTCTAATGAAAGTATCATAGTATCGTTTCCCTTTTCTTATTATTCATCGTTACTTGTTCTTTATTCGTTATTTTATGCTGTAATAAATTCTATCATTTACAAACTACAACTGCAACTCTTAAACGACGCGAAAGAAGCCATAGGACATAAGAAACGAAATTTTCTTATGTCCTATGGCTTCTTTCTAAATTTTAAGAGATTGAATTTCTCGAAGTTTGCACTTCTTTTAACAATCCTGATGTATCTAACATTTTTAACATAGTAAATAATAATAGCCCTTCAATCGGCCACATAATCAGATTTTTTATCGCTCTCATCGGTAAAAGTACCATAAATCCCTTTCCATAGAGAATGGATAGCCATATGGTATTCAATACAATATCACAGATAACAATAACAAGAAATTTCGTTATTAAAATACGTGATAACTTGATAGGGCGTTTATATAATAAAAACCCGTTGATCAGACCTGCTACTATGGCTGTTATCGTAAACCCTGGGAAAAATGCACCAGTTGGCTTTATCATATATTTTAAAATATCCATAATCCCACCAAACAAAGGGGCAACAACTGGTCCAAAAAGATAGGCAACCGCCTCATTGGGCAAACTGGAAAATCCAATTTTTAAAAAGTCCCCAATCTGGATAGAAAAATATCCAAGTATGATGGATAACGCACCAAACATGGCACATATGGTAATGGCTTTTATATTCCGAAACTCTCTATAAGATGCTTTTATTCGTTCAAATGGATGCTTCATAGGAGCATTTCTCCTCTCTTTCATTCTTTTCTTTTGCAACCTTTTGAACTTATCATATTATGAGCATATCCGTCAAGAGGACTTCTGGATTACTTGACATACTTAAAACTGAAACAGGTATTCTTCATTTCCAATTCCCACAATATCCCCATCCTTTAATTCTCTTGGTATTTGTGGATACAGCATTTCTCCATTCCATCTCGTTCCATTAGTAGAATTTAAGTCCCTGATATAATAACTTTCTTCCTCCTGCTCAATACAAGCATGAATTCTACTAACCCCTTTTTCTTTTAACACAAAGTCCACCGCTTCTGGCAGACTTCCGATCACAAGTGGCATATGTACAAGCTGAATGGTCGTTCCGATTTCTTTTACAGGTTTTAAACAAGGAACTCTTTCTTCTTTCTGTTCCATAACAGGCTCTCTCTCAACAAGTACTACTGTTTCTTCTCCTGTTAAAGAACTCTTTTCTTTTATGACTGGTCTTTTTAAAGACAACGTACCTTCTTGCTTCCCCATCCCCTTTTTCTTTTGATAGGTCACCTGTCTTTCCCATATGATATATCCTGTTACCGCTATAATAACAGTTCCTAAGATAGCATTTTTCCATTGCATCGTAAGAAAAAAACGAATGGTAAAACATAAAAATAAAAGGAATAACACACCAGTCATCCATTGTAATATATAATGTGATAGTGTTTCCTTTGTTTTCTCCTTGTTTCTTTTTTTCTCCTTTTTCATCATCTTTTTGGCAGTCCTTTTTTCTTCTTTTATTTGGAAAGGAGTGTCTTCTTTTTGAGATTGCCCCAGCATTTCCACGTCAATTTTTTTCACCGGTATCGATATTTCTTCAATTTTTTCTTCCTTCTCTTCATAAATCACTGGCTTGATAGCCATTTCTTCCTTCTTTTGTAATACATACGTTTCTATCATAGCCATGGATGTATTCACCTGTCCAAGCATCTGATACAGTCCATAAATAAAAAGCACTCCCTCTTTGTCTTTATGATCGGTAAATTTTAATAACAATTCTGTCAAGGACTTCAATTGAACCATGATATCTGTTTCATTATTTGGCACACAACAAAACTCTAATTTCATTGTCTGACTATGAAAAAATATGGCATCTTCTTCGAGCAGTAGCCTTGATGGAGGAAGAAAGTAAGTTCGCATCCCCTTTATTGTATTTAAAATAGCACCATAAAGGCTTAAAAAGTCTTTTATGACTAACGGATGATTTTGCAAATATTGCTCCAATGTGATTCTTCCATCGATCTCATATTCTATTGTTATTTCTCTATCTGTCTTTTGTATCTTACAAGGCAAAAGACCAGCGATTTTATTGTTTAATAACATCTTTTGTTCCAATTTCTTTTCTGTTTCCACTGGAAATACAATATAATTATGGTAATCCGACTTCTTGTACTGCTTGTTCAACTCGTTTCCTCCTCCTTAACGTTTTGATTGGATTTTTTGTTTTTATACGGATAACCTTTTTTGCCTCTTTTTTTAATGGGGGATACTGCTCTGCTATAAAAGAAATGGTGCATTCCTCTTTTCCTATCTCTTGCTCCCATCTTACATGACTTAAAAAATGAAACTGATTTATTTTATTTTCATGAAACTCAACGAAGTCCTTTCCTGTATCCACATAGGAAACGGCATTCGCACCAATAACTAACATTTCGCCTTGTACCATTCCCCATTCTGTCCATTGAAATAGTAATCGTAAAACAAGCATCGTTACCAAAAATACAAACGGAATCCAAATCGCCCCTTCTACGGTTGCGACCCCCTCTTTTGAAGCTATGATATGTTTTATCCTTTTCTCCAACAATTATTTTTACTCCTTTATTCCATTTTTTCTTTCTTATGACCACAACGGCTACAAGGACTTAGGTGATTCACATCCCGCTTTTTCACACGACGCACCGTTCTCTTTAAACCAGAACAAGACAACGTTTTATGATACCGCCTTCCTTGTTCTGTTACGTATAGCAGGGCTGGCTTCTCCCCCTTTTTGATGCAAAACTCACAGGGTGAGTACCCCCTTTTACCATCCAAATACCCTTTCACATCAAAAACTTGCTTTATCTTTAATTGGAGATAGGTACAGCTCCTACTTGTATGATATACGGATTGATGTTCTGTTACATAGACATATTCCTCATCTTCGCCTTCTAATTCAAATTGGTATCCTCTAAAAACTTTTTGATGCACCTCATGTCCTGCTCGGTAAGAAAGAACGTGAAATAATGGAAAAGGGATGACCATTTGATACCTCGCTTTTAGAATAATATCTCCACTTTTTTCATCATAATAACTGCCTAAAAAACTGATACCTTTTGTCCCATTTTTAATGCAGGAACGATCTAAATAGTTGGTATCCACTTGCTTTTTCCAATATGTCTTTGCTAGGATAATTGTTTTTTCTGGATGGGATTGTTCTGCTAACTGTCTTGCACATTCCACCATTCCTCTATGCACCTCCTGATCTGCCATCATCATTTGAGCAAATAGCAAAATCGTCATCACTGCAAAAAGAAAGATTGGAAAGGCGGTTACCATTTCCACAGTCATACTGCCTTTTTCTTCTCTTAAGGTGCTTAAATATGTCTTTTTATTTGGTATCCATGTTTTGCTTTCGTCTTGTACTTGGAGAGTATTATTTGTTTTATTATGATTTTCTTTCAGATATAGAATAAAAGATAAGCATCTTTTTTGAATCTGTGCAGTTTTAGTTCTCGCAAACATTTCCACTCGAAAATAAAAAGACATAGTTAAGCACCTTCTTTCTAAAATTGATAATTTCCATCCTGTGCTATATAAAATTTATATTGTTTTCCTTTCTGAAATGGCAACTGATAAAATCGGCGATCCACATCAATTTCTGATGTGAGATGATACGAGGTGATACAGTTTTCAATCTGAAACTCTGGATATTTCAAATGAATATTCAATTCCATCAAATCAAGCATTCTCATATAGAGATGTTTTTCACTCCTCATCATTAACAATAGTTTTAAATAGTCTTCGTATTCCAACCCCTCTTTTGATTCCTTTCCTTGTGAGGATTTTATGGAAAATAACTGATGAAAAGAAAGTTTCCAATTATCAGAATTTTTTACAAGAGGTACTTTTTCTCCTTGTAACAAAGATTTTACATCTGCAACGCTTTCTCCAAATGCCCACGCTAGTAAAATCCCTTGTTTCACCTCTTCATATATCTCTGGTTGTATGGTAATAGCACAGATAATCCCTGCTGCTACCCCTGCTTCTCCTTTTTTTGAGGAATCTTTCATAATAGAGGCTGTATTGATGGGAAGTCGCAATGCTACGATTTCCTTTGCCACTCGCTCTAAACAGTCATAATCACTGCTCTTTCCTGTTATTAAATACTCTATCTCATTGGAATAGGCTGTTTCTTCCTCTCTTGTCATGGAAAGTGCGGATTGGAAATGTCCCAAAATATAAAGTTCTAATTCTGTCTTTTCTTGTGCCTTATCTAATATGGTACTGGAAACTGGATTCCATGAAAGACTTTTAGAGGGAAGTCCTTCTAAATCATGACTCTCTTTTGAAAGAGGCAATCTATCATTGGCAGTTACGGTTAAAATGCCAAGTCGCTTGATCTCATCCATCACACCTCTTGGATCCACTCCCTCTGGCACAGTCCCAGAGATTGGAACATCAAAAGAAGACTGACTTTTTGACATCTTTTTTATATTTTCTCTTTTTATCCGTTTTTTTGTTGGCACAAACGATTCCACAACCCAATTATGTATTTGCTCTTTTAATGGAAGACAACCTTCATCATATAAGTATTTGACAGGTTCTACTTGTGCATCCACCACTGTAAAATGATAAAACCCCCTCTCTCTTCCCAATAAATCCACATTTAATAGGTTATTTTCCAAATAATTCCACACTCGATTGTTGGCAACTTCCTTTCCTTGCCCTAAGTAATCCATATCCAGTGTATAAATATCATACCAATTCGCCATATCCGGCTGATAATCTGCCATCAGATTCTCTACCGCACCAACAGCTAAATGATTTACTCTGCCTTTCGCCTGTTCATATCGAATAATTTCTAACGATACCAATACTGTGGTGAGCAACACGAAAAACAATAGGGTGAGCATGACTGTCACTTGTCCTTCTTCCTTTTGACAACATTTTTTTATTCGTATATAACACTGTTTCATTCGCTTTATTTTTCTTTATAGATCCCCCACACTCTCCGCTCCTTCTGTCATCGTTTCAAATAAATTATTGACAAGTTCAGAAAGGCTATCTCTAAAAATAATGACTAACCCAATTAATACAATGATGATAAGAATAACTTCAACAACACCCATTCCTCCTTCATCATTCCATATTTCTTTTAATCTTCGCATCATCCTACCACTCCTTTCTTTTTAGTAAACTTGAAACTGCATCATAGCTGGATACAGCACAAGAACCAAGATCACAACAAGTAACAGTATCATCGGCATTAATAACTTTGTTCCCGCTTCTTCCCCCAACCGTTTTGCTTGTTCCTTTCGCATCTCTAGCGAATTTCTTTCTTCCTGCTCCAATAGAAAAATCGTATTTCTTATCCCCTTTTTTAATCCTTGAATGAGCAATTCCATCATCCGTTTATACACAGGAAGTCCAAGTCGATTCCCAAATTCCCGATACACTTCTTCCTCTGAAATTCCTGCTTGCAACTCATATAAAGAGGCAAGCAATTCTTCATATAAATACATCTCTTCTTCGGTTTTTCTTTTTTTCGCCTTATAATTTTCACCAATTCTTTGAAATGCGGATTTTAATGTCATGCCAGCACCGATTAATAGCACTAGCTGGTGGATAAATTCTGGATACTCTTTTAAAAGTTGTTCTTTTCTTTCTTTTAACTGGCTTTTCATATTGTCTTCTTCTCGATAAAAGAAAAGCACGCCAACTCCAATACAAAAAATCAGTATCACATATCCCTTTGCTTGTTGACTTTTCAAAACTTCAACGGTATAACTTCCCACTTCTTTTGGCAATTGAAAGCCTGTTTTAAAAGGCTCTTTTTTCTCTTCCTCCTTTAATGTTTCTACGGCCATTTCATACTGCTGTTCTTCTTTCGTTTTCTTCTTTGGAATCACCCGAATTGGATACTCTCGCTCCTCTTTCCACTCTCTATATTGCAGTTTTACGAAAACGTTTACCAACTGTCCTGTCTTTGGAACTTCACTTGTATTTACCTTTCCTCCTTCATCAATAACTGTTAAAGCATCCGTTGTATAACTGACCTTAATTCCACTGTTTGGAATTTTCTTTGGAAACACTAAAGAATCACATACTTCATCAAAAGAAATATTTTTCCCTTTTATTTTCTGCTCAATATAGGAAAATGCCTCATCTCTTTTTTGCATCCACTCTGCCTCTGTGTATTGTTTTTCATCCACAAGTAAGGAATAAGGCTCTTTGGAATCTTCATTTTTTAATATAAGCTCCACTTGCTTTTCCCCTTTTCCAGTAGGATTTCTCTCAATAAACAAACTCTCCTCTTTCTCTGTGAAAGAAAGGAGAACCGTTAAAAGACATCCCCCTAAGAAAAAGACTAAGAAAAAACTAATTTGTCGGCATCGAAATAGCACCACTTTTTGTTCTAACTGCTCCTTTGTGACTACCTGAAGATTTCGTAATCCCTTCCTCAATGTTTCATCTTGTCTTTGAAATATCCATGGAAAACGAGAATATAAGAAATAACTCACATCATAAAAGACCCTGAAAGGATGTTCCTTTTTATTAAGCCCTTGAAACTTCATTTGTTTATTTTTGTATACGTGATACCATACTGCTCCAAATAGCAGTAAAAGAACACTACAAACAATGCCCATTTCTTTTGCTCCTATTTCCTTTTTATATAGTAATTGTCACAATCTTTTCCGCCCACAAGATAGAAACTGCCATCAACACTAACCCAATGGTAGCGATTAAAATCCCAATGGGATTGTGATAAAGAGGTTCCATATATCCATTGGATGTAAAACGCATATAAGCAAGAATCCCAACTGGCATAAACGTCATAACTTTTTGTTCCATCTTCTTTGCACTCATCATAGTGAGGATCTCTTCATATACCTGTTCTTTTTCTAGCATGACTTCTGTGGTTCTTCGCAAAATTGCCGGAAGATTTCCTCCTGTTTTTCTTGCAATTTCAATGATTTGAGCAAAATTCTTCACTTCCTCAATTTGACTTTCCATTGCAAATTCTTCAAATATCTGTTGAACTGGCACATTCATCTGCAATTTCTTTACAAAGGTTTCCAACTCCCTTATCATAGGGCTAGTTTGATTTGATAACATCTCCTCATATTCTACCTTAGCCGATTCTATGCAGTGTTCCAATGAATATCCGATCTCCAATCCTTTCGTTATCAACTTTATCACTTGCTCAAATTCTTTTTTCAGCTCCTGTTTCTCTTTTTCTTGTTGTTTTTCTCTTTCTCTTTTATAATATACAGGCAGATAGGGAAGAAGAAACGGAATTCCAATGAAAGAATCATAGAACAAAAAGACCAAGACTCCTCCTGACAATATTCCTTTTAATAGAATAGAAAGCTGTTCTTTTGTGATCCAGAAACGATACTTTTTACGAGTCATTTCTTTCCTCCTGTTCTAATCTTTCATAGGCTGATAAATGACCTGCCAGAGCCAATTTTTCTGTTCGTATCATAACCCCTTTTTGTTTCCACACTCCATGTATGATTCCGTTTACTTCCTCCAGTTCTTCAAATTGAAAAAGAGGATTGGTCTTAATGATTCCATCTTTATATTCCAGTATCTCTGTGATCTCTAGCACTTTTCTTGAACGATCTCTTAATCGCCCTAGATGAATGATAATGTCAATGGCAGATGCAATTTGTGCTTGAATGGCCGGTAAAGGCATCTCCATTCCCATTAAAACCATCGTTTCAATTCGACTTAACATATCTTCACAGTGATTGGCATGGCCTGTGGAAAAACCGCTATGTCCTGTGTTTAATGCTTGCAACATATCAAGTGCCTCCTCTCCTCTGACTTCTCCTACAATAATAAAATCCGGTCGCATTCTAAGAGAGGCTTTTAATAAATCACGAATAGCAATACTATTATTGCCTTCCATATTGGCATTCCTACTTTCCATACGAACTAAGTTTGGCATACCGATGAGTTGGAGTTCTGCTGAATCTTCAATGGTCACCACCCTTTTATCTTCCTCTATGAAGCCAGAAAGAGCATTTAAAAAAGTTGTCTTGCCAGAACCTGTTCCACCACTGATAAAAATATTCACTCCACTTTTCACAAGGAGTTTTAACATCATAGCAATTCTTTCACTCAATGCTCCTAGTTTTACTAAGGCTTCCATATCCATAGGCTTTTCAGGAAACTTTCGGATGGTGAGAGCCGAGCCATCTAAGGCGATTGGTTCTAATACAACATGAACTCTTGATCCATCTTGCAACCTGGCATCCACAATGGGAGATGTTTCATTGACAACACGATTTGCACTGGACACAATCTGTTGAATCACATCATGAAATTTTTCTTTGCTAGAAAACTGTTCCTCCCATTTTGTAATCCGTCCATCCTTTTCTACAAAGATAGTGTCGTATCCATTGATCATAATCTCTGTAATATCCTTGCGATCTAATAACTCTTGTAAGACATCCAATCTTCTGATGGAGTTAAACAAAGATCTACGCAGTTTTTGCATATGAGAAAGGGAAATATACTGCTCTTTTCCCTCTTCCAAAATGACTTGATCGATGACAGCGTAGACAGTTTCGTCTTTGATTTCCTCGGTAAAATTTAAAATAGAAACTACTCGATCATGTAACTTTCCTTGTAGCCCATCAACCATTGTCCACCCCTTGTAATAGTTGTAATACATACTCTTCCATCTTCAAACTATCATAGGCTACATTAGGAACGGATAGCAAACGCATTTTGTAGTAAATAGATGGGAAAGATTGATTGATAAATGTGAGAAAGTGTTGTTGTTTCTGCTTTGCTACTTCCTGTTCCAATGTAGGGATGAAAATGCGATCGAACAAGGAAAGGATGGTAAAATCAAACAGACTTCCTGTTCCTATATCAAACACAACCCTTTGATAGGTGTTCCTATTTCTTACTTGTTCAAGAAACCATCGTATGTCTTCTTCTGTCAGCTGTCGTAAATCCAAATAGCATTTAGGGGAAGCGATGGTTGTCATTCCCATCTGATCTTCTAAAAGATTGCTAAGAAAAGTACAGAGGTTGTCGCTATGAACCTTGATATCATAAAGAAATTCTTGTCCAATTCCTCCCTCATCCATGGTATCTCCATATTCCTCCATCCCAATATACAAACTTTTTCCCTTTTGATAAGAACAAAGGGCTTTTGCTAGATTGGTCTTACCACATCTTCCAATAGGAGAATAGATCCCATAGACTTCCATGAAGGTCTGCTTCTTATCTCCTTTGTTTTCTTCCTCTCTTTGCTTTGGTTTTACCTGCTCTAAGATCACTTGCAATAAAGTTTCTGCCGATTGATATTTATAGACCCCTGCTCCTTGATCCACTTCCTGTTTCTCATGAAGCCATACAATTGGAATCTCATTCTCACTGCCTAAAACTTCTTCCACTTCCTGCTGTATATGACTTCCTAACAGTATGAGATCAATTTTATTTTCTTCTTGTTTACAATAGTCTTTTAATGCAGGATAGTCAGTAAAAGCGACGGCAAGACAAGGGTAATCTTCTTCTCCATTGATATAGTTCATAAGAGAAAAGGAATAATCCACTTCTTCATCACAGATTACAACTTGATACGATTTCATTTTATTTCCTCCTTTCTCTGCCTGATGTGTTCATTATAAAGATTCTTCTCTTTCGTGCCTAGAAAGAGCTGTCCCTTTCTGGGGACACCTCTTATAAAATCACCTAGTAAGCTACTTTTATAATTGCGTATTGACAAATATTTTAAATCTCTCTATAATCTAATAGTTAGCAACCTAACATTTACTCATCATTGGCATTTCTTACGAAATTTAAGGAGGTGGAAGTGTTGTGTCAGAGGAAATCAGAACTTCCAAAGAAATTCCATTTGGCAGATTGATTCATATTATTTCTCGCAAATTAAAACAGCAACATCGCCTTGAAGGTGAGGATCAAGACTTAACCCCTATCCAAAGACATGTATTACGACATATTCTTCTTGAAACCCTCCATCGAGATCTCTATCAAAAAGATATTGAAGAAGAGTTTCAAATTCGTCGTTCAACCGCTACTGGTATTTTACAGTTAATGGAGAAAAATGGATTCATTCGCAGGGAAAGCGTAAAAAAAGATGCTCGCTTAAAACAAATTATTCCTACGAAAAAGGCAGAAGCCTTGCGAGAAAAAATTTTGGAAGACATTTTTCAAAGAGAAAAAAAGATGACAAAAGGAATTGAGGAAGAGGATCTGAAATTATGCCGAAAAGTTCTTGAACAAATTCTTGAAAATCTTACCAAAGATTAAAAAACAAAAAATTAGGAGGAAAACCATGAATCGAAAACTTTTTCAATCTATTCGTGAGTACAAAAGAGAATCCATTCTAGCACCGATTTTCGTTATTCTGGAAGTTTTTATGGAAGTTTTAATTCCACTTCAGATGGCTAAAATTATTGATATCGGTATTGAGCAAGGAAATCTCCCTTATATCATTAAAATGGGAATCACTCTCGTTGTATTAGCGATGTTAGCACTATTTTTTGGTGTAAAAGCTGGTAACTATGCGGCAACTGCTGGTGCAGGTTATGCAAAAAACTTACGCCATGATATTTTTTATAAAGTGCAGGAATTTTCATTTAAAAACATCGACAATTTTTCTACATCCAGTCTTGTCACTCGTATGACAACGGATATCACTAACGTTCAGATGGCGTATATGATGAGCATTCGCCTTCTTGCTAGAGCACCTTTTATGATTGTGTTATCCATGATTATGACCATTAAAATCAATGTGGATATCGCACTTCTTTTCTTAATTGCAATTCCAGTTCTCGGCGGTGTTCTAATTTTTATCGCTAAAAAAGCACATCCACATTTTATTAAAGTATTTGATGAATATGATATTTTAAATAATACGGTACAAGAAAATGTAAACGCTTCTCGTGTTGTAAAGGCGTATGTAAGGGAAGACCATGAAATTGAAAAATTCCATAAGATCTCTTCTGTTGTATACACATTATTCACGAAAGCAGAAAAGATTGTAGCTTGGAACTCACCAGTTATGCAATTTACTATGTATGTTGTCATCCTTTGCATCGTATTAATCAGTGGTAGAGCCATTGTTTTTGGCACAATGGAAGCAGGAGAATTAACAAGTATCATTGTATATGCGTTACAGATTCTTATGTCCCTTATGATGGTAACCTTTGTCTTCGTTATGATCATGATCGCTGAAGCCTCTAGTGACCGTATCGCTGAAGTTCTAAGCGAAGTTCCTGAAATGCAAGATAAACCAAATGCAATAAAAACAGTACCAAACGGTTCTATTGACTTTGAAAATGTAGACTTTAGCTATGCTGGAGAAGGCGGAAATCTCTCTTTAAAACAAGTAAACCTTCACATTGAATCCGGACAAACTATCGGTATCATCGGTGGTACAGGTAGTGCAAAATCTACACTGGTTCAATTGATTCCAAGACTTTATGATGTGACAAAAGGTTCTGTTAAGGTTGGCGGAATTGATGTTCGTGAATACAATTTAGAAGCACTGCGTGATCAAGTGTCCATGGTTCTTCAAAAGAATGTTCTCTTTTCTGGAACCATTTACGAAAATATCCGTTGGGGTGATGAAAACGCAAGCGATGAAGAGGTACAACGTGTTTGTAAATTAGCACAAGCGGATCCATTCGTACAAGAATTTCCAAATGGTTATCATACCATGATTGTACAAGGTGGAAACAATGTTTCTGGTGGACAAAAACAGCGTCTTTGTATTGCAAGAGCTCTTCTTAAAAAACCAAAAATCTTAATTCTTGATGATTCCACAAGTGCTGTTGATACCAAGACAGATGCTATGATTCGAAAAGCATTTCGTGAAGAAATTCCGGATACAACAAAAATCATCATTGCACAACGCGTTTCTTCCATCGAAGATGCTGATCAAATTATTGTTCTTGATGATGGTAAAATCAACGGAATTGGAACTTCTGAAGAACTATTAAAAACAAACGCTATTTATCGTGAAGTATATGAATCACAAGTGAAAGGAGGAAGTGAAGATGAGTAATCCAAAGAAACCAAAGGTTACAAAAAACACATTAAAAACAGCAAAACGACTGCTCGACTATGTGACCTCACGATATAAAATTCAATTTGTGGCAGTCTTTATCTGTATTATCGTTAGTTCCATTGCTTCTATTTCCGTTTCCTTGTCCTTAAAATTTTTATTGGATGACTTCATCCTCCCATTGATTGGACAACAGGATCCAAACTTTTCAGAACTCTATCACGCACTTTCTATTTTAGCCATTATTTTTATGGCAGGTGTTATTTGTACGTTTATTTATAGCCGTCTGATGGTTAAAATTGGACAAGGAGTGCTAAAACAAGTTCGTGATGATATGTTTGAACATATGCAAAGACTTCCAATCCGTTATTTCGATCAGAATACTAACGGTTCTATTATGAGTCTTTACACAAACGATACGGATACTCTCCGCCAGATGATCAACCAGTCCATTCCACAGGTTTTGATGTCAACGATCACCATTATTGCTACGTTCATTTCTATGGTAATTTTAAGCCCATTGCTTACAATTCTCGCCATCGTTATGATTGGACTCCTTCTCTTTGTCACAAAGACCATTGGAGGAAATAGTGGAAAATACTTCTTACGTCAACAGTTAGCACTTGCTGATGTAACAGGTTTTGTGGAAGAGAGAATGAATGGACAGCGTGTTATTAAAATCTTCAATCATGAACGTGTTTCTGAAGAAGAGTTTGATGCTTTAAATGAGAAATTATTTGATGCTGCTAAAAATGCCAACCGTTTTGCCAATATGATGGGGCCAATCATTGGTAACTTAGGTAACTTACAGTTCGTATTGACTGCTGTATTAGGTGGAGCCCTTTCTGTTGCTGGAATCGGCGGAATTACACTTGGTGTCATGGCATCTTATTTACAGTTTACAAAAAGTTTCACCCAACCATTTATGCAGGTAGCACAACAGTTTAACTCCATTGTTATGGCGTTAGCGGGTGCAGAACGCATCTTCCAGATGATCGATGAAGAGCCAGAAGTTGACGAAGGGTATGTCACTCTTGTCAATGCGAAAAAGGATGAAAATGGTAACATTATTGAATGCAAGGAAAGAACTGGTCTTTGGGCATGGAAACATCCACATCAAGCTGATGGTTCTATCACTTATACTGAGTTAACTGGTGATGTTCGTTTCTTCGATATGACATTTGGTTATACCGATGAAAAAATGGTACTTCATGACGTATCCTTGTTTGCAAAACCGGGACAAAAAATTGCCTTTGTTGGTTCTACTGGTGCTGGTAAAACAACGATCACCAACTTAATTAACCGATTCTATGATGTACAAGACGGAAAAATTCGTTATGATGGCATTAACATCAATAAGATTAAAAAGGCGGATTTAAGACGTTCTCTTGGTATCGTACTTCAGGATACTCACTTATTCACAGGTACGATTATGGAAAACATCCGCTATGGTAAATTAGACGCAACCGATGAAGAAGTGTATGAAGCAGCACGTCTTGCTCATGCGGATCAGTTCATCAATATGCTTCCAAATGGGTATCAGACCATGTTAAGCGGAGATGGCGAAGAATTATCACAAGGCCAAAGACAGTTGCTCTCCATTGCTCGAGCTGCTGTTGCAAATCCTCCTGTATTGATTCTGGATGAAGCCACATCAAGCATTGATACTCGTACAGAAAGTATCGTACAAAAAGGTATGGATAACTTAATGAAAGGGCGTACCGTATTTGTTATCGCCCATCGTCTATCCACCATTCGTAATAGTGATGCTATTATGGTTCTTGATCATGGACGCATTATTGAGCGTGGTGCTCATGAAGAATTGATCGCTCAAAAAGGAACTTATTATCAGCTCTATACTGGTAAATTAGAATTAGATTAACCTAAAAAAGGATGTCACCTAGAAATTATTGATAAATTACTTATTTATAACATCAATTTCTTAGTTGTGACATCCTTCTTTTATAGATTATATTTTTCAATGAATCAAAAAATTATTATTATTTTTTCATCAAATTATTAATATTAAGTATTGGCAAAACAACTGGTTCCGTATCAGGTTGAGTTGTTATCAATGATACTTGACTTCTTAAATAAGGCATGAGGATTGCTACCGCATTTTTTTCAAGCAACTCTTCTTTATTTATAAAGGAATCCAAATTTTCCAAAGTAAAAAATCCTGATATTCCTACTTCTAAGTGATATTCTTTTTCTTTTGTTCCCCTTAATATTAAAGAAACTCGATAGGTTTCATGATCTTCTCCTATCTTTATTTCCATCTCTAATTCTAACTCAGAATCATTTTTAAACCCTACTCTGTCAAATAAGATCTTATCAAATACTAATTTTTCTAATTTTAATGAACTATATATCATCTTATCCATATTAACTCCTTAGGCTGCATTCCATTGGTTTTTATTATGAAGCGTAATTATACTACTATTGTTTATAACATTGATTAATTGAATTGACTTTGAGTAAATAATAGTATCTTTTTCTTTGCTTAAATCAAAACTCTTAATATATTGTTTCATATTGTTTTTAGATTTGTTTTCTATTTTTTCTGTTAATGAAATTTCATCTAAAATAATTTCATATTGTTCCATGATTTGCTTATAGTTCAATGTATATTTTATCTCTTTTGTTATCTCTTTATTTATATTTTCATAATATTCAATTTCTTCTTCGAATTCACCCTCTTCTGCTTCCATATATTCATTTGGATCAGGCAAATAATAACTTTCCTCAGACCAATCAAACTCATCTTTTTTAATGACTTTATATTCATCATTTTCCAATATAATACTATATTTTTCTTCTGTTTTATTTAAAAAAGAATCTCTTATCGTTATTTCATCCTTTAATAACTTTAGAATAATCTCAGGAGTTGTTTGTGTAACTAACCATTTTTTTAAGTTTTTCCTTACTGTACAACAAGAACACAAAAATAAATCTTCCCTTTGATTCCTACAAGTAAATAAAATTGGATAACTTGCTTCAAAAAATACTTTATCAATTTTTAAATATCCCAAATATTTCAAATTATACTTCACCATAATCCATCACCTATCATTCCATTTCTTATTTCTTTTTATACCATTCAAGATATGTTTTGAAATCTTCTATTAAAACAAAATATAAATATGGTTTTGCCCCTTCATATAGCCACCAATCAATATGAGATGTTTTTTTCTTTGTTCGCTCCCTTGTTCTTTGCGAAACTCCACAAGATGGTTCTGTATATCCAATAGCTATTTTCATAGGTGGCCTTATATCTGAATTTATTATCGCAAATCTTCTGACATCTTTCGGTTTTTCAAAAAGAGATAATGAGTAAACACTAGGCTCTAACGGATCTTCATCTTCATTTACTTTAAAACCATTTTCCTCATATGAAGGAGTAAAGGAATCTTCATCTAATTGATTCGTTTTACATGCCCGATATCCCAAGATTTCTTGCTCTATTGCATCTTTTGGTAAAGAAAAATTTGCAAAATAAGCAGGAAATCTCTTATTTTTATTTGATGCTTCTCCTATCAAGCTATCTTTCTCATCTGCATCCACTTCCTATTTTCCCCTCTTTTCTTTTTATTAATTCCAGTATAGCATATTCATCTATTTTTTACCAAAACATTTTTAGCACATATAATAGCCCAATTCCCGGCATCCCCAGTGCTGAGATAATGGGAATTGTATATAGATTTAATCCAATCATAGTAGGGTATCCATACTTTAATAATCCCACATTTAGAAAATGAACAAATAAAATACCTAGTACTCCTCTTAAAAGTAAGGTGATCAACCACTCATTTATTTTTTCCCAAAACATTTTTGCATTTCCTTCTATTTTGGACTATTTATATGCCAAGTATCCTTTTTGTATTCTATCTTTTCTATTATTACTTTGTACCTGTATATTGTATAATATATACATAAGAACTTTCTCTTTGGTAGATTTGGAATGTATCAAGTCTTTTCCATTCCGGATGCCGTTTGAATGCCAAAAGAGCGATCTCTGGATCTTGGCTGTAAATAACAGCAATTCCATCTTTTTTTATGTGAGTTGCCCCTTTATTAAGCAACAACTCATAAAGCTCTTCAATGTCTTTTGCTGTTTGCTTTCCTGAAACAAATGGCATATTCGTTACAATTTCATCAAATAAATACTCATGGGTAAAGTTTGCAAAATCACGATTCACAAAATTGATCACCGTCTTTGCACCTTTTGCATTCTCCCTTGCATCCTCAATTGCCGCTCCAAAAATATCGACTCCATAAAGGGGATGAGCAGGCAGGCCAAAATTTCTCTCAATCAACATCGTTCCCGTACCACAAAATGGATCTAGCACCTGTGCATTCTCTTTTAAATATGGTTTGGCTAACTCCATAATGGTTGCCGACGTTACAGGATTAATGGAAGAGGCAATCACACGTTTTCGATAGTCAAATCGATGATCTGGTATGGTGTATAACTTTAAGTACGTGTGATAACCACCATTTTTTCCTTCTAGTAATCGAATCTCCACTTCATAATTGGAAGTCGAATTGATAAGACGATGTCCCGATTCCATTTCTAAAGCAGAAGCTATTTTCTTCGTCATAGCTCTCTTTTCATCTTGTGATAGCTTTCCTCTTAATTCTACGCGAAATCGATAATGCCCTCCCCCTAAATGTCTTCCATCTAAAAATTCTATCAATCCACCCATCATAATGGTATGGGCGATCTCTTTTGGTTGAAGAGGCATATTTTTAGCTAGTGGCAATGGAAATAAGATCTCTTGCCAAGTGCGAATACTCATAAAATCTCGCATATCTTCATATTCTACGGCAACACCACCACTTATTTTCTTTCCACTGCATCCATATAGCTGTTTTGCTGTGACCTCTGGATGAAGACGGTTAGTTGTAAGAACCACTTTTCCTGCCTCATCATACCCAATAAAATAATGAGTTCCCGTCGTTTCATACTGTCCAATCAAATCTGTCAATTCTCGAATTTCTTCTGTAATGTGTTTTTCCTGCTCCAGCGTAAACTTACTGGATAAGAGCTGGTGTAAACGCTCTCTAAATTGAGGAATATACGTTTCGCAGTCCATCTTTTGAAAAGCTTTTACGTAATCTGTTTTGACAAACAGCGTTTCCTCCTCTTTATAGGCTTCCAATAATTCTGGGAGCAACCCATCTAGCTCTAATTCTCCAATAATAATGGCTGTATTCTTTCTCACTTTTGGATCTTCATCGCATAATAATTGCCGAAATAATCCATAATCATATTGTAATAATAAAAGAAATTCATCCTGATTTTCTCTATTACCTTTTAAGCATTTTTTTAATTCTATTAAATTTTCACGAATCTCTTGTCCTTGTTTTATATTGTTTAAAAGTTGTTCCAGCATACTGCCTCCCATTGTTTCTTTTCTTCCTGACTTTATCTTACCATTAATCTCTTTTTATGACAACCAACTTTCCTTCCTACACAAAGTCCTATCCTTTGGTTGATATAAAGGAATCCTTGCTTTTCAACTTCCCATTCCCTTGTTACAATATCTCTTTGGTACAAGTCCCTGATAGTATATTCAGGCTTTATTAATCTAGAAAGGAACTTGAATAAATTATGGCAAAAAAGTTAAAAAAGCGTGCAGATGGACGCTATGCAAAACAATTTACGATCGGAATAAAAGATGGAAAACCTCAGAAAAAAACAGTGTACGGACGCATAAACCACTTTAAATATTTATACTCATTTAGAACGACAAGTCCTTTTTGACTGTTCAGAAATGAACCGCTACTATGATGAATCCGAGCATTTGATCTCTTGATCATTCCCCACTTCCCTTTCTCAAGTTAGAAATTCTTAAGAAATGCCCAATTTACATTACTCTATACTTCTATTATAATAGAGAATATAACTAAGGAAAAACTTTCCTATAAAACAAAAGGACAACAGGACTGTTCCTTTCTTATAATAACAGTCCATATTATAAAATAAGAAGTAATATGAAAGCGAGGAATTTCCATGAGAACAACAAAAAGACTGATGGCAGTTGCACTTGCCTCTGCTATGATGCTTAGCATATCACCAGTTTCTACTCACACTGTACAAGCAGCCACTGCTACCCCAAAACTAACGGTATCAAAAAAATACTTACGAGTTGGTCAAAGCTCTAAAATGTATGTGAAAAATAAAGTAAAAGGAGCAACCTACACGTTTACAAGCAGTGACACCAAAATCGTTACAGTCAATAAAACAACAGGAGCCATTAAAGGTGTTAAAGTTGGAACTTCTACGATAAAACTCACAGCAAAAGTGGGGAAAAAGACGTATACAAGTTCTGCTAAAGTCATTGTAAAAGAGCACGCTTCTTCTATTAAAATTGCCACAGAAGGAGATGCTGTAACGATAAAAGATATCGGTGAAAACGTATATACATTCACCACTGTTATGGAAACAGAATCTGGCGGAAAATGCACCGATTATGATTATTTTATCATTCCTGAAGATACCAACACAGCAGGAGCAACCATTACCTCTTCTGGTCAGGTGAGCGTAAAAAACCCTGGTTCTTTTGAAGTCATTGCTGTTGCTTCTGATTCTTGGTCTATGTTTAAAAAGAAAGTATATCGTGCCCAAAGTGATCCTGTAAAAGTCACTGTGCCAGTATCCATGACCGCTTCTATGGAATCCGTCAATCAGATTAAAGTGACTTCCAATCTCTCTTTAAAATCCTATAACAAAAATGATTTCATTGTTATGGACAACGGAACAAATCAAGAGTTAAAAATATCCGACATGGAGCTCTCTTCTGCCGATGATAAAACAGCTATTTTAACGATGACAAATACATTCAATCGAGGAACTACCTATCTTGTATTAACAAAGGATAGCGGTCTTTCTTCTTCTTTTGTTGCCAACTATGGAACCATTGCAAAGATCGTTGCCAATGAATCCCAAGCGGTAGCTCCTAACGTGCCAACACCACTGGATTATCACCTCTATGATGAAAACGGTGTGGACATTACAAAACTCTATCCACATACTATGGCTGGACTTGAGTTTACCTTTGAACCAAGCACCATATCTTTAGATGAATATGGACGAGTTAACCTTCCAAATAAGAACTCTTATGCGTTTTATACCATTAAATATACATACTTAGATAGCACAAATAGACGCCAAACAATTACAAGTAATACAGGACGCATTACCGCTTCTGGCTCCAACTTAAAATCATTAGAAGAATATAGCATCGCCTCTAATGCAAATCCTGATTACAACAATCCAGTCCACTCTCTTGCAAAAGGCGAAACTGGACGCAGACTTTTCTGTAAGTTTGAATCCTCTGTTGGCGGAACTATTGATACCGCAAAAACATCTGTTGACAATTTAACCTACACTTCCTCCAACACCAATGTTTGCGGAATCGATCGAACAACTGGTATGCTGTATCCACAAAATGAAGGAAGTGCTACTATCACTGTTTCTGATGGTATTTTCTCAAAAACAGTTACCATCACCGTAGGAGCTTCCAGAACGGTAAACTCTCTTGTTGCCAATAAATCCAACGTAACTGTATCAAGCACAAATGGCTTAAGTAACACAGAAACCGTTCGTTTTGAACTTCGCGATCAATACGGAGATCTGATCAAACTTCCATCCACAGGCACTGTGGCATATCCAACCGTTCGCTTGATCAGCGGAAGTGACAATGTAGTAGCTGTCAATGGTTATTACGTAACAAGAACTGCTAGTTCTATCTATACCAGCACAACCAATGGTTACTTTGACTTAACATTCTATGGAAAATCCACTGGTTCTTGTTCCGTCGAAGTAAACTACGGTGGAAAGTCTTCCGTTATTAATGTCAATGTAAAACAACCAGGTGTGGTTTCCACTTATAAGCCAGAACTCTCCCGTACAACATTAGATCCAAACGTACAGGGAAAAAATACAGCCACATTAAAAGTGTATGCGGTGGATGCCAACGGCATTAAAATCAATACGGTAGCCAATGGCTATTACAGCATTGCCTATTCTGATGGAACCGTTATCGTTCCTAGCCAAATTATTTCAAATGCCAATGGTGAAACCATTGATGCCACAAAATTAAAATTAAAAGATGGTACTTATACTTTAACGGTTACTTCTGGTCCAATCAATGAAAGCATTCAATTCACAGTAAAGGCATCTGATGCTTTAATTAATCTCGTATCCAAAACGACACCATCCACAACCGTTTCAACATCAGATGATGTGGTGACAAAGATTTTGGACTGTTTTTATATTTATTTAAGCGGAAATTCCACAGAAATTCCTGCCTCCAGTTTAATCACTGGTTCTAACCCACTTTTATCCGATGTGAAAGTATCCTTTACTTCTTATGATTCCAGATACTTTGATAGTGGTGAAAATGTGACAGTTGGCGGTCGTGACTTTAGTAAAAACTACATTGGATACACAGCAAGTTTACGTGTAACCAAAGTTTCCTTTAAATATTTAGGACAGGTCTTTGAATTTGCACCAGATCAAGATATTACATTGCGTGTTCAAAAATAACAGCATAGATTGATAAAAACCCCTTCCTATCGTTCCAATAATTTTTCGAAACGATAGGAAGGGGTTATCTTTATACCACAGTTCCCGGTTGTTTTACTATTCCATCCACAATCACACTAAAAGCATAAGTGCCTATGGTAATGCCAGGATTTCCAAGACCACTTCTTTCAATAATCACAGCAGAACCCTGCACTTTTATTAGTCCAACTTGCATAGACCCATCCCCTGTTGTCATTCCTCCATATCCAGATAGCGTTAACGTATGCACTACATGATCGGATGTATTAGCATTGACAAAGTATAAGCTATTCCCCACTCCATGATTGATAATCGAATCAGCACTTCTGCTGAACTCTCCATAACAATTCCTTGCCTTGGCAAGAATTTCAATCTGTGTGGCTTTTACATCTACAACCCAAGTTTCTTGTTCTCCACTAAGAGATAAATATTGCACCTTGGAAGAAGCTATACCAGATAATAAATCATGAAATTTGATAGAACCAGAAATATTCACCTCTTGAAATTCACATGCCATCACATCAAGAAGCACCATCTCTTTTGCTTGAATCATTAAATTCGTTCTTACATTTTCTAATTTTGCAATAATAGAAGAATTTCCCCTTGTTTCAATTTGAATATCCCCTATCTTTGCATCACTAATACAATGAACCTCTGCATTCTCATATAGGTAAATTCCTTCAATATTTGTTCCTGTCTTTGCAACAATGGAAGGTGCTATCTGTGTTGTTGGATAGCCATTGGAAATAGGGAAATTTGACTTTGTAGTGTAGGTTCCTTGTGTATTACTACCACTTTGTATTCTTTGTACTTTACAATTCATAAGCTCTAATTCATAAGTTCCACCGTTTTGTAAAACAATGCCATTTTTTACTGTCACACCTAGCATCATTAATTTCGTCTTTCCGATGTCCCCATCAATAGTAATCGTGTCATAGACACCACCGGATAACAATGCTGTCTGCTTTAAATTCTCCTTTGTGATGATTAGATTGTTTTCCTTTTCTTTCTCTTCCACAACAATCTTTACAACTGCACTGCTCCTTCCGTCTAATGCCTCGATTGTTACAATGGTTTCTCCTTTTGAAACTCCTGTAATGGTTCCATCTTTTTCAATTGTTGCTATTTTCTTATCTTTTACGGTATATTGAATCTTTTTATTGGAAGCGTTGGTTGGCACTACATTAGCACTTATCTTCTTCTTCTCCCCTATCAACAACCGAATCTCTTCTTGATCTGTTTTAATCCCTGTTGTGGGGGTTCCAACTGTCACTTTCCATGTGACTTTCTTCTTACTTCCATCCGTTGCACTGGCGGTAATTATGGCATTGCCATTTTTTACACCTTTGACTTTTCCTGTGCTTGAAACAGTGGCTATTTTTTTATTGCTAGTTGTCCACTTCAAATCCTGATTTTCTGCATCATTTGGCAAAACATTGACTTTCAAATAAATAGTTTTTCCTTTTGCCACCGTTCTTGTGTAAAAAGATGGGGATACTCGTTCTATTTTCTCCACCCGAATTGGCTCTTCCGACTTAGCATGGATGGTAGTCACCAATCCAAATCCCCCTATCATAACAATACAAAAGAAAAATACTAACTTTTTCATCGTTTCCTGCACTTTTTTCTTTTCATTCATTTCCTAACCCTCCTTTTCGTTCTATTTTTCTATTCCTATTATAGCATGAATTTCTACTTATTTTCATTATATTATGAGCGTAGTTTATGCTCTTGTTGCACTCGTCAAATACTTCTTGCTTGACCTGTTTTCCTTCATTATATCACGAATTGGTGCTATGGCTGATTATGGCATGAACTTTCTTATTGTTTTTTCCTTTTTTGTGAAAAATCTATCATTTTATCCAAAATTCTCTCTTCTTTCCTTTACAAATGCTGTTTTTTTACTTATAGTATATAGTAGAAACGATTCATGATAAAAGGAGAATATACAATGAATAACGAAGTAATCGCAACAATCGCTGGCGAAACAATTACACAAGCGGATTTTGATGCTTATGTAGAAAATTTTCCACAGGAACAAAAAGCTCACTTAGCAAACCCACAGGCAAAACAGCATTTCATCGATCAGATGATCACAATGCGTCTTTTTGCTAAGTTAGGAGAAGATGAAAAATTAAATGAAAGCGAAGAATATAAACGCATTATGGCAGAAGCACAAAGAGAAATCTTAGCTCAAATTGCCGTACGCGAAACAATCAAAGATGCTACTGTAACGGAAGAAGAAATGAAATCCTACTATGATTCCAACAAAGAACAGTTCACAAAAGGAGCAACCGTTCAGGCAAAACATATTTTAGTGGATTCTGAAGAACAGTGCGAAACAATTAAAAAAGAAATTGAAAGCGGAGCAAAATCTTTTGAAGATGCTGCCAAGGAATATTCTACTTGTCCATCCAATGCTCGTGGCGGTGATCTTGGAGAATTTTCAAAAGGTCAAATGGTAAAAGAATTTGAAGACGTTGCTTTTGAAGCAGAAGTTGGAAGCATTTCTTCTCCTGTAAAAACACAGTTTGGATACCACCTTGTAAAAGTGGAAAACCGCTCTGATGCTTCTGTTATTCCATTTGAAGAAGTAAAAGAAAAAATCGAAAATCAATTAATCCAGCAAAAACGCAATGAATTATATCAAGCAAAAATTGCTGAATTAAAAGCAAAATATATGAAAGAAGCGTAAGCTATATCGCTTTTTTGACAAAGGGCTGTATATTAAATAATTAGTATACAGCCCTTTTTATAAGAAATATTAATTTTCATCTACAATTTCTTGTAATAGAATTTTTCACATCTTCCATTGGAAACGGGAATGGATATTACCTCAAGTATATTCCTCTTTTTTAAATCGATCTAAAAATTCTTCCCTACTTTCAAAATAAATAATAGCAGTTTTTACTCTACTCTCCTCATTGTGAATCTATGATTCATTTTAATTTTAATATACTATTTTCCTCATTATCTTCAATAAACCAATGCAAAATTTATGTATTTTTAACAATTTAACTCAAAATATATACATTATTTTCCAGTATGATATAATAGAAATAATAAATATTTTATTTTAACTCATAAGCAACAAAGTACCCTTAATTTACTGAATATCTTTGGAAAATAATGTCATAAAAGGAGGATTCTTATGTTCCAAAATACGATTGGCATATGTAGGGAAACAAAAATCATAATGCAAAATGGTCATACAAAAAATGTGGAAGACCTCATAGTAGGAGATAAGATCTTAGCTTGTGATGGAACGATCAATGAGCTAATCGAACCTCCCATCATTCAAAAAGTTTCTGAAACGAAACTTTTTGGAATAGAGGGGCTATCCACAAACTCAAACGAAAAAATCATAATTGATCCCTTTTTTTCTTCTGGTCAACTCATTCATACGGGACAAGACTATGCCTGCATCTGGAAAACAAAAGGACAATATCTAAACATCCATAGTTCTTCCATTCAAAAACTCACATCCGGTATGAACCTAAAATTATTTTGTGGAATCTTAGGGATTGAAACAATTGGTACACTAAAGCGCCTACAACTCCATGAACAATGCTTTAAAATTACTAAAATTTTAACTAGTATTTGCTCAAAACCTATCTACCAACTTACTCTTTACGGTGGCTCTCCATCCTTTTGGGCAAATAATATCAGCATGGGAGTTACCTGTCCAATTCTTACAGCTAATAGTGTAAAAGGTATTTCCAAAGAACAATTGTATAGAAACTTTTCTCTTATTTCAAAGGCACTGGGCGCTTATACATTGGAACATATCTTGCACACAAAGGAGTGAACTTATGGAATTAACACTTACAATATTAGACGAAATTTGGGACGATAATTTAAGAAATTATATTCATACAGAATTTGAAAACATGATGTTAAATGATGACTCTGTGAGAGATTTACTCGATCATGTTCCAACAGCCATGTGCCAGCCTGTCAATAAGGATTTTATTAAACAGGTGATATGTGCCATATTTGCATACAAAATTTCTACTATTAACGATAGCTATGGATTTCATGATTCCATTGATTCCACTAAAGCATATAATAATTTTAAATCCTATTTACAAAACAGCTCACAAAATACAAATGCCATCCAAGAAGCACAAAATATTTATCATACCTTATTTCCTACATATGCTACCCATCCTCAAAATGGTATTTGTTTTCATGATTTTTTACAAAAGGATAGAGACTCTTGGAAACAGCAATTTCAAGAGTATTTAAAATCAAATTCTTGGATCACACAACTCTGGGCAAAATATGCTATCTCTTCCGATCTGTTCTGCCACTGTGCTAGTTTAAGTTTATATAAATTAGCACGACTAGAAAGTGATGATCCACCATCTGATACCAAGCCTTCTCTTGCAGTTTCTGATATAGTACAGCATTGGGAAAGTACAATGAAAAAAATGCCAATTGGAACGTGGAAAGAACTAAAGAATCTCTCATGGATTCTAAAACAGCAATTTACCCTCGTATATGGATTTTTCACTTTTGATCGGGAGGGTGACCGTTTAGGAACCATTTTAGGCGACAATATCACACGTTGGCAAGCTGGATACCGAACTAAAACTCAGAGTAGTATTACTACTGGATACGCCAGTGATGTAACATTAGAAATACATGGGGAGCCTATTTTAAATTGGCTACAAACAACTGGGAAAATATATTTTACACACCCAGATAAAGTATATAATGAAAGGCGACATTCTGTGAATGAATGCTGTTTTCTTGCTGGAACAAAAATTACAAAAGAGGATATGTCCGAAGTACCCATTGAAGAACTAAAACCACATGATCGTATTTTAAATGCTTTTGGATCCTCTGCATTGCAGACCGATATGAAAGTGTATACCACTTTACAAAAAGGTATTTCTCTTTACGGTATGATGTTGGAAACAAATGATGGAACAGTGGAAACGATTCCTCCCTTTGTAACAGGTGGACATCTATTTATGACTCCAGATGGTTGGAAAGCAATTCTTCCTTCTATTGCACAAGAGGAGAATGCCTTTCGCCATCCACTCCCTTTAACACAAGGCGATATCTTATATCGAATTTGCCCAAATGGACAATATGAAACCGTTAAAATACAGAAAATATTATCCCGCCCTTCCTATGAAGGTGAAATTGTATATGATGTCCATCTTGTAGAAGGACAGGCAAATTATCATGCCAATAGTTTTTTAGTCGCCTTTAATTATCCTGTATACACCCCACAACGTATTTGGCAAAGTTTTTCTGCAAACTTTCCAAATCAACCAAAAGTGCACCAAACAATTCATGCTCTTCTACAAGAGATGGATGAATGGATGGCAGATTATTACAAAGGAGCGTGGTCATATGACAATACGATACAAAGCAAATGAAACAATTCATCCCAACTCCCCAATGTGGCACTTAACAAATGGAAGACGAATTTATGACAATATTAAAATATGGATTCCTAAAAACCATACTAAAACTGGATATTGTGGTGCAACGGAACTTCCTACATCAAAACACTATCGCTTAGAACATTTTATTTTAGAAAATAAAAGAATCCGAATTAATGGCGTATTAATTCCTCAAGATTGTATCCATATCAAAGGTACTACCCTCTCATGGCGCTATGGCGAGGAAGGCTTTTATACCTCTGGAATCATTTATTTCTATGCTCATTTATTCGCTGGATACGGACATATCTATTTAGGAACAAGCCCACAAGATTGCGTTTATATGCAGTTTACCGCTGGCCTGTCTCCAGTTACACTTGATATGAAAGTTGCAAAACAAGGGGTACTACAAACTACTGGATCACACTGGCTACCACAGTCTCACAAATTCGGCTGGATGCCTTCTGCCTATGAAGGAGAAATGGTATCTGGATTACAATTCATTTATTATTGGGATATTGAATCAGAAAAATTAATTGTAACACTGACCTGTAACAAAGAAGATGGCACAAAAATAGAATATGATTATTCCGATTATTACGCCTTAGATTTTGATGAAGAAAAACCAGGACATCCTTTAATCTTTCTTCTTAATTGTCACGAAGAAGCTATCTATGATGCCAGTTCCAATAACCGAGGAAATATATGGCCTTACCAAGGTAAAATACGCTTATCCACAGATGGAACAAAAGCAGAAGCACTCATTACACTTGTACAAGAACCTATTGAAGATGAGCTTGTTGAAAAAAAAGAGGGCGAAAAACCTTTTCTCTACTATTGTAAAGGTGAAGAAATTTTGGATCAATATGCTTGTAACCGCAAACGTATTCACGACATAAAAAGAACCCCTAAGCGTATTCTTTATAGGCTAGGTGAAAGAGCTTCTCAATTGACTGGAGAAGATTTATTAAGAATACAAATTGATTCTGCTGATGTGCAATCCGAATCTTTTTATCTTTTAACTCAGAACATGACATGGTGCCTTTGCCAAGATGAGAAAAAAAAGGAGTGGGTAAATCAATTCATTGGTACTACTTGTCCGCCCCTAAGTCAAGAAAGAATCGATCGGATTCTAAATGATACATTGGAACAAACTCTTGATACTACCAACTACCACAGTGCAAAAGAATGGTATACAAATAGTATGAGCCTTTACTGGCTTGGATCAAAACTCGGAAATATTAGTGAGGAAAATGGTGGTCCAAAACACCCACTTACAGAAGCAGAAAATAAAAAATTAGAACATTGGGTAAAAGGAAAAATACAAAACGGCTCTGAACCGAAATACTTCTATGGTTTGCCGTCCGAATATTTCTATTCTTCACAAACAAGAGCTGTTGCCGATCTTGCGTTTTATAATTGTTGTTCCAAAGTATGCCCTGATCTTGACCTCTACATACAAGAGCAACAGCTATTTCAACAAAGTGGTGGAAAACAAGGACGCAACTGGGCACAATGGTATTATGATCAAAATTCAACTCCTGCCATGTTATCTCAACAAGTTGCAAGAGTCACTATGTTAAAAGATTCATCCGTTTTAAATTCGATATGCTCGCTTTTAAATTTATTAGAACCTTATCATACTAATACGAAATCAAATGGATATACTTCTTCCACAGAAGACGCAAAATGTATTCAATACTATATGCAGATCATGACTCTTGCATGGGGCAAACAATGGTCTCATATAGACTGGCATCAAATGACACATCCTGAATTGGCCAAATGGATTGAAGATGTACTTTCACTCTTTTGTAATGAAGTATTACATAGATATGAAGTGGGAGATCCTGATTATCAACCTGGGGGACAATATTATAGCCAAGTTTTTGCCGCCCAAACTCTACACGATTTACAAGCCTCCCTTAACGGCTGGACAGAACTAGCTGATGCCCTTACAACAGCCATTATTGAGGCAAATAATATTAAATTATATCCAAAATGGATTGATACAATATTAAATAATATCAGCCAATGCTTTGATAAGTTCCCTAAGCTACAAAAATATGGACCTACTGTATTAAAAGGTTTTATCAAATTAACAATATCCGGTTTCTGTATATATTCTATTTTTCTTGGATATCAATTATGGGATTCTTTAACAGATACAGAAAAAGCAGAAACTGTACTCGCTACCTTAGGCACTGTCTATACAGCAATGGATTCTACTCTAAGCATTTATAAAAAGTATGTGGAATCAAAAATTGGAAATCCTACTATTCCAAGTGAATCAGAAATAACAACAAACGTTGCCGGAACAAGTGCTGAATCAAGTACTATTGAAACGATGACTCGTGCTAGAGAAACTATAACACATGGAGAAAATCCAGATGTCCACATGGCTACAGAACTTGAACATAATGTTGTTCATATCGAAAATGGAGAAGTTGAGATTCAAAAAAATAGCTGGTTCTCTAAAATGGTTCGAGTAAATAAAGCAGAGCTTATATTAAAAGGATTTGGCGTACTTCTAAATCTCGCTATGACGATTGTTTCCACCATTGATTTTTCAAAAGCATTACGCGATCCTAATACATCCGATCTTCAGAAGGCATTTTATGGTATCTCCATAGCAGCAGGTTGGGTTTCCTTCGGACTTCAAGTTGCAGGTTTTGCAGGAGAGACCGGCATCCTGACTATGGAACTTGCTACAATGTCCATTGTATCCTTTGCTGCTGAAATCTTTGCACTAGTTGCAGTTTTAGCTATGATATTCTATATGTGCTTTGCACCAAAACCAAAACGTGCTATCGATCAATTTATGGATGATTTAAGAAATTCTGATTGGTTTAAAAATCTATTAACACCACCAGCAGATTGGAATGGAAATACAATTGTTGTAAATGAAAATGATAAAGAAAAATTATCCGGTTATATGTATCCATAAATTTATAGGGGCTTGTTGCACCAACGATTAATAAATCGTAGGTGCGACAGCCCCTTTTTCATACAATTATCCTAATCTCAACCTTTTATGAATGATTTCTTTAATTACTCGCCCTGAAGAACCTTCTACTTTATATTCATCAGGTCGAATTTTTGCAATAAGAGCCTTTAATTTCTCCATATTTTTAATACTAATCTCTACACTTGGATATTTGTGCTTCAATACCCTTATTACATTATCCACAGCAAATCTTGGTACACCTAATCTAGATATAATCACAGCTTCCTTACTTGATACACCATAATAAATATATGATGGCAACATTTGAGCATTTTCTGTTTGTAGATCAAAGCTTATGGCTTGATATATATTCATTCCCCATGGCATATATGATTTCATTTGACTGTTGAGATAACGGTTACACAAAGAAATGACTTCTTCTTCACTTTGTCCTTGTCTTTTAATTTTTTGAGCCATATCTTTTACTTTATCCCCATTGACCCATCCTAACAATAATATAGCAATGCTTTCAGAATCCAATGGTCCTGTTCCAAGCATTTCTATATTAATTTCTGGAATTCTTGCTATAATGGATATAATCTTTGCTAAGCGATCTACATTTTTAGTTTTAAGAATTATTTCTGATGCTTTATATTCATTATCTCCACATTGTTTTAACTCATTAATAAAAGCATTTATCATAGACTTAACTTTTGTATAACTAATATCACTGATGCCTAAATCATCCGCTTTTATCATATCTTCTTTTTTCTCTTGTACCACATGACGAACATATTGTGTAACAAATGTATTTAATTTTGTTTGTGCATTAATAAAACCCTCTTGACGACTTAAACTATGATACAAATAAGAATCTGTCAATATACCTCTTATTTTAGCAACATCACTCGGACTAATATTATAATTATAACTAATTTTCAAAATATGATTTATATATTGTAACAGATTTAATATAGGTGCATTTTCCGTCTGTTTTAACACATTATAATCAAAACTTATTGTATTATTTCCTGAAAAGAAACTATTTAAAGAAGAAATGATATTTTCTAGATCGGATTGTATATATTTTTTTACTTTCTCTTTCGTTTCCTTTTGTGAATTTGCATATGAAAGAATAACATATCCTTCTTTATCCTTATACGCTCTACCTGCGCGACCAGCAATATTCCAGAATTCAGCATTGGACAACTCACCTTTACCACGTATTTTTACTGTATCAAAAATAACTGTATTAATTGGAAAATTCATACCTTGTGCTAAAGTAGTAGTTGCAAAAATAATTTTAATCTTATTATTTCTCACTAACTCTTCTAATGTTTCTTTCACTAGACTCGACAAACCAGAGTTATGATAACAAATTCCATACTTAAGACAATCGATTAACACACTGCTCTCACCGTTTTCTAATTTTACAATTTCAATTGCCTTTTGTATTTCCTCATCTTGACTAATATCAGGAAGCATACCCTTTCTCGTAAAATATTCCTTTATATTAGTTGCTAATTTTAATGTTGTTCCTCTACCACCACACAGCACTAAAATATTGCCATCTTGTGCAATAAAATCATTTAAAATCACACAAAGTCTAACTGTATTATCAATACTATCTGATCCTATCTCTTCTTTTACCGTTTGTGGAACACTACTCAATGCAATTTCAATATTCTCTGAACCCAATTGATTTCTTGCTGACTGATAAAATTGTAAAACAGACTCCGTCTTATTATGTTTTAAAAGATTGCAACCAATATATTGTCTCGTCGGTGCCCATTCTATTGAAATAGTACTAGCATTTCTTGGTGAATCTGCTAACCATTCACTAATTTCTTTTGCATTATGAATAAAAGGGCTAAGCAATAAAAAATTAGCCTGTTTCATATATTGCTTAATCGCTGCCAATACTAATTCAAACTTAGAACCTCTTGAATTATCACCTAAATTATGAGCCTCGTCCATGATTACTAATCTAGTATTTTTAATTGCTGGATGATTTTGTCTAACAAGGGATTCTAATTTTTCTGGTGTGCTAATTAATATATCAATATGTTCTCGCATTAGGATTTCATTTTCAATATCATCCACATCATAGTATGGCAATGCTGTTTCTATATGAAAATTAAATTCTTTAAAATCACTCTGTAAATCATTCTTTACTTGAGCGATTAATGCATTTGTTGGAACAATATAGCATATCGTTGGTTTAAAGTCTCTCGTTTGATAGTTGTGTATACTAAATAAAATTTGCATTTCTGCAAGAAGTGACTTTCCTGCACTAGTTGGCATACCCACGACAATACTTTTTTTGGGAGTTAAAACATCCGAAATGACATCTCTTTGAGATGGTAATAACGAATAAATATATCTCTCTCCACTTGATAAATTATTTTTAATAAATTCTTTAATTAATGGCGATTTTTCTGCAATATTCCAAATTGAATTTTGAGCAACTTTGTCATAGGCATATCGTAGTAAATGTCCTATAATACGTAACTCTATAGTTTCATTTTCTAGAAGTTGAAACGCATTAAATGCATACGTATCAATAAGACTATAAATATCCTGATTTTCTTCACTATTTATTTCACCTTTAAAAAGATATTCTTTTAGGAGAGATGTTAAATAAATTATATTAGCAAAAGAAGCAATTTTAAATCCAACAGATATATCCATTTCTTCTTTATTCATCTCTTCTTCTTGAGCCAAAGATAAATTTTTATTAGCTCTATCAATATACTTATTTAACATGACTAACCCATCATAATTTCTAATATTGCTCATCATAAACATGACTAAGTAATATGTGTCACATTCTAACTTCTCTATTATTGATAGAGCATTATATTGACTACTATACTCTAATAATCTCTCATTATAATCTTTAATAATTAAATCTGAAATAGTCTGACGATCTGCCATATAGGATAAAATCCCATACATCACTACATAAGACATTTTCTCCCAAACTTCTTCTTTTTTTATTTGATTTATTAATTGTTCATAAAGAGAAGATATTGTACCACATAATCCATTCAATAATTCTTTTCGTTTTTCACTATCTATCGCTTCCATCTCTGGATTTTCTAATACTATTTCTAATAATGCATTCAACAGATTAATTTTGGAAATAATTTCTTGATCTGAATATTTTTCATGACAATTACTTCCAATAAATTTATCATAAATATGCCTTGACTCAATATTGGAGAGCATAACAGTGAGTGAAGAAATTCTTTCTTCACTTAAATCGAATACATTTTCTATTGTACTAATAATGCTCTCTATACTTTTCATTATTCATCACCTATTGCTCTTTTATATATTTCATTTCCAAAATCACTAAATGACTCTCCAAAAGACAAAATAATATTTTCTACATTTTTAAAGTTTACCCGTTCTAAAGAAAAATCTTTAAAATCATCTATATTCTTTTTCAAAACAATCTCTTGATTATTCCTAATTAAAAATGGAAAGAACAAAATATTATCTACTAAATTTTTTTCTTCACCTGCAATTAATTTTGCTAAAAACTCAATTATTTTCTTTAAAATATCATCTTGAACTTTTATATTTCTTATTCCATGCATATATTCCAATATCTCTCTTGTCACTCTATTATCGGAATTATCAATCGCTTTTTGAATATCATCTTGTAAGCCTTTTACTGAGTTACATGGAATTTTTTTCTCTTCTGATGCCTTTACTTCACAAACAACAAATCTAATATCCTCATTATCAATCCATATTCCCGGAACATCAATGCCATCTGTATGTTTATCAATTTCTACAGTCTTTATATTCATTCTCTTATCAGCTTCATCATAAAACCTACACCCACACTCTTGTTCCAATAAACACTGTGCCATCCATTCTGTAACACGCTCTCTTCTTACATCAAATTGTGGCATCTTAGCTCTTTTAGGAATATTTATCATTGATACAGATTTATTAAATTTTTCAATAAACTTTGGATCTAAATTGTTGGGTATGTAATAAGTCAAATCATATTCTCCAATATTATGAACTTTTGATTTTCTCACTTTATCGATCAAATATGCTTTTACCTGTTCAAATTTCTCATTATCTTCTATATTACACTCAAAAAGTTTAACACTTAATCCATTTATTTCCTTTTCAAGTACTTTTCTCATATCCATCATATATAATCACCTCAAAATATGCATTGCATACCTTATCTAGTGTATTGATTATAACATATTATTATATTATTTTCTATAATAATGAAAAAAATTTCTATTTTTTCACATGACAAAAAAACCGCCTAATCATTAGCCGATTTCATTTTCTCTTTTTATTTTTCTTATATTAGTTTACCATAATATTCATTTTATTTCTCGGATGTTTTCTTTTTAATATCTCTGCCTGTACACTTACTGCAACATAAATATAAATTTGTGTTGTCTTAATAGAACTGTGCCCCAATAATGTTCTTAAGCAACTAATATCCACCCCTTCCTCTACTAAATAAGTTGCAAATGAATGACGAAACATATGCGGTGTAATCTTCATATTAATACCCGCTTCTTTTGTATATTTCTTAATCATAATACGAATTGATTGTTCTGTATACCTTGTTCCTCTTTCATTTCTGAAAAAATAATCACTTTGTTTTTGCTTTCTATCTCTTAGCGATATATACTTTGTTAAAAGGTCTAAAATATCCCTATCCACAATCTGCACATTACGCTCTTTATCCCCTTTTCCTATAATGTAAATCATCCCTGACTCTAAATCAATACTACTTTCCTTTAGCTTAGAAATTTCACCGACGCGCATCCCTGTGGCAAAAAGTAATTCTATCACGCATAGATCTCGGACTATATTTCTCTTCCTATTTTTTTCATCATTTTGCTTGCATTTATACATATAATTTAGCAGTTGCTCTATATATCTTCTTGGGATTGTCTTTGGCAATACTGATTTTTCTTTAAATTTTAAACGTATTTTGTGAAATGGATTATCTTTTGATAACACTTCCCTTTCTTCCAAATATCGGTAAAATGCTTTAATGCTGGCCACTTTTCTTTTTACTGTCTTTTGCTTAAACTTTTTATGCAGTAAGGTAATATATGTCTCTATTTCATCTTTTGAAGGTTCTTCCTCCGACATATACTGTATAAACTGACTTAGATCAATTCGATACGCCTTTAATGTATTGTAATTAAGTTCTTTTCTATATTCGCAATATTCTAAATATTCTTCTAGTATTTTCTTCATAGTTCTTTCCCCTTTGTATTGTTTTAATTCATTTAGATTTCATTCTACAACATTTCTCTTGATTAAATCCAGTTAAGATTCTTAGATAATATATAGTTATCTATTATAAAAGCTATTATGCGTATGCATAATTATTTAAGGAGGTATTATTATGTATAATATAAACACATTCCAGGAAAAATTCAGAAAAATAAAGGGAAAAATAATTGCTATTGTATATATTTTTGAAGGAGATACTTCTCTAGGATTTGAACATTTTTATATATGGAAGAGTAATGTCATAACAAAATGGATGACAGCGGTGCAAGAATTATCATGTTTACCACTTATATTAGATGTAAGAACATTTATTGATAAAGCCATTAATAACACATTGCCACATATTGATTATGTTTTAAATTTAAATACTGGTATATACAGTTTATCAACTATGGCTTTAGTACCAGGAATGTGTAGTGCTATGGATGTCCCATGTATTCCTTGCAACGCAGTCTCTATTGTTACTGGTGAAGATAAATTATTATCTAATCATATTGCTAATTCTATTGGAATAAAAGTTCCTAAAACTCTAAGTAAAAGAGATAATACTGGAATTTTTAGACCATATAACTTAGGAAATAGTCTAGGTGTACATAGAGGTGCTCCTTCAGAAGACGCAACTGGCATATATCAAGAATTTATAGAAGGATATGAAATTACTACACCTGTCATTTATAATGCTCTAGAAGAAAAAATGGAAGTTATGCCTACTGTGGCATTTATACCATTGGATAATAATCCTGAATGGTACTATAGTGAAGATGATAAGAAAAATCAGAAAGGTTATTCTTTTAAAATAGTTTCACTTAATGATGATTTAATTAAGAAATATCTTGAATTAATAGATGCTTTATCTGTTCATACTTTTTGTAGAATAGATGCCAGAATAAAATGTGAAAATAAAAATCTAATATTGAATACTGATAATATATCCGCCACGCTCAAAAATACTTACTTTATTGAAATTAATGTAATGCCTACCATTAGAGATAATAATAGTTTTCAATATTCATTTAATTCCATAGAACAAAGTAGTTCTATATACGAGTGTATTAGATTACAAGAAAAAATTAATGATACAATTAATCTTAATAGTTTCTTATTAGCAAGCTCTATGATGTCATTTTTATAATGTACAATAAATAGCCTAAGCCAATATTTTTAAATTCGCTTAGGCCATTTTATTAAAGCCATGTACTAAATATAAATGGATTATATCCTGTTTTCTCAAGGAATTTTTTTCTAATTCCAGTGATATTTATATAGTTATCAGGTAATAATATTCCATTTAATATATTAATATTATGCTTTGATTCTAACATATTTAGTTGTGATAATAACTGTCCAGATCCAATAATATTATCATTAAATCCTTTTTGAATTAAATTTTTTATAGGATATTTTATTAATAATTCGTTTCCCAATGTTTTTGACTGTTCGAATGCAATTGCAATAATATTTGATGCGTAGCGTGCTGTGATGAATGGAATATTTAATAATTCAGAATTATCAAATATCATATTCATTATTTTGAAAAATTCACTATCATCAATTTTATTAAAACAGTATGATTTAGCTATTAAAGTGTTACATAATAAGGCTATTTTTTGCAGACATCTTTCAGGTCTATAAGCATAATCCAATCCTTTCTCAAAAAACGTAATGGATTCCCCTGGGAATCCTGTCATTAAATGTGCTACTCCCACATTATTTAATATATGTGACATTCCTACTAATCCAGGGACATTGTATACAGCTTTTTCTTGCAAAGAAAGAAAATCATTTATATTTATATTATCTCTATCAAAACTTCTAACTAAGCTATTATTCTTACAATATATTGCATTATCCTGCATACCAAATTCTGAAAAAATATTATACGCTTCATCAAGTAATTCTAATTTTTGTTCATATGTAAACCCATCTAAAAAATAAGAATACCGATAAACTTGTGCTAAAAGTATTTTATTATCAAATGCTTTCGCTATATCATAAGCTTCAGAAATGTCTTTTTTTCCTCCATCATGACAAAATACATTATATAATTTTAAAATACATTGAAAAGTATATTTTAATTTAACATCCTCATCTGTGAATACTTTCTTGTTCTCAAGAGTATTTATAACATCTAACAAGTCCTTGCGTACTAATGTTTTATCTTGATATAGGAATTGAGTTCTAAGTTGAAGGATACTAGGTGCGAATAGTTTAATCAAAGAGTTTTCTGCCCAATCTTCATTATATAATATGCTTCTTTTAGTATTAGAACAGGTGTTAAAACATTGATGTGAAAAAGCGTCTAAAAAATCATCCGGATTATCAACTCCACAGTTAATTACTTTATATATTTCAGTATCACCGTTATTACGGATCATTTTAATATTAGTATTATGAGGACAACCTGATAATAATTCTTTAGCTCTCTCAAAATTATTATCTTTTAATAATATGATTATTACTGGTCTTAGAATACTTGTTTTATGAAGTGCGACAATCTGATTTACATACTTAGGAAGAATTTCACCTTCTTGGATTATAATAGGATCTATAACATCAGGACCAGCAGCTTGATGCTCTTGAACAGTGAAAACTTTACACAAAGACGATATAATATCTATTAAACCCATTGGTGTTACTATGTTAAAGCAATTTTTAATTAATTCAGCACTATTTGGGATTCTTTTATTGATTCCCTGAAGAATCTTAATTAAACGTCTTTTCATTACAGTATTAGTATCAATATAGTTTTCTTTTCCTTTATAAAAACGAAAATATTCTGCACCCCTTTCGGCAACAAATCTTCGTTCTACAACGTAAATGGTAAATTCATCATTTATTTCTTTAAAAAAATTTCTTATATCTTCCAAAATATCCTCTTCCTTCTATTATACAATTATATTATGTTATATTTTATAATATAGATAACTATATATTATCCATATTATTATCGATCTGTATTCTAATTAAAAAAATATCTTCTTTCAATTACCATTTTTTCTATTTTATCATATTTTTCATCAAAATAACATGATTTTTATGGTAAATTTTAATATATATTACAAAATTAACCATCTTTTCTCTTTCTCTTATAACATTAACACCTATTATCTAATTCATATTTCAATATAGTTTCTCTTGTTATATTACCTACCTAATATTCTTTCATTGATACATTTTCCCAGCATTTATGAATATTTCCATCCGGTAGTTATCCTCCTTATCTTTTATTCATATAGTATCTATCTTCAACATATAAAAAATTTGCTTTTTTATATCAAAAAGACGGACTCTTAAGAATCCGCCTTTCTAACTCATTATCTATTCACTTTTCTTCGCTATCTTATTCATGGAGAACCCTACTCCCATCAATATCCAAAAGATCGGTGCTACTGTAATCGTAGAGTCATTGGTAATCCCCGCAATCATATATCCAACACTAGCTAAAAATATTCCAACACCTAACTGTGCTGCATAAGTATCAAACTTCCCTTTGATATAAATTCGAATACTCTGCACAAAGTACATAATATAGAAAACTAAGAACGCTATTACTGATAACACACCTGTTTGAACTCCCATTTGTAAATACATATTATGAGGCTTTGTTACGATAGAACCTTTATATCCATAATTTTCTAAACTAATATAATCATCTTGTGGGAACTCAATAGTATAAGTATCCGGACCAGAACCAATAAAAATATTTTCTTTCAACAATGGAATCGTTCTAGCCCAAATATATCCACGTCCAGAAAACATATCTTGGTTCATCTCAAAAATTTCTGGATTGTTCACCTTATCCCATTTTCCATATGGCGTATAGAAATAATAACTAGAGTCTCCTTCTTTTGCCTCATTTGTAAAATACCATACATTCCACGTATTTTCACCAATAATTACCTCTATTCCATATTGCTCTGAAATTAAAACTGGTGTAATCGTTGTTACTGTAAAACGTTCGTCTTCAAGAAATATTTTATTCCCCTCCTGTGTCGTAGAAATTATATTTCCATCATCATCTGTTGCCCGAATGGAAAAACTTTCTCCATTTCTTGTATAAGAAATATGTAAAGGATTGCCCATATAATTAATAATAACTTCATCATCCAATGTATCAACTCTAGATACATTCGGAACTGTTTCCTGCCCCTGTATCAAAATTTTTAATGAATTTTTTATAGTATTTGTATAAATATGTTCGATACTAACATCAAATACAAAGAATACAATTGATAAAAAAATAACCCCTGAAATTATAAACTTCCAGTATTGTAAAATCTTCTTTCTCGCTAAAATAATGGCTAAAATTAAAATAACGGCTAGCAAAAGAAATGCTGTTTTAGATTGAGAACCTACAATGCAAATGAACATCCCAACTGTCAATACTCCATATATTATCTTACATAAAAGTCTCTTAGTAAAAAATACAAAAGACAATAAAATAGGAATTGCAATTGCTGCATATACCCCAACATAATTTGGATTGTATAAAGTTAAATAAGTTCTATTCGCTCCAAAAGTAAATGATACATCATCTAAATTATCCCAGTAATCTTTGGATAAAATCAATTTTTTTCCGAAATCAGTTGCAAAGAAATCATGTCCTAATAATTGTAATAAACCAAGAATACATAGAATAGTAACAGAAATTGCCCATGCTTTAACAAGAAGATCTGCTTTATTTTCTGTATCCACAATTAAATAGGCATAATACATGAAAATCAAATATCCCAATAAAACAATTCCAGATTCATATTGTTCCATAATACCATTGATACTAAAATCTCTATTATCAGAGAAAATTATGGATAAAATGACAAGGATAGCATAGATTCCAACTGGAATCAAAAATCTAGGAATCTTTTGATATTCTTTCTTTTGCATTACTTGTACACATAGAATCACTAACATAATAATAGTCATTATAACAAGCCAGACACTTTTATAATACAAAAAGAAATCCATCGCTGTTTCTGAAAAAGAAAACCAATCATATTCCTCTAATTTGGTAGGAACTATTTTTTGATGAACAATTAACGGAATAATAGCCATCACAATTACCAAAGGATATAAGAGTATTCTACTATTTCCCTCTTTACTTCCATTGTTCTTTGTCACCATTACTCTTTTCCCTCCTTCTTTTTATAATGATAAGTTGGTACTAATTCTTGCACAAACTCTCTTATATGCTCGGATTCATTTGTTGCTTCAGTACAAACCTCTTCTAACTTCTCAAAGAACGCATCTTCATCAAATTTAATTGGTTGTCCAATATGTATTCTTTTATTTGCTGTTTCTTTCAATCCTTCTTCATCCATTAGTAATTCTTCATAAAGTTTTTCTCCTGGACGAAGTCCTGTATATTTAATTTGGATATCTCGATCTGGCGTGTATCCTGACAACCGAATTAAATTTCGTGCCATATCATCAATTTTTACAGGTGAGCCCATATCTAGTACAAAAATTTCTCCACCTCTTGCATAAGCTCCTGCCTGTAATACTAAAGCTACCGCTTCTGGAATTGTCATAAAGTAGCGGATAATATCTGGATGGGTAACTGTTACAGGTCCTCCCTCTGCAATTTGTCTTTTAAATAACGGAATCACACTTCCATTACTTCCTAATACATTTCCAAAACGTACTGCAACAAACTCCGTATTCGAACGATTATTATATGCTTGAATAATCATTTCACATAAACGTTTGGAAGCTCCCATGATATTTGTAGGATTTACTGCCTTATCTGTTGAAATTTGAATAAATCTCTTTACCCCATATCGATCGGCTGCACGAACAATTTTCAAAGTTCCATATACATTGTTCTTGATCGCTTCATTTGGACTATCTTCCATCAGAGGAACATGTTTATGGGCTGCTGCATGATAAATGATCTCTGGATGATACTGTTCAAAAATTAAATTCATACGCTTTGTATTACGAATAGAAGCGATTAATACAACTAAATTTAAATTAGGATAATTTCTCTTCAGCTCCATTTGAATTTCATACGCATTATTTTCATAAATATCAACAATAATCAATTTTTTTGGATTATATTTGACAATCTGACGACATAATTCACTTCCAATGGAACCGCCACCACCAGTTATCATAACAACTTTTCCACTGACATATCCCATAACGTCATCTAAATTAGTTTCGATTGGATCTCTACCTAATAAGTCTTCAATATCCACATTTCTCAAACGGCTTACACTGACTTCTTCATTGATCAGCTGATAAACACCTGGTAAAATTTTTAACTTACAGGATGTTTCTTTACAAATATTCAATATCTCATTTGTTGCCTTCTGTGACGCTGATGGCATAGCAATAATAATATCAGTGATTCCATACTTCTCTACATTATCTAAAATAGTATTACGGTTTCCAACAATCTTGATCCCTTGAATGTATTTTCCTATCTTTAATTTATCATCATCAATGGCACATACCACTTTTCCATCTAAATAAGAACTGTTGATCATCTCACGGATCAATATGGCAGCCGCATCTCCTGCACCTATAATCATGGTACGGTGTGTTCCTTCACTATGATATTGATTCGATATTCTTCTCAAAAATCGATAAGCAAATCGGGAACAAAGAACTAACCCAGACATAAAGATTAAGTGCAATGGAAAATAACTTCTTGGCATCACAATATGCATCAACTTCATTCCAATATACTGCACAACTTCTGAAACCGTCGTTGCAAATATAATATTCATTAATTCATCCACACTTGCAAACTTCCACAAGCTATGGTAAAGCCGTAACCCCCAAAAGATCCCCAATGTAATGATCGTATTAATTGGAAGATACTTCAACAACTCCGAAATATATATTGAATCAATATTTCCAATACTAAAATCAAATCGAATCCATAAGGCTACAAAAGAAGATGTATTGATAATCAAAATATCTAATACAACCAGAAATAACCGTCTTACTAAAAGTTGTGTGTCTCTCACTAAAGTTTTCATTTCAATCCTCTTTTCATTCTATTATTTTTTGCTTTCATTCTCATACTTCCCCTAATTAAATGTTAGAACGAGCTCCTTCTCCTCTTTGCCACATCCTTAATCTTCAGATTTTAAGTTCTTACTTCTAGACAAACAATAAAAAATACGCTATGCGAATTTCCTACACTGTCAAATAATGATCATGAACTAATACAAGCATCATTTTTAACTCATTAGCTTAAACAAATTAAGGATATGACAAAATTCGTCATATCCTTATGATTTTAACATATTTCTTTATTAAAGACAAATAAAAGTATTTATTATTAAATAGTAGACTAATATAACGTATCAATGATATATAGCTAAATAATGCTGGGTATTCCATACATTTCATATTAAAATAAAAAGAAACTGTAATACTCCTTATGTCAAGACCCCAAAATATATGATTGAAATAACAGATGATAAATTGAAAAAATTAAAATCTGTTATATGAAAAACAAACCTCAAAACAGTCTATAACCAGTACCAAATCATTATTGACCTTGATAAAAATTGTGTGAAAATACTCACACATAAGCAGCCTATCAAAATTAACTGTATCTTTATGGATACGATCATAAGGTGAAACTTTTTGTCAAAAGTGAAATTAATGGTATTATTATACACAAACATAATGGGCACGCTGAGGCACACATCACAAAATAGAATACAACCCACACCATAGGATTATCATCGGTAGATGCTTCACTTATTGAAAAAACAAGCAAAAATCGTCTTAGATGTACCTGTCATTAAAGATACCATGAGTAAAGTTCTAAAAAAATAAATGAGAAATCACGCCAATTATTTAGAAGATGTAGAGAAACCTCTCAATACATCCAGATAATGATAGAAAAAAAGATTCTAAGCGTGTCCATAATGGTACGTATAATATCTGATTTTCCTTAAAGTACTTGGCGTAAGTCATCATATCAACTTCCATGAGAGCCGCATAGCAATTGAATGAAAGGCTAAAATCCAGTATTTATCAGATAAAATGTGTCCAGATGCTGAAAAGAGCATTTTAAGTCATAGATAATTTACATACACTTAAACTTGCTTCATTGTATAAAGCATTTATACTCCCAGAAGCAGGACAAATTCTAAAATATCTTGAAATTCATTACAAGCCTAAACACAAGAATTGGCCGAATATGCCAGAAATAGAATTAAACATTATAGCCTATCAATGCTTATCTTGTTATATAAAGACCATTGATTTACTTAAAAGTACACTGTCTAAGTAAGAAGCTAAACATAATCAGAATGAAACTAAAATACAATGGTATTTTCAAACTGGAAATACCCAAGAAAAGTTGAGCTCTTCCTATCCTATATAACGACTAGTCTATGAAAGAATTAGTAGTTATAATAAAAATTCTTAATACAATATATTAGATATATATATATACTAATATCTACAATTTTTTGATATTTTATAAAATATTCCTAGATTATATTTTTAACTACTTTTAATTATTCATTTGCTATTTTGAAACATATTCAATTTCTTAAAGTTATTAAGAGCAATTTTAAAAAATAATATGTGACCTACTCAAAGCTTGTCATTGGTATAACAATATTTCTATTTAGGCAGTTTAACCATTGCCTCTCCTTCTACAACTATTTTTTTATCTTGATTGCTTATATTTGTAATTAATCTTGCTTTTCTATTTTCAGTTATTTCTATTATCTTTATACTAATCTCTAATTTATCTCCTATAAAAACTGGCCTTACAAATTTAATATTCTGTTCTAAATAGATGGTACCCTTTCCTGGGAATTCATTTCCTAATACAGCAGATATATAGGCACCTGAAAGCATTCCATGAGCAATTCTTTTTCTAAAAATTGTATTTTTAGCATAATTTTCATCTATATGAATAGGATTATTATCTCCTGAAGCTTTAGCAAATTCATATATATCATCTTCACTAATTGTTTTATATATTATCTTTTTTTGTCCTACATAAAATTTATCTTTTTTCATTTCCTCATTACATTCTTGTTGAAACTTTCTTTCCAAATCAAGAAGATTCTTTTTACGCTCAGAAACTTTTCTTGCTGGAATACCAACATTAATACTCCAAGGTTCTGTACTTTTGTTAACAAGTGTCATAGAACCACAAGAACTTCCTATACGCACCGTAACTCCTGGTAAAATAACTGATGAAGCACCTATAATAGAATGTTTTTCTATTATTACAGGAGCTGATATCACATTAGTATACTTTTCTGGTACAGTCGGATTTGTCATAGCCTCACCAGAATAATCATCAGATACTGCATAAACACTAACTCTAGATGAAATTCCTGAGAAATCTTGCATTTCAATTCCCGCATTTCCCGCAACCAAATTAGAATATGGTGCTATATGAACATGATTTCCAATTATTATTTTTCCCATTAAAAAACAAAAATCATCTATTCGAACATTGTTTCCTATCTCCATTTTATCAGCACCATAAATACTTACTTTCTTACTTATTAAAACATTTTTCCCCAATTTTTTAAACCCTAAATCTTCCAATTCTTCTTGTGTATAAAAACTCGAATTACTCATACTATTACCTCTTTTATCCTCTCTCTAAAATTTTTAACAATTTCTTTTCTAAATTCTATAGATTACTCCCTTTAAATTTTTCCATTGTTACACTACTTTCACTATGAATACCATCTTGTTTTAAAACTGTTTTTACAGTTTCCACTAAAATGCATATGTCTGTACGTAAAGACATATGTTGTATATACTTCAAATCGTATTCAAATTTTTCTTCCCAACTAATAGCATTTCTACCTCTGACTTGAGCAAGCCCTGTAAGTCCTGGTCTTATATCATGTCTATGTTTTTGTCTCTTATTATATAAAGGAAGATAGTCCATCAATAGTGGTCTTGGTCCTACAAAACTCATATCTCCTTTTAAAATATTGATAAATTCCGGAAGCTCATCTAAACTTGTTGCCCTTAATAGTTTTCCAAATTTGGTTAAACGCTGTTCATCTGGAAGTAAATTTCCTTCTTCATCTCTTTTATCTATCATAGTTCTGAACTTATATAAATAAAATGGTTTTTCATATAGTCCTGGTCGCTCCTGCTTAAAAATCACAGGACTTCCTAAAAAGATTCGTACTAGTATTGAAATGATTATTCCTACTGGAATAACAATTACCATTCCACATAAGGCAATAATAACATCCAAGGTTCTCTTACCATATTTTCTGTAAATCCAATGCCTATTCTTAATAATTTTCTTCATATAAACTCCTAGATTCTATTATTTATTTTCTGAAAACAGTTCTTTTATAATGCCAATGATTCTCTCCATATCCTCTTCTGTATTTTTAATATCACTAGGCAAACAAACACCATTTAAAAATACTTTTTCACCAATACTTTTAAATCTCTCACTATTCTTATAAACTCCATTTTTTGTCACACAAGTGTATTTTTCAAATACTGGTTGTAAATGCATTGGTTTCCAAATTGGACGACTTTCAATATTTTCTTTTTCTAAGGCATCAATAACATCATTTGGACTTACTTTACTTTTTTCATCCATCAATAAGCAACTTAACCAATAATTTGGTACACTTTCTTCTAAATATGGATTCATTTTAACTTCTAAAATATCTTGAAATGCTTTTTTATATGTTTCATAAATCCATTTCTTCTTTTCAATATGTTTATCTAATGTTGTCAATTGTCCACGCCCAATACCAGCCACAATATTAGACATTCTATAATTATATCCTAGCTCTTTATGCTCATAATGCCTCTCATTTTCTCTTGCCTGTGTTGCCCAAAAGCGAACCTTATCCACAATCTCTTTCTCATCTGATACTAACATTCCACCACCAGAAGAAGTAATAATCTTATTCCCATTAAACGAAAATGCTCCTACCCTTCCAAATGTTCCTGTCATCTTTCCTTGATACATAGCACCTAATGATTCAGCTGCATCTTCTAATAGAGGTACTTCATATTTTTCACAAATTGTTTTTATTTCTTTCAACTTTGCTGGCGTTCCATAAAGATTAACAACAACAACTGCTTTGACTTGTGGATACTCTTGAAAGGCTTTTTCTAATGCTACTGGATCCATATTCCAACTTTCCTCTTCACTGTCAATAAAAACTGGTATAGCTTTTTCATAACAAATTGGATTACAGGTTGCAGAAAATGTCAAATCAGAACAAAAAACAATATCATCTTGTTTTACACCTAATGCCTTTAATCCCAAATGAATTGCTGCTGTTCCTGCACTTAATGCAGCACCATATCTACTTCCAACATAAGATGCCAATTCATTTTCAAATTCATTAACATTCTTTCCAAGTGGTGCAATCCAGTTAGTTTCAAACGCTTCTTCAATATAACTTTGTTCTGTTCCATTCATCGTTGGTGATGATAAAAAAATTCTTTTTTTCATAGTTTTCCTCTTTTTTACAATTTCTCCTATATAATTTATTTCTTCAAATTTTTGATATTATACAAATTACTTTGCTATACAACAGTATATATTATTTATTTTTATATTACAATGTTTATAAAGGCTATTTTTCATATATGTAGAGATATGTCAATATCATAAACATAAAAAATTTAACTTTTTTATCACTAGAGAGCATCACAAGGTATTCCTTTCCATCCAAACAAGCATTGTTTATTACCCTAAGTTCTGCTATCACGGATGCATCATAGGCATAACAAATGAGCTTTTTACTGTATAGAGCATAACTAAAGTAAGATACATCTATCCATCTTCTATAAATATAAGTTATATTTGTATATCACTTTTGTTATTTATTATAACATTAACTCTTAATTTATTATTGTATATCACTAAATATTATGATATTATAATAATAACCTAGTCTAAAAACACAATTATTTTATTTTTTTGTTATTTTAAAAAACATAGTGAAAGGTATTAGTATTATGAAAAAATTATCGCAATCCATTTTATCAAATTTAATCAGTACTAAACGAAAAGAACAGAAAATGACACAACATGAGTTATCAAATGCCACTGGTATTAATCGTACTCTTATCTCCCGCTTAGAAAAACAAGACTTTCTTCCTTCTATTCCTCAACTAGAACAATTGGGCGCTGTTTTAGGATTCGATCCCACTGATGTATTTATAAATGAAAGCAATACCAAATTAACATCTCCTTCTCCTCTCAATATTACTGTTGCAGGAACAGGATATGTGGGGCTATCCATTGCAATATTACTAGCACAACACAATCATGTTACTGCAGTTGATATTATTCCAGAAAAAGTAAACCTCATCAACCAAAGAAAATCTCCTATACAAGATGATTATATTGAAAAGTATCTCGCAAAAAAAGATTTAGATTTAATTGCCACTTTAGATGCTGAAAATGCGTATAAAAATGCTGACTTTATTATTATTGCTACACCGACAAATTATGATAGTAAGAAAAATTACTTTGATACTTCCGCAGTTGAATCAGTTATTGAACTAGTCCTTAAAGTAAACTCAAATGCAATCATGGTTATTAAATCTACCATACCTGTAGGTTATACAGAATTCATAAGAAAAAAATATAATACCTCCAATATTATATTCAGCCCTGAATTTTTAAGAGAATCTAAAGCATTATATGATAACTTATATCCTAGTAGAATCATCGTATCAACTGATAAAAATAACAAAAAACTAATGAAAGCATCTCAAACATTTGCCGCTCTACTTCAAGAAGGTGCATTACAGGAAGATATTGAAACCTTATTCATGGGATTTACAGAGGCAGAAGCAGTCAAACTATTTGCAAACACTTATCTTGCCCTACGTGTTTCATACTTCAATGAATTAGATACTTATGCTGAAATGAAAAATCTAAATACGAAAGATATTATTAATGGAGTATGTCTTGATCCTAGAATTGGCACACATTATAATAATCCATCCTTTGGTTATGGTGGATATTGTTTACCAAAGGATACAAAACAACTATTAGCAAACTATAACAATGTCCCACAAAATATGATAAGTGCAATTGTTCAGAGTAATAAAACAAGAAAGGATTTTATTGCAGATAGGATTCTTGAAATGGTTGGTTATTATGGATATGAAAATAATAATCTTTATGACTCAAATATGGAGAAAGAAATCATAGTTGGTATTTACCGATTAACAATGAAATCTAACTCTGATAACTTTCGACAAAGCAGTATACAAGGTGTAATAAAACGCATAAAAGCTAAAGGTGCTACTGTCATTATTTATGAACCAACGCTTGAAAACAACACCACTTTTTTTGGGAGCAAAGTAATTAATAATTTATCAACTTTTAAAAAAATGAGCAATATTATTATTGCAAATAGATATAATAAATGTTTAGATAATGTAAATAATAAAGTCTACACTAGAGATCTATTTCAACGTGATTAAAACTTTTTTTACATATCCTCAAGTTCCCTTTTCTCACACTCATGCTAGATAAATAAAAGAAATTTAAAAACTACAACAAGATATGATATCCTATTTGTAAAAGATACAAATCCAAAAGGAAACATCATCATATTAAAATTTAAAAAAATCATATCATAATAGACCAAATTTTTGAAGACTTTATTTTGATTGTTTATTTTTTCCAACGATAATTTATACTAGAGTATATGCCAAAAACCGTTTTTCACAAACATCATATTCAAGATGCTAAATTATCAATTAGAAATTTTTATAACTGCCTTTAAGTTCATACTAACATCAATAAATGATAGAGAAAGAGTACGCTATATCCTGGCAAATTGTTCTGTTCTTGTAATCCTTCATGATAAAGGTTATGTTGATGAAATCCTTTTATAAAAAATTTTTAATAATGGAGTCATGAAGAAATATTATATAGTTTCCTTCTTCATGACTCCATTATTAAAAATACAGAAAAAAGATTCATTGAGATAGTTCTTCTTTTAATACTTCTATCTGTCGTCATAATACATATGAATACTCTTTTGAATATAATAAGATTCAATAATTCCAAAAACCTTCGTTTCACTATTTTAAAATCATAATAGTTTTTCTGATTTCATTTCTAGATAAGCAATATGTCTTCTATTCTTTTAAAGATATTTCCTCTATATCAGATATTTTTGCATTAGAAGTTTTCTTAACTCATTTATATAGTATTGCGTTTGCTACACTATATTTATACCTTAAGTAAATTACAGAAACATATACTAATATCACAATTATTTTATAGCTCCAAGTTTTAATAATTGCTCAACAACTTCTCTTATCACCCCTTCTCCACCCTTAGATTTTGCTACAAAATCAACAATACTCTTTACTTTATCTACTGCATCTTGTGGACAACAACTAAAACCTACTACTTTTAAGGCTTCAATATCATTAATATCATCCCCAATATAACACACATTCTTTAAGTTGATGCCTCTTTTATCACAATACATTTTTATCGCTGTTACTTTATCTTCACATCCATCCTCTAATATATCCAAATGTAATTTTTCTGCCCTTCTCTTATTTAACTTTCTATCTTCTCCAGTAATGATTCCAGTGATTATACCATACTCCCGAAGAATTTTAAATCCCATTCCATCCTTCGAATTGAACTTCTTTAATTCATCTCCATTTTCTGAATAATACATCCCAGCATCTGTCAAACAGCCATCACAGTCTGTTAAAAACATTTTTATTGGTACTACATCATTTTTTCTTATCTTTTCTCTCAACATAATACCTTCTATTATTTCCCAATCTGAAGGCTCATCAATTTCAAGGAAAGAATTCTCATCCATTTCTATAACCTTTATATTTCCAGAAATTCTATTTTTGGTTTTCAATAAAGCTTTTTTTGATGTAATGTAAAATGCTCCATTCTCAACTAAATACCCTTCAAATTCTTGGCGACGTGGTCTTTTAAAGATATCATAATTCATAGCATTATAAAAACTATTGACATCTTCTTTCCATATAAACCTCTTTTGTCTAACAACTGATAAAACACTATCAACATGCTCATTATTAAAAGAAATAAAACCTCTATTTAAGTCATTACTCTTTAATAAAGGTGATGTTGCTTGTATTAAAACAATGTTTTCAAATTCATATTTTTTTGCAAATTCTAACATAGCAGACTCAGTAGAAGCCGTATCCGATGCAGATTCCTCTGAACGCTCAATTACTTCAACTTTAATATTCATTATATTACTCTTATTTTGAAAATTTATAACTGTATTGCGAATTTTTTCATTGTCAGTTGATACATATACTTTATCAATATATTCACATTCACAAGCTGCTTTAACAACCCAATATACAAGTGGTTTTCCACAAATCATTTTAATATTTTTCAATGGTATTGACTTGCTCCCCCCTCTTACAGGGATAAACGCTACATTCATCTACTTTTCTCCTATTATTATTTTTTATTTTGCCTCAAATTTATTTCTTTTTCTATATTTTAATTTTTCTCTTTGCACTTGTTCAATTGGCAGTATCTCTGAACTCTTTATATTTAAAGAATCATATGTTGCTTCTAAGTCTCTCTTTAGCCTTCGTATACCATCTGGTTCTAATGAAGCTGCATGATCAGTTCCTTTCCATGTTCGATTTAATGTATAATGTCTTTCTATCACGTCTGCTCCAAGTGTGTATGCCGCTATATCAATTGCAATTCCATTATGATGACCTGAGAATCCAATACTTTTAACTCGTTGCTCAAACTTCTTTTTCATTCTAGAAATTTCAAGTAAACACACATCTTTAAATGGCACAGGATAACCTGAAGTACAATTAAAAAGAATTAAATCCTTTGCACGTCCATATTCTTCAAATAAATCTACAATTTTCTCTTCTTCTTCATGTGTTGTCATTCCAAAAGATAAGTGAATTTCTCCTTCATAATTCTCACACAACCACTGTAACATTTCAAAATGATTATTACACGCTGATGGAATTTTAATAAATTTTGGATGTAAAGAAGCAATCTCTTTTGCACTTGTCATATCCCAAACCGATGTAGAATAAGTAATCCCTATTTCTTCACACCATTTTTTTAACTGAGCATGCTGCTCTACTGTAAATTCCAAAAATTCTCTATGCTTTCCATAAGTTTCTCCATACGAATTTATAGGATTAGGATGTGGAGCATTATATTGTTCCTTTGTTAATAATTCTTTAGGACATCTTTTTTGAAATTTTATAGCATCTGCTTTACAAAAAATAGCAGCTGTATTAATCATTTCATGAGCAATTTTCATATCACCCATATGGTTACATCCTGCTTCTGCAATTACATAAGGTTTTTTATACATAAATAATATTCTCCTTTTTCCTCTATTCTATATTATACTTATTAAAATTATATCATATATTATCTCTTTTTCCAATGTCTTATTATAGTCATTATTTAAATTCTTTAAATTAAATATTATTTGATCCCCAATAAAAATCTTGATATAAGATATCATCCGTTCTTTGGCTCTATGTCAATATCATAGACACAAAAAGTTTAACTGTTTCACCACTAGGCAGCATCATGTGCAGCCTGTGGTGTTAAATAATTGATTACACTATGAATTCTCTTTCGATTATACCAAGATTCAATATATTCAAAAAGTGCTTGTTTTGCTGTTTTAAAATCATCATACTCCTTTTGATTGACTTCTTCCTTTTTTAGAATGGAATGAAAAGATTCAATACATGCATTATCATAAGGAGTTCCTTTTCGACTAAAAGAATGAAGCATTCCTCTTTCTTTTAAACATGTTTCAAATGCATGGCTTGTATATTGTACTCCAAGATCACTATGTAATACAATTCCTTCGGTATCCTTTACATTGAAACAAGCATTTTTTACAGCTTTGATTGCTAATTCGGTAGTCATGGATGTATCATAGGCGTATCCAAGGATTTTTTTACTATGTAAATCCATCACCGAAGCTAGATACGTCCATCCATCTTTTTTTGTGTAGATATAAGTGATATCCGGACACCACTTTTGATGAATGCTAGTTGTTATAAAATCCCGATTTAAAAGGTTTTCTTTTTCATCAGAAGTTACTTTTTCAGAATGATATCGGAACTTTTTGACAATAATTGAATGGACTCCCAACTCCTTCATATAACGTTGCACACGTTTTAAACTTACTGTTTTTCCCTGGCTCTATAGTATCTTTTGAATTTTAGGAGTCCCATATCTTCTTTTGCTTTCTTTCCATATCTCATAGATTTGAGATTTTAAACTTCTAGCTTCTTTCTCACGATTGGAAGGTACACCAAGTAGAGTCTTATAATACGTACTCCTTGGGAATTCTAAGACTTTGTATATGCGTTTTACGGTATAGATTTTTTTATACGTTTCGATGAAGGTAGTGATTTCTTCTATCGTTTTCTTGCGAATATGGCGGTAGCTTTTTTTAAGATTTCATTTTCCATTTCAAGTTCTGCAATGCGTTCTTTCATTTTTTCATATTCTTTTACAGACATTGTTTCTGTATCAGATACTGGTATCTTTGAAAGCTCCTTAACCCATTTATAGATCGTTACATTTGCCACACCATACTCACGACTTAGATAGCTTACAGAGCTACCTGCTTGATATAAATCTACGATTTGCTGTTTAAATTCTTCTGAATATCGAATTCCGTTTTTGGACATGTTTAACACTCACCTTTCTTATTTGTATTGCACTGTGTTAAACTCTTTGTATCCACACTTATATACTAACACCATTATTTAAATTTTCCCAAATATTAATTTTTCTCCTTACCTATAAGACTTTCCTATTTTTTTTATTCGGTTTCTTTGTATTGTTGTCATAAATGCTATAACAAGTAAGTATTCATGAGTTATCCAAGTTCCATAGGAAAGACTATGAATAGTCAAACCAACAAAAGCAGATGCTAGACTTCGTTGTAGAGTACTATTTGAATTAATACTTGGAATATAATACTCTATAAATAATTTCCACATTAAAGATATTATTATACATAATGCAGGGATACCTCCAATCATTATCCAAAATATCAATGCATTTGCTAAATTTGTAACTTTATTTAATTCCAAAATACTACCAAATCCAGAACCAAAGGGATAAGAAATAACATGAGCCAAAATATAATTTTGATCAACTGTTTCATTTCTAATCAGATTAGCCTTACCCTCCAAAGATGTAATACCCGATGACAAGAATTCTATATTTGGAAAAAACTTTGATAAAAATACTAAAAAGTAAATTAAACATACTGATACAATTATAAATATTGCTCCTGAAATTATCAATCTTACTATATCATATGTATTTGCTCTCTTTTTAACTATATATTTCTTTCTTAACATAATTCTTTCTAATATAATACTCCCTACTATTGATACAATACCTGCACGTGACATAGTTAAAATAAAAGCAATTGATATGAAAATTAATCCTAATAAATTCTTTTTATTCTTTGTATCTCTATATGCATTTAATAATAAGAAAAAAGGAATAATTAAAAACATTGCCATTTTACTAGGCTCAATAAAATATGTTTGAATCCGATAAAGAGTTTTTCCTGCTAATGTTCCCCATGATGCAAATACTCCTAATCCATAATCTGAAAATTCCATGTAGTTTCCAAATTTTTCCACATATTTTAATGTACTTCCGATCGGAAGTCCCATAAATCTAAGAGAAAAATTGGTTATTCCAAGCAAGGAAATTATAATACCAAATACTATAGGAATTCTCCATGTTGCTTTAGGCATCTCATTATTTTTACAATAACTTATGACACAAATATACATTATAACTGGCAATATATAAGAAAGCATCATTATAATGCTATCTATTATTGAATTATAGAATAAGTCTGGAATACAAGAAACAAAAATGAGAGCTAAAAATAAAATTGCTACTTTGTCTAAACTAAAGTTTATTTTCTTAAGAAATACAAAAAGTAACATAATAAACAATAAAAATATTTGCATTAAATTATCAATTACATTCGATTTTATAATACATGTACAATATAAAATAACGCAGCTCCATGCTATAAAAACGAAGAATTCTATCTTTCCTTTTCTACGCAATACCCTTATCACCTCTAAATAAAATAATTTTTATTTTTTTAATTTTCTTTATCATATCCATCAACTACTTTCTATATTTAATATTAATTCAACTAGCTGTGTTGCAAAAAATTTATGTTCTTCTTTTATATTTACAGCAATATATTGTTTGCAAAATTCTTCATATTTTTTTTTGTCAATATTCAACTGTTTTAATATACTTTCCTTTTTATAATTCCCCGAAATATTTATAACTTTTTTACCCAATAATTTTGCATTCTTATACACTAATACACGGAATAAATTTATTTCATTAATATCATTAGTTGTAATGAATATTACTGGCTTTTGAAATAAAACTGCAAAAGACACTGATGTTGTAAAGTGAGCTAACACAAATTCCGCATCCTTTACAAGTTCAGCAGTTTTATATCTAAATATTTTAAAATCACTAAACAATCGATCGTTATTTTCATAATCAGCTCTTGGATGTGCTGCAATAATAACTTTTATATGAAAATCCTCTTCTATATTATGAAAAAAAGCTACCATTTCTTCATAATATTTATCTCCATTAATATTATATCCTGCCGAAATATTATCTGGGTGATGTGGTAAGAATTGATCTAAAAATACACAATATGGTTCATCTACTAATCTAGTGGTATTATCTTTAATTTCTAAATATTTCTCACAATCCAAAGAATGTATATGTTCAACAACTGTATGATTGCCTGCATAACAAAGATTTATATATTCTTGGCGATTAGCCATCCCTCCTAAGACAATAAAATCGGCTACTTTAATTTGAAATAAATTCCTTGGTATACGAATAAAAATAGAATTGGCTAAACGCTGAAAGCTTATATTTTTAAAAAAACCCACTATCCTTTTTGTTTTCTCCACTTTATCTGGTTCAACATTTGTATCCATGCGATTCATATAACCATATTTTTGTTTTTTTCGAATGCAGCGATGAATAAAATAGCTATCATAATTGAAATCTAATGTTAAAATAAATAATGCTGAATCTAAAGTATCTCTCATATACTTTCGAAAACATCTTTTATTTTTAATAATTTCTCTTCTTTCTTCTGATACAAGTCCACTTTTAACTTTCTCATAAGCAATAGGATTTATTATTGGTGATAAATCAATGATATGTGTTTCCCATCCGTGAGTTTCCAAATAATCTATACAATATCTATGCATATAACTTTCAAGTGGAGGAGTTGCAAAAATAAAATAAACTTGTTTTTTCATATCACTTTTCTCCTCTTATAAGATTTAAGTATTTATCACCCATTACTTTTCTAGAAAATTTCTCTTCATAATTTCTTTTTGCTTTTATCCCCATTTTTTTTCTTTTTTCTGGCTCATCTATCATACTTAAAATAGCATTTGCCATACCTGTAATATTTCCTACTTCCACAATATAGCCATCTACTCCATGTTGTACAACTTCAGGTATACCTCCACATCCAAATGCCACCACTGGAGTTCCACTTCTCATAGATTCCACTCCAATTAATCCAAAACTCTCATCATATATAGAAGGAATAACTGAAAAATCAAAAAGATTCATATATTCTTTTGCACGATATATGTTCTGACAAATAAAGACATTCTCTCTCATTTTATGTGTCTGAATAAAATTTTCACATTGCTGAAAATATTCCTTATCATAAACATTCCCTATCATAAAAACTTGAATTTTTTTATTTGTATTTCTCAAAACTATAAACAATGCTTCAAGAAATTTCATCTGACCCTTATTTTCTAAAAAGTTTCCAACCATACCAATATGAATATCCGCATTGATATAATTTAAATCTTTCATTTTTTTCTCTTCGGAAAGAGTATTATTAAATGTTATACCATTGTATATCACTTTAATATTCATATTTAAATATGAATTTGATAGTATTCTATTTCTAGTAAATTTTGAAACAGTAATAACTTCTGTAGTCTGTTTATTGATTTTTTTATCATATCTCATGCACAATAGCTTATGTAGAAAACTTTTGTGAAAATCACTATGGAAAATCATAATTCTATTTTTTACTCCAACTTCAAATGCCGCCTGCAATATTTGATTACATAAATCATCTCCTACATATCCCCCATTATGTATGAATACACTTGTAATATCATTATCAGCTAAATATTTCTTCATTAAATTAATATTTCTTTTTTTCTGAGGGTAATACTTATAATTCCGATTTATCCTTTCCAGAATTCTCTCTAAAAAAGACCTATTATTTTTCAAGCCTCCTAATAACTGCTCCTCAGATTTTATGTCTAACTTGACTAGATTTTTCAAAGTATTATAAATTTTCACATCGTTTCCAAGATTCACACAAGGTATTATCTCTATATCTATAAGATTTCTTTTTTGAATTTCTTTACACATCTCTGAAAATACTTCTGCTGTCCCTCCATTTACTGGATTGGAACAAAAAACTAAAATTTTATTCATCACTTATTTCTCCTCAATTTTTCAGTAATCCTCTCTCTAGTCAACCCTATCATTTCTGGAAATATCCATAATATCATCATTATAATTACAGTATATATAGTACCTGATATCAATATTTTCATTATCACTCCTATACTGCCAACTAAATTACTTGCAAATATTATAGCCGCGAGTTTTCCAATACAAGAAGCTACAATACAGATGAAAAGAGTTTGAACTTGAATTCCAATCATTGCTCTATATCTAATCTTAGATACATTAATACAATAACTAATTAAAATTACTGTTGATAAAAAATTAGATACCATATAGTTTAAAGCAATCCCTTCTGCTCCCAATCCTTTTGGAAAAAATATATTTGGAATCTGAAAAATTAAAACACATAATAATATCAATGTTTGAGATATGCTAGTAAATAATGCCTGTCTCTTTGTCCTTTCTGTGGCCAGTAGAAAACTTCCACCAACTTGTCCCCATGCTTGATACAAGGTATATATCATAATTATACGTGTTGGTGTTATAGCTCCTATATAATCATCTCCAAACAAAAATGGCACAATCCAGTCAGCACATAAAAAAATGTATATAGAAAAATATGCTGCGAGCCAATACATATGTTGCAAAGACTGATATAGTTTATACTGAATCTTTACCTCGTTATCTTCAATAACTGCAAATTCTCTTTTTAATAATTCTGCATATGGTGAAAAGACATATCCTATTACTACATTAATTTGTAATGCCACTCCGTACATTGCTTGTTCTGATTTTCCTGCATAATTCATTAAGATCCAATTCATAATAATAATCATTAATTGAGCCCAACAAGATGCAAGAATTAATGGCTGACAAAAATGATAAAATTCTATAAGATACTTTTTATAATTATAATTATGTTCTTCTCTATATCTGTTCTTATGCTCTTTCAATAATGCACAAATTAAAATACCTATGATTATAAATGTAATAATACTCTGTAAAAGATAAAACACATATAAGTTTAAAGTTCCAATAAAATATCCTGCTGAAATACAAATACACATAATAACTTTTAGCATAACTTGCAAAATTGCAGGAAATCTTGAAATTGCCATAGCATCATACATGGAAATAACATCTGATAATAGCTTATTTAAAACAGCTGCATTAAGTCCTAATAATACAAGATATATTGTCTGACCTTTAAAAAATCTACTTATATCTCCTGCTACATACAGTCCAATAACAAAGATATTTAAAATAACACTAATTATAAAAAAGAATTGTAAATAAAAATATATAATCCCTCTTTCCTTATTCCTTTGTGCTAACTTCGATACCATTGCATTTGATGTAGACAAATTAGCTAATATTACAACTGATGTAAAAATATTTAAATTATAGGAATACATACCATATGTTTCAACAGAAAGAGCTCTAGGCAATAATAGCTGGATTATTGCATTTATAGCTGCTATCACAATAGAACTACTTAATTTAATAACATATCTTCCTGAAAAACTATCCTGATGCATACTAGATATTTCTCTCTTTCTAATAAGTTTTTATTTTATAAAAATTACTTTTAATAAATTCAATACTATTTTTAAAAATGTTATTATTTGTTTGTTCTTGAGGGCTAGATATGCTTCTACCTTATGTATTTGAAGTACTCGTGCCTTTATAATCTTCTGTGCATCCCTTTCTCCAATCCTTTTTCTAACTTCATTTGCATATTTTTTACATATCTTCATTTCACATAAATATCTACGATATGTATTACTAGTTATATTTCCTCTTCTTATGACATAAGTAGCTAATGGCTCTTCTAAATAAATAACTTTTCCATAAAGTCCTACACGTATCCAAAGATCATAATCCTGAGCAGATAATAAAGTTTCATCAAATTTTCCTACCTTATCAATAATCTCTTTTTGTATGGTCATACAACTAGTAGAAAACATATTACCTCTATATAGCTGTAAAAATAAATCTTTTGTTTCATCATAATCTCTATTTCTATAAATTAAATGTCTATTTTCAAAGTAATTTCCTATTACTTCATATTCATTATGTGTCACTACATTAATCTGGGGATGTTTCTGGATTGTTTCTATAACAACTTTAATTTTATCCTTCTCCCATAAATCATCACTGTCTAAAAACATAATCCAATTTCCATTAGCATGTCTAATACCATTATTTCTAGCAGCACCTGCTCCTTCATTTTTTTGCTCTATCAACTGTATTCTTTTACTAGCTTCTAAATGAACATTCATATAATTTTTAACTGTATTCACTGTCTGATCTATCGAGCCATCATCAACCAATACTACTTCCATTGGCAAGACACTTTGTGTGAAAACAGTATCCAGAGTTCTTTCTATATAATCTTCACTATTATAAGTAGGTATAATTACTGAAATCTTTATTGTTTTACTCTGCATATATTTTCTCCATATCTATATCTTGTTTTGATATAAATTCATTATCTACATGTATCCTCATATACAGCTCTAAAATTAAAAGCAAATATATTTGTGCAAAATTATTAGTATACTGGTTTCTATTTGAAACAAAAGCTTTATATTCTTCTTTATCCCAATACGCTCTATTAAGACTCCTTTGACTATTAAGTATCTGGAAAGCATACTTACCAAAATCACCACTCCCCCAACTAATAACAGGAGAACAAAATCCCATTTTAGGAGCATCTATCACCTCTTGTGGCAGATAATCCTTTGCTATATCTTTTAACAACCATTTTCGTTGTCTTCTTGGCGCTTTTATATTTTCTGGAATCCTCATAGCTAATTCCACTAATGGCCGATAAAGAAATGGAATTCTACCTTCTATAGAATGTGCCATAGTTGTTCTATCTGCCAATAACATCAAATCATCTGTTAAGTATGTCTTAATATCAGTATATAACAAACGATTTATTCCTTCTTGATTAAATTTTGTATAATATACTCCTTTAGGTTCTCTAAGGTCACATTGTTTTCCAATCAACCTAATAAGCGTATCATTATCAAACACTTGCTCTGAAACTATCATATGTTTCTCTGGATGTTTTTTTAAAAGTAATGCTGTTTCTATTTTTCTAGAAATATTAGGGTTTATTCCCTTTACTAATTTAGCTGCAATTTTTGAAACTATTGGAAATTTACTTACTATCCACTCTTTTTTATTACCAAAATAATAATTATATCCAGCAAAAAGTTCATCTCCACCAGCTCCACTAAGTACAACTTTAATTCCATCTTTTGAAACAAATCTATTAATAATATAATTCGGTAAAATTCCAGAATCCCCTAAAGGTTCATCACAATACCATATCATTTCTGGTAATAATTCCTTCATATCTTGAGCAGACACAGTATAACAATGATGTTTTGTATTGTATTTACTTGCTACTAACTCTGCTAAATAAGTCTCATCAAAATCATTTTTATCAAACTTCAATGTATAGGTATTCACTTCTGGAATTTGTTCACTAGCAAGTGCAACTAAAATCCCTGAATCAATACCTCCCGATAGAAATAATCCTATTGGAACATCACTACGTAAATGAAGTTCTAAAGACTTTTTTAGTTTTTTAATAACTTCTTTTTTAGCTTCTTCTACTGTCATAGATATTGATAATAGATCTCTACAATCCCAATACTCAACATCTTCTATTTCAGAATTATGGATTTTTATATAATGTCCTGGAAGCACTTTTTTAATGTCAGTAAATAATGTATTAGGTGCATGAATATATTCATATTGTAAAAATTCTGCGACGCTCTGATATGAAATGTTTTTTGATACATTAGGTATATCAAACATTGCTTTCATTTCCGAAGCAAATCCTATTGTATCTTCTCTATTACTGTAGTACAATGGTTTAATTCCCATCCTATCACGAATAAGATATAGTTCTTCTTTTTTTTGATCTACCAATGCAATAGCATACATGCCCTCTAATTGTTCCAACATATCTATACCATACTCTTCATACATATAGAGTAAAACTTCTGTATCACTTTGTGAATGAAAACTATACCCTTTTTCTAATAATATTTCTTTTAATTCTTTATAATTGAAAATTTCACCATTGAAAACAACTATAACATCCCCACTATCATTAGACATTGGTTGTGCTCCAGTTTCTGTCAAATCAATAATTGCTAATCTAGAAAATCCAAGAGAAATTCCCTTTTCCAACATTATAATATTTTGAGAATCAGGTCCTCTATGATATATTTTCTTTAGCGTTTTTTCAATATCAAAATTATACTTTAATTCTTTATCATATAATCCTACAAAACCACACACTTTATTATCTCCTAATTGAAATTTTTGTTGTTATAACACAAGGCAATACTATACGTATTTTACATACTATTGAACAAATATTCTTACTATTACCATAAGAAATAGCTGCTTTACCATCTATATCATAATCTTTTCCATATATAATTTTAACAGAATCCATTTTTTTTTCAAAAATTATATTAAATATTTGATCATTTTTTTTCAAAATTATAGTATTATCTATAATTTGAAACTCTCCATCAGAATGATAATATAACTTTATATCATGCACGCCTTTCCCTTGAAAAATATCTCTTATTTCTACACACTCCTCCTTGATATTAACATTTCTTTTAACTTCTCCCACATTTTTTAATCTCTGAAATCCATACTGCAAAACTTCCAAAGATGTGCCATCTAATTTTATTATTGGCTTTTGAGATGCATACTTTTTTATAAATGATTTTGAATAGAAAGTTCTCATATCTATTTCTGGTTGTATTCCGTCAATTACTACACCACAATGAGCTTCCATTTTTTTATCTCTAATTCCCCTTACAGTTGGTTTGTATGTGTATCTTCCACAATCACACAAAATACATTCTTTTTTATAATATAATACAATTGCTCCAGTATCATGATGAAAATGTCCTGTCAAATTATTTGGATAAACAGAGTGATTTACATGTGTAAATAATGTCCAGTCTTTATTCTCAATTTTTCCCCAATCTTTTAAAATTGTATAGATATTTTGTTCTTCTAGATCTTTGGTTACTATTCTTTCACTCCTTTTATCAACATCTATGTGCAAAAACACACTATGATATCCAATACTCTCCATTTCATTAAAATTGTATTTTTTAAACGCTAACATCATTGCAACTTGTGGAACTTTTATTATCCAATTCGGTTTATAATCTGGTGATATATCTCCAATCAATGGAATTTGATAATCTCCTTTTGCATTTTTCATTTGAAAATATAGACAGGAATTTATCATTTTAGATAAATACGGTTTTAAAATCATTTCCAATTCTACATCATCAAACTGTTTTGCTACCCAATAAATATCTGTATAATTTTTAGTTATAAGAAATTGATAGTGTACTGATCCCTCTCTTAAAAATCCCCCATCAACCAAAATTCTATCCAATTCTTTAATAACAATAGTACGTCCAATATTTTTAAATTCTTCTATATTCAACATACTTCCTGCTATATAAATAGCTTTTCCATTATTTGAAAGATGGTTACTGGTATAATCTTCTCCATAATACTCTAAATTTTTACATATATATTGTACTTGTTCTACAATAGATTGAAATATATCATTGTCAAGAATTTCTTGTACATCATTAACAATACTAAGCGAATATAGCCAATTGACTACACGCTCTGATACAGAATATGTTTGGAATATTTCCGAATGCAAATTTGAAGTATTTTCAGTAGTATATAAATTTATCCATGAATAAATGTATTCAAATACTTGCTCTCTTAATTTTATTTTTTGGCATCCCTGTTCCAGCCTAACTATTAATTCATTATACATCCATATAAAACGATGTAACGCTGCCATATCTTCATCATCATCAAAATGCTGATTCCAATCAAGATCTTTATCAATTATAATGTCCATTCCGGCTAAACTAATTCTCCATTTTGTTTCACTTGGAGCTGAACCTTCACCATATGCCTGTGTAGAATTAAGCAGACGAATTACACCTTTTGCAGAGAATGATTTTAAATGAATACTTTCTTGATCTAGATATAAATATGGCGGTTTTTCTTGTATCACTCTCTTTGTCATAAGAGACATTGGATTACAAAAAATATATTTCATATATTGTTTTAAGTCATAATCTTTAAAATATTTTTTTATATTCTGTATATTCATTTAAAACACCTCCTAGAACCATTTAATAAACTCTCCTAATAATTGATAATGTTCTGGATTCATACCATCTTTAAATTTTGCTATATCTTCAGTATAAATATAATCAATTCCTCCAAGATCAAACATACATATACCTTTCGTTTTTAAATCAATTAGGGCATGATACAATAATAAATTATTTAAGTTCTTCTTTCTACCCTCATCACTATTCCATCCTACTAAATAATGTGCATATTGATTTTGTCTATAAATAATATCAAAAGCGATCGGCTCTTTTTTGTCATTAAGAATATAATATGTTATTAATGGTGTCCCATCTTTCTTAAAAAGTTCTTCCAAAATTTTATCTGGTATTCCTTGATAATTTTTTTCTCTTTGATCTTTCAAATATATATCCAATAATTTTCTATATAAACTATTATCATTTTGTATAACCAAATCATTTTTCTCTGCTGATTTTAATTGATTTCGCCATTTGCTATTGAATTGTTTTCTTATTTCATCTTCATTTCTTTGTATATCGATTACTCCAGATGGAAATCCAAATTTCTTCCAACATTTCCATCTATCTCGCACTATAACTTCCATATTTTCTGGCGAAAATACAATATTAGGGGCCCAAAAGTATGGAACTGGAATATGTAAAATCTTTTTCAATAATCCCATAATTTCAATTATATTTTCGACTGTATCATATTCTTCTACCAACAATGGTCCTCTATTAATCCTTATCATAAATGGTATCCCCATTTTTGATTTTATCAGAACTTGTACTAAACCAATACATTCCTCTCCTTCATTATATATTCCAAATCTCTTTATATCTCCTCCCTCAACAAAAACTTTTATATCTCCATATATCCAGTCTTGTGGTATATTAATATTCCTTGTGCATAATTTATCCCATAATTCTTTATTCTCTATATTATCAAAAGGTTTAAGTGAAAATTTAATTGTTCCTCTTGTCTTATACTGCGAATATTTTTTCAACAAATATTGTGAATCCATCCCTTGATGAATAGGAATCACAATATAGTTTTCAGAGAGCCACCTTACCATCACATCATCTTGCATTTTAGCGGAAATAGTTGGCCAATAAGAGACTAATAATCCTCTATTTTCTAATTCATTAACAACTTCTTGTTTGTTTTGTATTTTTTCTAATGAATATACAGCTACATATGGACATACTACATCATCAGTAATAACCGGTATAATATCTTCTGATATCTGTTTCACTATATAATTCATGGTCTTTAAATTTGTTCTCCTAATATAAGAAATCATTTTAAGTTTTTCATACGAATACTCTTTTAATATATCATAAGACCATTTTGATACTTGCACTTTTTTCTGAGAAACATCATCTAATGCTCCTATATGAATTCCAACTTTAAAATGCGTATTTTTTCTATATTTTATAATTTTTTGAACAAACTTCTTTACACGCCAAAAAACACAGTCCAAATTTTTTGAAGATACATTCATCTCCTTTTCCAAATTAGCTCCAATATTGCTTACATCTTCTTTATCTTTATTATAATAAATAATAGCTCCATCTGGAACTGGAAGAAGTTTATGTGGACTATATATTGTGAAATCTGCTTTTTCACCAAATTTACCTGTATTATATAAAACATGAGCACAATCTTCAATTAATATACTATGAAATCTGTCACAAAATACTCTTGCACTATTGATATCATGATATACTCCAAAATAATGTACAAAAAGGAAAATATCTGGTTTATATTCTTTAGACATTTCTTTTATTGTATTCCAATCTGGATCAAGATTTTTATTAATAGGATAATATCTAATAGTAATTCCTACTGTATGAAAAAAAGATTCAGTTTCAATACAAAAATAACTTGGTATCCAAAATTCAATTAAATCTTTTTTAAAATATTCTTTATATTTCTCTAATATTAGTTTTATAGATACTCCTGATTGAGTTGTCCAAATACACTCTGATTCACCCCAATAAGAATTTACATTTTTTTTAATTTTCCCAAATAACTGATGCCATGTTGGCAATTCTGCACCAAACATTTACTAATCCCTCTTATCTTTAATTATTTAAATCTATACTTTTAGTCAGTTTTATTTCACCAATATTTTCTAATTTTTTTAAATATTTACATAAAACACAAAAATTATCATAATCCCAAGTCCATCTATCATCATAGAATTCCTCTCCTTTTTTTTTGATACTATGAAACATTAAAATCAAAGATTTATTCTTTTTAACAGCTTCACTAATCAAATATTTTAATTCCTTTAAAGATGTACTTTTTAACACTGGAACACTATATAATATAAAGTTATCCTCTTTTCTCAACATTGTATCCTTATAAATCCATCTATATAAAAATTTGGAATGTATATAGGTATTTATTTTTCGAATACACTTTTTCAAAAAAATAAGATTATTTATTCTATCTCCTACACGAACATATTTAATATTATTTTTTAAAATAATATTTCTAATATTATTTATCTCATCCAAAGATAATCCAGAATATGGACTTGCTATCCCAATATCTCCTATATGACACCATTCTCTTAACACTGTAACACCTTCTAATAAATTATTAATTTCATTATGATGCTCTTTTCCATGTCCTGCAATTTCTATCAGAGGATTCTCAGATAACTCTACTACTTCCTGTTTTGTCATTGATGTATTCAAACAAGGTAACACTTTACAATTAGAAGACTCTATATATTGTGTTGTAATATTAATGGTTGCTGGTATTTGTAATGGAGCTAAAATTTCTTGAATCACTCTAATATTATCTTTTCTTCCATCATCAAATGAAAGTACTATTTTTACCATTTTTATCTCCTTATACACTGATCCGTGATATATGTAAAAAATTACATTTTTTCACTATTGATATCATTCGTGCAAATATATCTATTAATGAAATATTTTTATATTTAATTATTCCATATAATATTTTTTCTAATTTTCCTCTTGGCTGACAATTTATAATTGCATTATCTACTTCTTTTCTATTTAAATTAAAACTGATTTGTTTTAACCGTTCTTTTCTAGGTACCTTATGTTCAATTTCCTGTATCGCAGCTGCAAAAACTAGTTTTATATATAAATAATCAATTATATTTCTATCTAAAGAATTCCTCATTAAATAATCATCTAGCATTACTATAGCTTTCTCTCTATTAGCAAATAAATTTTTTCTATATTTTTTAGTTACTGTGCTATTATATAAATAGTATTGATAAAAAACTTCTGTAATAAATAGTGCACTATTAATGACCTCTAGATAGTGTAAATTAAAATGCAGATCTTCAGACAGTTCTAACTCTTTGCTAAAATAAACTGCATTTTCCTTTATAATAGATAACTTATACAATTTTCCTACTGGACTATTTAAACCATTAGAAAAAATTTCAAAGAAATTTCTATATATTTCATCTTTCGAATAATATAGCAAGTTTTTTTTGCATGTATCAAAAATCTTTTTATTGCTATCTAAAATTTTACAAATTCCTGATTTTACCAGATCCACCTTATATTTCTTTTGATAATCAACTAATGTTTCTATCATTTTCGGTAGAATAGCATCATCAGCATCAATAAACATTATAAATTCTCCACTAGCATTTTGAATTCCTGTATTTCTTGCTACACTTGCTCCTTGATTCTTTTGTTTAATTATTTTTAAATTTTTATTTTTTTCAGCGATCTTATTTATAATTTTTGATGTATTATCTAAAGAACCATCATCGATGACAATTATTTCAATATCTTTATATGATTGATTAATAACAGAATTAATACATTCTTCTATAGTATTTTCTGCATTATATGCTGGTATTATTACTGATATTTTCATTGCAAAACCCTCATCTTTTTTCCATTTTTTATCACATATCTTTATAAATTTTTTTCATCTTATTCTGTACAATAAAACCAGAAAAGTTCTCCGCATTTTTTTTATTATTTTCTTTAATATCATCACATAGTTTTTCTTTTTCTAATAAATATTTTATTGTTCGATAGAAACCATCTATATCTGTAGGGTTAACTTTATATCCTGATATACCATTTATACTATAATCATTAATTCCATGTACATTTGAAGTGACTAATGGTAATCCGCTTGCCATTGCTTCTACAGCTGCAAGTCCTAAACCTTCTCTTTTTGACGGAAATATAAATATATCTGCTATATGATATATTTCCTCAATATTTTGTATAAATCCTGTTAAAATAACCTGTTCTCCTATGCCTAATTGTTTTGCTATTTTTTTTAAATATATATCCTCTTTTCCTTTTCCACAAATTAAATAGTATATATTTTTTCTCTTTAATTTTGATAAGGCCTTAATAACAACAATATGATTTTTATTTTTATTTAGCTCTCCAACAGATAGTAATACTTTTGCATATTTTGGAATCCCCAATTCTTCTTTTTTCTTTTCAACATCTACTTTACAATTCTTAAATTTACCAATATCAATACCAACTCCTGGAATATATTCTATCTTTTTAGCTCTAAAAGTTTTTGCCCTATTATAATCTTCTTTATTAATAGTAAGTAATACATCTGTATATCTTGATAAGAACCTTTCAACTGGATAATATAAAATCCAATTTTGTATTGGTGCTCCTTTAAAAAAATGAAATCCATGTGCAGTATAAATCACTTTAATATCATTTTTATGTGCTACTAGCCTAGTAATAGTGCTTGCAATTGGAGTATGGCAATGTATAAAATTATATTTTCTTTTTTCTAATAATAATTCTAATTGATGGTATGTTTTTATATGCTGCAGCATATTTTTACTATTTCTTGAAAAATCAATTTGGTATGTTTTTATTCTTTTCTGTTTTAATTCTTTAATAAATTCTTGCACTCTATTATCATCCCATACACTTCTATCATAAAAATTGCAAGCAACCTCTACCTCATATCCTAACTCTTGTAGGATTTTAATATTCTCCATATTAAATTGACCTATCATAGATGGTACAGATGCTACCATAAGCATTTTCTTCAACTATTTCACCTCATAATTATATTCTTTATTATATAGACTCTATTAGATTTTCAACTACCATACATTCCTTATCAACTTCCTATATCATTATATTTTTCTCTTCTTAAATTCTTAAATTATATAAGAATTATTTTCTAATTTATATGTAGTTTCTATATCAAATTTAGTAATGAGAAAACCATATCTTCTAATATAAGAAAGCTAATGATAGACACCAATAGTCTTAATTTACTTTAATTTTACTAGTATTTCACAAAATTAGATAAAACTACTGCCCTTATATTTAGATATTCTTGAAATGCCCTTTCTAATGCTTCTAGCTTCATATTCCAAATTTCTTTCTCACCACCAATAAAATTTGATAGTGCCTCTTTATCACATATTAAATTACATATACCAGAAAATATAAACTCTGAGTAAAAAACAATATTCCCTGTTTAATCATCAATACTTTTAATTCTAAGCGAATCATTCAATCACTGTTATTCCTAAACTCAATGATACCTCATATCCATTTCCAATATATGCTACTAACTCATTCTCAAATTCATTAACATTTTTTCCAAGTAGAGTAACTCACTTCCTATCAAAATCTTCTTGAATATATTTCTGTTCCAATCATTCTAGAAATGATAAAAAAACTTTTCTGCATAATAATTGTATCCTTTTTTACATTTTAATGCAGGACAATTCTATATACATATTATCCTAGATTTACTATATTCTAATTTTTATAAAAAAAATATATTATTTATATAGTACATATCCAAGAACTTTACCGCCAACTGTTTTAATATAATTAATTGTTTCTTCTAATTCTGGAATATTATCCCCATTTGCTGTAATTAAAAGAACAACTCCATCCACAGAACTTACAGCCTTAATTGTATTAGAAGATTCCAACAACTGTCTAGCTGATACAATAGTAAGCTCTTTTCCTGTACTCTCTATCCTAATCTTTTCTTCTACTCTACTTGTATTCATATCAATTTTTATAACAGTAGTATTTTCACCTTCTTTTCCAAGAGCATCCACTAATTTTTCTTGGATACTACATTCTTTTGGTGTTGTGAAAAGAACTTTTTTAATTCCTTCTTGCTCGCATTTCTTTAAGAATGTTGTTGTCAATACAGCATATTGAGCATCCCCGCTTTTTTTACTCACTTCTCCTAAGTATGGGATATGTAAGTACATATTAACTTCATTTCTATTTCTTACCTTTTTATCCATTAATACAAAGATGAAGATAACTCCTAATCCAAAGAAAGCACCTACCAATACAACTAAAATATTATTCACAGAAAAAAACATTCCTAAAGAAAGTTTCTCTGAAACACCTTTATTTTTTTTCTCAGACTGTTTAGTAATTAATTTATAACTCCCATCTTCTTGTTTTTGGCATAAACTAATTGCCGCTTCATCAATCAGTTTACTATCACTAACTCCCATAATCTCTTGAGCTTCTTTTAATAAAATATCTGTTGCTGTATTTGCAATAAATTTTACACGTTTTGCATCTTCACCACGGACAATTACTTTATAATATCGAGATCCATTTGCAATCTCCATAGACACCTCATCCAATACTTTGTCATATGGATCCATATTATTCTTTTCTAATGCATCATTGATCTGTGATTGTACTTTGTTACTAGAGAGCAATGCCATACTGTCATACATTAACTGATTGTTCACATTCCAATTCCACTGTTCAATATAAGTTTTCACATACTCATTAACGGATGCTACATAACTTTTTTCTAAATCCTGAATATTATCAGCTGTTTCCTTGATGGATTCACTTATCTCTTCTACCTGTGGCTTCATATATACCATTGTAGTAGCTTGATAAAACTTATCTTTACCTTTCATTAAGGAAATTTCAGATAACCTTTGAACTGCATTATAATCCTTAATCATTAAACCTATAGCTACCACAATTGCTAATACTGTTGTGATAACACATATCCACCAGTATTTTTTGAAGTTATCCCATATTTTTTGGAAACTAATGATAATTTCTTCTGGTTGTTCATAATTTTGATTCTCGTTCATAATCTCTCCTCTATTCATCTATTTTTATCAAATAATGTCCTTTTCTATCATATAACACTTCTATCCATAGTTCAAGTTGTTTTATGTTAGATAATATAAAATATCCTATGTAGATGTTACTAAATATTACTTTTTAAATGCTTTATAAAAATGATTTTATAAAAAAGCCCCTAAAATGCAGAAAAGAAGCAGATTGTAAAACAATCTACTCCCACACATACGTCACATGCTCTATTACTTCATCCCTAACAGCATCTAAATCCACCTTCTTCAAATCATCCACTACTTTTACATACCCAAATATCTTATTATCCTCTGTTAAAAAGTCAAAATCTCCATATGCTTCTAAATAGATTTTATTCTCTCCTTCTTCTAGTGGAATGGCGGTTTGATAGGCTGGAAACAGAAGTGATTCTCTTCCTTTTGTCACTTCTTTGGTATTGATAATCCATTCTGTTTCCACTCCTTCTTGCAAGACAATAACAGCAGGAGTAAATCGATTTTTACCCAATGAAATCTCTACTTTTTGTACCCCATCTTCGATTTTGCCAATGGCGATTTTATCCGTTGGGATCCGATAATTTGCCAATCCTTTTTTCTGCATACCGAATCCATTGTTTATATTCCCTTGATCTTGCTGTCCGTTATCTTCTGGTGCTTCCTGCCCTTCTTCTAACACAGTGATACTACTTCTAATCATCCCCATCCAACAGCTATATGGATACGTTCCCGCTTCTGTTGGTGTAAATTCTATTACATTTTCCCCCACTTGTAATACCTGTTGAATGTCATATTCGGGAATGATAATGGCATTATTGCATCCATTCAAACTTCCATTTTCCGCCGTAATCGTCCACTTAACGGGAATCCCCTTTTGTACTGTAATCGCTTCATATCCATATGGACTTAATGTGGTTTGTATTTCTTGCACGCCATCCTTTATGGTGCTTTCTTTTCTTGTTTTGTTATTGGTAACACCAAATGATAAAACTGGAAATCCTGATAGGCTCCATCCATTTTGGAACATAGAGATTCCTAGAATGACAACAAAAACTGCTCCAACTTTCATGACCTTTTTTGTAAACTTTTGGCTTAGCAAAGAACTCAATGCTCCAAATCCAAACATAAGTGGTACCGTTCCTATACTGAATAAAAACATGGAAAAAGCACCTTTTATTGGGCTTTCCGTTGATAAGGCATAAAGTTGCATAGCTTGCAATGGTCCACATGGCATCAATCCATTTAAAATTCCGATATAAAAAGGACCAGTATTTCGCTTCTTTTGATTGATCTTGTGAGCAAAGAATTTTGGCATTCTTGGATTCAGCTTTCTAAGCCACGGAAAAATATGTAACATGTTAAGTCCCATAATTACCATGAAGACTCCTGCTATTAACTGAATAAGACCTTTTCCAGCACCTGAGAAACTAACGACAGAGCCAAGTCCTCCTACGATTCCTCCTATCACTGTGTAAGAAAGAACTCGACCTGCATTGTATAAAAAACTTGGATAGAACACTGCCCATCGACTTTTATGTTGTTTTTGTCCACAGATTGAACTTTCGTTTCTCTCATAAGAAAGACATTGAGATAGATGAATTCCTCCGCACATTCCAATACAATGTACAGCTGTTAATAGCCCAATGAAAAATAGCATCCCATATCCCATAGTCTCTTCTACCTGAGGAAATTGATTAAAAATTGTGGACACTCCAAACAATTTTAAAAGAATGGACAAAGCTATCATGAAAACAAGAGTACCTACTATTTGAAGAATGGTATCCTTCTTTTCTGATCTTTCATTTCCTTTTTTTATATTACCTCGAACATCTTTTTGAAGCACTTGATACCCCAATGCTTCCACTATCTCTATAATCTCTTCCTCCTTAATCTGTTCCTCATAAAATGTGACAGTCGCACTACCTTTATTATAGCTGACTGTCACACTCTGTATCCCGTTCGTTTCCTTTAATTTTTGTTCAATCTTATTCTCACAGTTAACGCAAGTCATTCCCTCAATGGTAAATATCTTTTTTTGAATTTTTGTATCCAATATACAAACTCCCTTCTTGCCATGTTTTGTATTTAGTTTCTAATCATAGCAAGAAATTTTGGAGATATGATGGAGATACATTATTTTTTCAAATCATTATATTTTTCCAACATCTGGTTTAACTCTCTTGGTGATTTTCCATCCAAATGATTCAATATTTGCACTCGCTCTTCTTTATAACGGACTGGTCGCTTGTGATTCTTTCGAAACGCATCACGAAGACGGCTTTTTTCTACCACAAGATCTGGCTCGATACATTTAAAAAATTCCTCACCTTTTTTTGTATTTAACAAAATTAGGCTGACCCCTTTATTATCATGAAGTTCTGGGAATACATCTTGGATTCCCCAATAATCTCCTACTGTAATATCTCCCACCCGATATTTTCCAACAAACTGGCAAGAAGCACAACTTGGTCTGCACAAGTAGTCATTGGAAAAAGCACGATAATAATTATCTTCTTTTCCAGGGAAAGAGAGGACTTTTCCATTTTCAAATGTTACAACGGTTGTAAAGTCATTGGCACCCCATCCTGTCGTTTTATCACGAAATACGTAATCAACTACTTTTGAGCCATGTTCTTCCTCCAAATACTTGATATAGCCTTTGAATACCTTTTGAGAAGGGCCACAATGGCATAAGATCTCTTGTATTACCAAGTTATCATAGTCCTGTTTTAAATAGGAGCGAAGTGCCGCACATTCACAAGGCACTCCTGTATATAAAACAAATCTTCCTTCCTTTAATAACTCACGAATCACTGGAAATTGGTGTGCAAACTGGCTTTTTGCATACTTAGATCCTCGAAACTTTTCTGTTTCTTTTAATGTATCCGCCCGCATGGATACTACATTCATATTTTCATCATATGCCACACCGAATACAACACCATTTCTCTTTTCAATTGCCTCTTTGCAAAGTGCTGGGAATATGGCACCAGAAGAACTGCCTCCCATGCGAATGGCTTCGTCTTGATTTTTTCCAGCACGCACCCACGGATACGTTCCCTCTACAACGTTCATATTTTTTAGGCGAATACAAGATCTTCTGCACTCCCGACAATCAATACACGTCGTTTCATTGACAACTGGATACGGAAATCCTTCTCTATCTTCTACCATAGTAATGGAATTCGTTGGACACACTTCTGCACAAGCATAACAACCATAACATGCTTTCTTTAAAATTCCTGTTGGACATTGCACCCGTTCTCCATTGCTCGTAATCTTAAATCCTTCTTCTATATAATAGAGAGAGGAACGGCGATAGTCGATCAATTTATTTTTTAACAGTTTTTTATCCAGTGGAATTTTAAATCTCTCTTCCTCTGTAACCACTTCATATCCTGTCACAACATGATTTTCCATTCCAATTTCCATCAACCACTTTGCAAGGGGATCTTCTTCTCCTCTGCTCATATATAAAAATGGTCGGCGATATAACAATGCCATCGTAAGCCCTGCTAACGTATCCACAATCATTTTTGTTGAGCCGGCAGACATTCCAATATACCAATTCATATCATTTCGATCATGAGTTTCTCCTGCAAGTCTTACAAAATCACCATAAGACTGCTTTGCTTCCTTTTTAAATCTTTGGGTTTCTTCTCCAGTCCCTTGAATATCAAGAAATACACACCCTTTATCTTTTCCAGCTTTCCCACGAATGGTTTGATAGTCTTTTTGTTGTAGCCATAAAATAGGATCACAAACAGTTTTTACCTCTTTTTGTTTTTCCATACAACATACCAATTTGATGGATGGCTCTTTTTCAAAGAGAACAGTTTCCATATCATTTTGTGGATCATCCTTTTCTGCCTTTGTTTCATAAAAGACAAAATAAGCATCCACATAAAGTCCCTTTGTCTTATCCTGTTTTTGTTGTACCTTTTCTTCTTTTACAACATCCTTTTTCCCAAACAGTTTCCCAAGCAAACCAACTGGCTTTTTCTCCTCTATTCCTTGCTCTGCTTGATTTTGTCCTTCTTCCTCTTTTTTATGTGGTAGAGAGGAAAATCCAATCACCTTTGTATCCAGCCCATAATTTTTTATGGCACGATTCACAGCAAATACCCGAAGTTTTGATTCCAATGTTGTTCCTTTGTCATTTAAAATAATTGTAACCTTCATCTGTTTTTCCTCCCTAAATAATAGTATCGGTTTTCTTTTTATCATACCTTTTTTTATGGGAAAAATCCATTCTATTTTCTCATTTCTTTCTGGGTTCATTTTCATATAACATAAACTCTACATTGCACACCCTTTGCAACTTCTATTTCCATCAATCCACATGTTGTCACTGGGAAGCAATTTATGAAAAAAGCTTTTTCACATCATAATTCTATGACATAAAAAAGCTTCTTCCATAAAAATAAAATGCTATTTTTTATATTTGACTCAGTTTCTTTTCTGCTCGTTTATTTCTAACAAGAGGTTTTGGCACCTTTACCTTTAAAAATAATGGTACATACTCTTCAATAATCGCTGAACTTTCCAATCCATACCACTGTTCTTGTGAACCGGCAAGATGGCGTATCTTATATTTTAGGGAGATGGCAAGCCTTCTCCAAGATGCCAATTCGCTTTCTGGTACCAACATTTTTTTCAACATACAAAACTTAAAGCTACCAATTTTTCCACCGCTTCCATAAATGGAATACTTCTGCTCTTGTGGTGGCAATTCTCCTGTTCTTATCAAATCAGTTACAATCTGTCTTAAGAAGACATTGATTCTTTGATTCATCTTAAATCCAAGTTTTAACCGCACTCTAAAGATACAATCCGTTCCAAAGTTATCAACCGTATACTCATGGGCATATGGCTCATCGCTGACAATGACGCTGACAAACCAATATGTCTTTGCCCTCTTGGTATTTTTATTAAAAATGGAATAAAGCACATCTCGATCAATCATGTCTTGTTCTCTTTCATGAATCAGATAAACAAGGTTATCTGCGGTATAAGGAATTTCTTGATCTTTCTTTAGCTCTTCAAACATTTCAATATAATCTTTCATATGCAAATGCACTTCTTGTGAACGCTCAATTCTTGTTCCCTCATGCCAAATGAACATAACAAGGAGCAGTAAAACTGCTAATAATAACGCTACATAGCCACCTTTAAAAAATTTACTCAAACTGGAAAAGAAGAACGTTCCTTCTAGTCCGCCAAAAAATAAAAGAAAGACAATTGGCACCACTCGTTTTTGTTTGATGTTCCATAAGTAAATAAACAGCAATACCGTTGTCATCAACATAGTCATCGTAATAGCTAATCCGTAAGCGGATTCAAGTCTTGCACTGGAACGGAAGTAAAGAATCACGATTACACAGGCAAGCCAAATGACTGTATTAACAAGAGGAATGTAACTTTGCCCCTTTGTCTGTGATGGATAGGTGATCTGCATTCTTGGCATCAAATCCAATCTTGTTGCCTCAGAAACAAGGGTAAAAGAACCAGTAATCAACGCCTGTGATGCAATAATCGCCGCCATCGTGCTAAGCAGTACCGCTAAGATTCTGATGGAGTTAGGGAGCATTTCAAAAAATGGATTCATATCCTCTATTTTTGTAAGGCTCATATTATGTTGATTATTTAAAAGCCATGCTCCTTGTCCTAAATAGTTTAAAATCAAACATACTTTGACAAAAGGCCAACTCAAATATATATTTCCTTTTCCAACATGACCCATATCGGAATAAAGAGCCTCTGCTCCTGTTGTTGCCAAAAACACACTTCCTAGTATCATAATCCCAACATGGTTTGATGAACTAAACAATATCATAATCCCACGAACTGGATTTAACGCTCGAAAGATGGACAGATCCCCTGCCATATTATAAAGACCAGCACCTGCTAAAAATAAAAACCATACTGTCATAAATGGTCCAAATGCTCGCCCAATTAAACTTGTCCCAGCTTTTTGTACAAGAAATAAAAGAGAAACGATAATCAGTGTGATACACACAATCTTCATTTGATCCTCTCCAAGAATCTGGTACATGAAAGGAACACTTCTAAGTCCTTCAATGGCAGTTGTCACAGTAACAGCAGGAGTGAGAACACCATCTGCAAGAAGTGCCGCCCCTCCAATCATAGCCGGAATAATCAAATATTTTCCAAACTTTTTAACAAGACTATATAATGCAAAGATTCCACCCTCTCCGTGGTTATCCGCCTGCATTGCTACAAGCACATATTTTACAGTTGTAAGCAAAGTTAATGTCCATATAATAAGAGAGAGCGAACCGAGAATTAACTCTTCATTTATCTGTGAAACTCCGCCATTTCCAGCAATAATGGACTTCATAACATACATAGGAGAAGTTCCAATATCACCATAAACGACACCAAGAGCTATCAACGCTGCTCCTGCACTTACAGGAATTCCATATCCACTCTTTTTCTTGGGTAAGGGCACTTCTTCTCCACTTTCCTTATTCTTTGTAGCAAGATTGCCTGCTAATTCCATTTTGTTCTTCATAAAAAATCACCTCATTCAATGCCTTTTACATTGTTTTACTTTCATCCTATTCTATCCAGAACAATATCGAATAGGAATTCAAAAAAATAGCAATTCCTCCCACAACTTACTTCTTTGATATGTGGGAATCCTTGCTTATTAAATTTGAAGTATAGCAGACCCAATGTAAAAAAACAAGTTAAGAGAATATAAAACTTTTATTTTATATAAGAAAGCAATTTATTGTTTTTAAACCCTTTTTCATTTTCAAAAACCAAAAGTACCGTTACAACAACAATCGGTATCAAACAAATCCAGATACTTCTTATACCAAAACTTTGGCAGGCTAAATATCCAACCATCACGCCAAAATGAAAACTTAAAACTGTACCTCCAAAAACCTTTGCTTTTGTCACCTTTTCTTTTCGTTCTTTTTCTTGTTCCTTATCAAGAATGATGTATTCTGTTAAAGCAGAACACGTCTGTTTGAGATTATTTGTTGAAAAAATGGTAGAGCAGGCATATCCTTTTACCCCCTTAAAGACACACCACTGAAAGGCGGTCATAAAAAACATTGGGTAAAGAGCAATCATCGGATTCATATGCTCTGGGAAAAATCCCAACAAAATAATCGTGATTCCTTCAATGGAAAGTGCTAAATATTTTAAATTCCAATCCGTCTTTTTTTCTAACACTGTCACCAAGACAATGGCACTTATATAGATGAGCAGTGCTCCTACTCGAAGCAATGCTTCTAACAAATTTTTTCCGACTATATCGCATACAAGTCCAATTAAATTTGCAGTTTGTGCCGATCCAAATATATTTAGCCGACTGACAATCGCATATACCCCAAAAAATCCTCCACAAATTGCCATTATGTAATGAATGGACATATCAAATCTTTTGTTATTTTCCATCTTTATGCCTCCTGATTATTTATTATAACAACGCTAAAAAATTTTTTCAATTTCCAATTTGTTGTATTGGATCATCACAAGAAAACCATAACAAAAAGACTGCATAAGGAATTTATGTATCAAAAATTCCATCATACAGTCTAAAAAACCTTTAAAAAGGATATTCATATTCAAAAGATGCCATCTCTTCTTCAAAAGAAAATACTATTTGATTCCTTTTCTTTAACTCATAACTAACAAGACAAGCGGTGCTTTCATGAATGGTTCTATTCATTTCACCATGAATAGGTGCATACAATGGTTGTTCTTTCTTTTTTAAAAGTCTTACAGTAAAAATCATATTCCCTTGCTTGATTACAACCATACCTTTTTTAATTTTCATCACTTTGGCTCCCAGATAAGTTGCAAAGCGATACCGTTTTCCTTTCCAATCCACAACCCCAATAATCCCAGTGAAAGTACAACATCCAAATGGAATATCGGCAACTGATAGCATAAGAGAACCTGTTGGCAGGCAACACTGTGTCCACAAATACTTCTTTGGAAAAGAACGCCCTCGATCCCCTTCCATATAGCCAAGTCCATTTTCAAAATGATACTCCACACCATTGAGATACAATGTGCCATTCACCGTATGCTTCATACTAAAAACTTTATGTCTGCATTCCATGTACGGTATATAGCGAAAAGGTCCCATAATATCATATCCTAACTTTTGAAACGCACCAAATTTCAGCTTACCAACAAGCTCTATCCCTTCCCCATACAGATGAAAAGACACTCCTTTTGCAGAAAAATAGTTTTCTCCTATCATAAATGCCTTTTTTTTCTTTCGAAAACTACAATAGGGAAATTCCACATTCCATACCTGATCCGATGTGATAAGTTGTATGGAGCATGATTTTTTTCCATTGTTGATATGAATGGCTGGAATCACAGAAATCACGTCTTGTTTGGATTGACACTTAAAATACCACCCACAAAAATAATTATTCAAAGTAAATATCCTCCTGTGCTGGATTGGAAATTAATTTCCCATGATAATCAAAACGTGAGCCATGACATGGACAGTCCCAACTACGTTCATCTGGGTTCCATTCCAACTGACACCCAAGATGGGGGCATCGTATGTCCACCACATAAAGCTTTCCATCAAAATCCTTATACACTCCAACTTTTTCTTCCTCTAACTCTACCACACCTCCATGTCCTTTTGGTAAGCCCATGGCAGTTTCCTCTGGAAGTTGAAACACTCGTTTGACAAGCCCTTTTACTGCCACCCCGCCTTCTTTTGCTATATTTTTAATATCCTTCGTCACAAAACGGCTCGGATCAAAGACTTCTGAATATGGATTCTCATTTCCACATATAAGATCTCTTAAAATCATAGCAGAAACCATGGAATGGCTCATACCCCACTTTTGAAAACCAGTGGCTACATACCAATCGTTTTTTTCTGATGTATAGTTTCCAATATAGGGAATGGAATCGACGGTGATGCAATCCTGAGCCGACCAGTGAGCCACCTCTTCACTGTCTGGAAATAACTCCTTTGCCTTTTTTCTTAAAGCGTCATAGCGTCCTCCACCTTTATTTTCTCCTGTTCGATGACCTTCCCCACCAAATAATAAAAAATCTCCATAATTTCTAAAAGAATACGCATTTTTTCCTTCTCCTAAAAACATTCCATCCACCTGCCCTGCCCCTTTTAATGCTAGCACATAGGATCGCTCTTGGTGCATTCTTGCAAAATACATTCCGGGAAAATTAATAAAAGGAAAATGGGTGGCAAATACAATTTTTTCTGCCTGTACTTCCCCTCCTTTTGTTTTGATCCGATGACCTTCTACCGATGTAACCGGTGTATTTTCATATACTGTCAGCGATTCAGAAATCGCTTTTATAAACTTGATTGGATGAAATTGGGCTTGATGGTCAAAGCGAATCGCACCCGTACAAGAAATCGGAATGGAAAGCCTCCGTACAAGTTCTGCCGATAACCCTAATTGATTCACCGCCTCTAATTCCTCTTGTAGTTCCATTTCATCATCAGAGAAAATATACGAACACTTCTCCTCAAAATCACAAGAAATCTTCTCTTCTTTTATTAACTTTCGATATTCATCGATGGCACTTTCATTTGCCAGAGCATATTGTTTTGCCTTCTCTTCTCCAACTTCTCTTATGAAACGATGATACACTAATCCATGTTGAGATGTAATTTTTGCAGTTGTATGAGAGGTCTGTCCACTGGCAATGCGATTGCCCTCTATTACAACTACTTTCTTTCCTGCTCTTTGGAGTTGAAAAGCAATTAAAATCCCTGCTAAACCAGCCCCAATTACTGCCACCTCTGTTTCTATATTTTCTTTTAGACAATCCCTTTTCCTTATGTCTATATTTTGTGTCCATATTGATCGCATAGCTTCCTCCACAAACATTTTATGTATATAGTCTTCCCAATCTTTCCCTCTGTATTCTAAGGATGAAAAACAGACTATGAGAGTTTCTTACATCCACAAACAGTGAGCATAGAGTATTAAGATCTCTTACATGGCCTGTTGCCCTCCTGGAAATCAAAAAAGGAGCATTCTTTCTTTTCAAAAGAACGCTCCTTTTTCCCTAAACCATAAGTCAATGGTATTTCTTATTCTTGTAATCGGAATTCTCCCACCAGCTCTTTTAATGTCTGTGCTTGTGCTGATAATTCTTCACTGGCAGCCGCACTTTCCTCTGCCGTAGCAGAATTTGTTTGAACTACCGCTGAAATCTGATCAATTCCTGTTGTAATCTGTGCAAGAGCAGATGCTTGCTCTCCCGATGTATTGGAAATATAGCTGATAATCTTTGTAACCTCTTCCATATCCTTAAATACATTTTCCAACGCAGAGGCAGTTTCATCTGCAATTTTCGTACCATTTTGTACTGCTCTAAGACAAGTTTCAATTAGAATGGCTGTATTCTTTGATGCCTCCGCAGATTTTCCTGCAAGATTTCTTACTTCATCTGCCACCACAGCAAATCCTTTTCCAGCATTTCCAGCTCTAGCCGCCTCAACAGCAGCATTGAGTGCCAATATATTAGTCTGGAAAGCAATATCTTCAATGGTATTAATGATCTTTTCAATTTCTCCCGAACTTTTTTCAATATCTCGCATGGCGTCAAGCATTGCCTTCATACGTTTATTACTTTCTTCCACTTCTCCTTCAACAGCCACAACTTTTTCATTAGCATCTTGTGCATGTTCGGCATTTCTTGTCACATTCATAGAAACTTCATTAATTGTAGCAGCCAATTCCTCTACGGAAGAAGCCTGTTCCGTTGCTCCCTGTGAAAGAGCTTGTGCTCCTGCGGATACTTGCTCAGCCCCCGCAGACACTTGATCTGATGTATCATTGATCTGTAAAAGTGTATTGCTTAAATTCCTAGAAATATCCCCAGTAGATATTTCAATCGATGCAAAATCGCCCACATAGTTGGCTTTTGTTTCCACACAGAAATCTTTATTTCCCATCTGCTCCATATTGTTAGTCACATCTTCAATGACTTCTTTTAATGCTTGTTGCATCGCCCTAAAGGAGTCAGCTAACTGTCCTAATTCATTGCTAGAGTAGTATGCAATCTCTTCATTCAGATTCCCATTTTCAATCTCATTGGATGCACGTAACAGAATATCAATTGGAACCATAAGTGTTCTCAACAATTTAGTGAGTAATACAATTGTAATGATGACAGCAACAATAAAAATAACTAATACAATTATCGTAATCTGCTTCGCACTTGTCATGGCAGAGTTTTTAAATTTGACCGCATTGACAGTTGCTGTTTCTATAATAGTATCAATCTTATCTATTAACTCTTCTTCCAGCTGTATGTATTGCTTTACATCCGCCTGATTTACCTTACCTGTCTGTTGAATAGAAGTATGAATGGCTTCTCCTGCCGTTTTCCATTGTTCTATCCCATCTAAGATAGCTTGTGAATCACTATCAATCCCTACACTCTTATCTACCTTATTGTTCTCGATCTCCATCATTTTAGTTTCGGCATTTTGTAGATTTGCCTCCAGTTCCTTAGAAAGAGGAGTCTGAAAAAGCGCCTCTTCACGAATGCCATTTCCAGTTTCATTGATCATGTTTTTAAGCTCCCACATTTTTACAAGATTTGTATGAGGCTTATTATAGAGAGTTTCTGTAGACTTAGAAATATTTCTTATGTTGCTTATGGAAATACCTCCAAGAATCAAAAGAATTACCAAAAGCACGCCAAAATCAAATTCTACTACATGTCTTAATTTTAATGAATGATTACTCTTCTTCCTTTGCATTGCATGATCTCCTCTTTTCTAAATTTTATATTCTAACCGATTTATAACATAAAAAATGGAAAAAATCCACTGTTTTTCAATAAAACTTTAACATCTAAAAAAGTTGATGTTTTATCTATTATGATAACAATAGCATTTTAGATAACTTTACTATTTTATATCAATCTCTCCTCTTTTTATTATTTTTAATTTAGGTACCTTGACATTTTTATTTTTATCCCATATATTAATATCAAGGTACCATGATATTATTACAAAGAAAGAAGGAATCAAACATGAATCAGAATACAATACAAGAAAACAATACCAATCACTGTACCCAATGCCCAAATGGTTGCCCTAGCACTGATCTACAATGTGGGAAAGGAAAACGCTTTTTTGCCACCTCGCCCGAAAAACACCAAGAATACCAATATCATGACTCTGAACAAACAACAGAGCGAAGTAGACGTCACTGCCAAAAACATGGTGCAGACAGTATCCTATCCCCTCATGATTCTATGATAAGAGGTAGACATAGAAAGGGTCATAGAGGTCATAAACATCATGGAAACGAAGAACATAAAATATGTTGGAAAGATATCGATACTATGGATGAACTCTCCCTTCTTCTAGGAAAATGCACTCATTTTCTTCGTCATCAGCCAAATAATGGGCATGGTCAAAAAAGAATTTTAAAAATGTTAGCAAAAAATGGAGCACTCACACAAAAAGAATTACAAGAATATTTCCATATTCAGTCCGGCTCCATGAGCGAACTGGTTTCTAAATTAGAAGCGAGAGGCTTTGTGACAAAAGAACGGGATGAAGAAGATAAAAGAAAAGTCGTATTAAAAATTACAGAACTTGGTCTGAAACAAGTAGAAACAAACTGGGAAGAAAATAAAAAAGATATGTTTCAAGCGTTGAATGAAGAAGAACGAGAAACATTAAAAGAATTGTTGGGGAAATTGTTGGAAAGTTGGGGCAAAAACCAGTAAAATAGAGGGGCATTATTTTTCAATGCCCCTCTTTTTCCTATGATAATATTGATACTCCGATATATTTTTTAAAATTATTTTTAGATTTTTATTCTTTTATCTCTTTCTCTTTTAATGAAATCCCATTTCTATCTTTCCAAGCAATTTTGCCATTAATGCTATATCCTACTACAATAGCTGCCGCTAGGGATGGACTTGTGAATACATAATCTTGTGTAAATTGAAAATTTTGATCAATAATACCTTTTTTAATTAATATCTGACGTTTATTCAAAATAGATTTTGTTAAAGATGAAGCTACATTTTTTTCAATAATAGAGCCCTTTAGTATGGCAAAGCCATCAGATGTTAGCTTACCTTTAGCTTTAACTCCAGAACGATCTTGTAAAATAAAAATAGAATCTTTTTTTCCTTGCGTATTTCCAATTGCTGGTTCTAAAACTTTATGCCCCAACACACTCAAAATTAAACGCATATTATCAATAAATTCATCCATCTCAGCTTGATCCATTTCAGATATGGATGATTCTGTTGGTATATTCAAATTTAAAACTTCATATCTGCTACTTTTTTTAGCAAGCATATATAAATGATTCTCTAAATATTTTATATGTGCCTTATTTAAATTAACTCGTTGTGCTAGATAAATTTAAAAAAAATAAAAGAAACTTCAACAAAATGTGCTATCCTATAAGTAGAAGATAAAAAATTGAAAGGAGGC
>CASDVE010000007.1 GCA_949284175.1 uncultured Eubacteriales bacterium
TCAGTCTCTGCACATCAACTATTGAAACCGCCGTGTACCGAACGGTACGCACGGTGGTGTGAGAGGACGGGAGTTAATCACTCCCTCCTACTCGATTATCTATACATATTTTTTTATAGTTTTCTTATATCAGGAACGGCAGAAAGAATCTGATAGAGGATAGAAGAGATAATGAGTCCGCTAAGTCCCTGAATAAAGTTTGGAGGCATACTTAAAAGAGCTGGTTTTGCTCCGTAAAGGATCGTTTCAAAAAGTGCATACCCAATCACAACAAAGAGAGTATCAATGATTCCACAGATTATAACGGGAATAAGAGAATGGGTATCATGTTTTTTATATGTTTGAAAGAACATACTGCACGCATAGGCGATCAATCCTTTAATAAGAAAAGTGGCAGGAATATAAATAAAATATCCCCCAAAGAGATCGGCTAAACAAGAACCGATTCCACCAGCTAAGAATGCAGAGATTGGGTTTAAAAATATACCACATAAAATGACGAGAGCATCCCCAGGATGAATATAGCCATGAGTGGCAGGCACAGGAATTTGAATAAAAAATGTGGATATGCAGACAAGACTGGCAAATATCGCTGAACGTGCAAGATTTTTTGTTTTTTCCATAATAAAATACCTTCCTTTTCTTTTATAAACTGATGTTTCATGATTGTTATGTAAATCACGTTTTTCTAGTTATACTAAATATTTGGCATTGTATAAATAGCCAGATTTAATAAAAATTAAAGTACCAGATTTGAAGAAAAAGAAAGAAAAGGAAAGGATTTACAGTTTTAGTTGACAAAAAGGAGATTCTTTTTTATAATATATGCTAATTCAATAAATTATCGAATTAGCATAATAAAGCGAAAGAGCGTTACTATAAAAGAGTTATGCTATTTTATAAGAAAGAGGTGTTTTGGGATGAATAAGAATTTATTGCACACTCCAGATGGGGTGCGGGATATTTATGGAAATGAATGTTATAAAAAGATTGAGTTGCAAAAGAGAATCCATACTGTTTTCGTTCAATATGGATATCACGATATTCAAACTCCCACCTTTGAATTTTTTGATATTTTTAATCAGGAAAAGGAATCTGTTCCTTCCAGTGAAATGTATAAATTTTTTGATCGGGAAAATCGTACATTAGTACTTAGACCCGATATGACACCTTCCATTGCACGCTGTGTGGCAAAATACTATGACAGTGAAACAATTCTTCTGCGATTTTGTTATCAAGGCAATGTCTTTTTTAATAGCAATCGTTATCAGGGAAAGTTAAAAGAAATAACACAAGCAGGAGCAGAATTGATTCAGGATGATAGCTATGGTGCGGATGGAGAAATGATAGCCATGGCGATTGACTGCTGTTTATCCGCAGGACTTTTAGAGTTCCAGATTGAAATTGGACAGGTGGAATATTTTAAAGGGATTATAGAAGAGTGTAAAGTGGGGCAAGAAGAGCAAGAAAGAATTAGAATTTTAATTGAGAATAAAAATTTTCTTGGGTTAGAAACTTTCTTAGCCAATCTTCCTATGGAAGAATCCTATAAGGAATTGTTGTTAGAATTTGAGCATTTATACGGAGGAGAAGAAGTCCTGTTAAAAGCCAAGGCATTGACAGAGAATAAGAGAGCAAATGAAGCCATTGAACGATTATTAAAAGTACATGAATTATTAAAGATATACGGAATGGAACATTATATTAGCTATGATCTTGGGATGTTAAACCTCTATGGATATTATACAGGAATCACGTTTCAAGGATATACCTATGGAACGGGGGATGCCATTGTAAAAGGAGGAAGGTATAATAATTTATTAAAGCAATTTGGCAAAGATGCACCATCTGTCGGATTTGCTTTTTGTATCGATGAACTATTACTGGCTTTGGAACGACAAAAATTAGGAATTACGAAAATTCCAGATACTACTTTGATTCTTTATAAGGAACAAGGAACAAAGACAGCAATACGTCTAGCAAAAGATTTAAGAAAACAGCAACAAAAGGTGGAGCTTTTTTGCATTCAAAAGGAAGCTATGAAAGAAGAGTGCATTGCCTATGGGAAGAAAGAAAGAGTAAAAGAGATTCTTTTCATAGAAAAAGAGGAAGAAGTTGTAGCAATTCCTTAAATGCTCCGTTACAAAAAGTAGAAACAATGAGAAAGGAGCTATATATGAGATATTTGACATTTGCTCTTGCCAAGGGAAGGCTTGCAAAAGAAACGTTAAAGCGATTGGAGAAAATTGGAATTACCTGTGAAGAAATTCATGATCCCAATACAAGAAAACTTGTTTTTGTTAATGAAGAACAGAAAGTAAAATTCTTTCTTGCAAAGGCTACGGATGTTCCTACTTATGTGGAATATGGGGTGGCGGATATTGGAGTGGTTGGAAAGGATACTATTTTAGAAGAAAGAAGAAAACTTTATGAAGTGCTTGATCTAGGATTTGGAAAGTGTCGGATGTGTGTATGTGGGAGAGAAGAGGTAAGAGAAAAGCTCCATCATAATGAATTAATTCGGGTGGCAACCAAATATCCGGAGATCGCAAGGGATTATTTTTACAACAAAAAGCATCAAACAGTGGAGATTATTAAGTTAAATGGTTCTGTGGAACTAGGACCTGTTGTGGGACTTTCTGAAGTGATTGTGGATATTGTAGAAACAGGTTCCACTTTAAAAGAGAATGGATTAAAAGTTTTGGAGGAAATCTGTCCATTATCCGCAAGAATGGTAGTGAATCAAGTGAGTTTAAAGATGGAGCAGGAGAGGATTCGTCAGATCATAAAACAACTTCGGGAATTACAACAAGAGATGGAATAAAGATAGGAGGAGTTAGGCATGAGAGTTGTTCGTTTAGATGAAAACACAAAAAAAGATATTTTGAATACATTATTAAAACGCAGTCCGAATCACTATGGAACTTATATGGAACAGGTACAGACAATTGTGGAACGAGTGAAAATAGAAGGAGATTTAGCTCTTTTTGACTATACAAAACAGTTTGATGGTTTTGGATTGACAAAAGAAAATGTGCGTGTAACGGAAGAGGAGATTGAAGAGGCGTATCAAGAAGTGGATGCTTCTTTAATTGAGATTATTAGAAAATCATTAAAAAATATTCGAGAGTATCATCAAAAACAGATGCAGTATAGTTGGTTTGATAGCAAGCCAGATGGAACGATGTTGGGACAAAAAGTGACACCATTACAAAAAGTAGGGGTCTATGTTCCGGGAGGGAAGGCTTCCTATCCATCTTCTGTTCTTATGAACATTGCACCAGCACAGGTGGCAGGCGTTCCTAATATTATAATGGTGACACCTTGTAATAAAGAGGGAAAGATAAATCCAGTGACTCTCGTGTCAGCAAAGGAAGCAGGAGTGACACAGGTGTATCGAATCGGGGGAGCACAAGCCATTTCAGCTCTTGCCTATGGTACAGAAAGCATTCCAAAAGTGGATAAAATTGTTGGCCCTGGTAATATCTATGTAGCTCTTGCAAAAAAAGCGGTCTATGGAAATGTGAGTATTGATTCCATTGCCGGACCGAGTGAAATTTTAGTTCTTGCTGATGAAAGTGCGAATCCTAGATTTGTGGCATCGGATCTCTTATCCCAAGCAGAACATGATGAACTAGCTAGTGCTATTCTTGTGACCACCAGTGAGCAATTGGCAAAGGATGTGGAAAAAGAGGTTCAAAGATTGTTAGAGCAGTTGTCAAGAAAAGAGATTTTATTAAAATCTTTACAGAATTTTGGATATATTTTAATTGCTGATACGATGGAAGAAGCAATTGAAACTGCTAACGAGATCGCCTCTGAGCATTTAGAGATTATGACAAAAAATCCATTTGAAGTCATGATGAAGATTCAAAATGCTGGAGCAATTTTTATAGGGGAATATAGTTCAGAGCCTCTTGGAGATTATTTTGCAGGTCCTAACCATGTCCTTCCGACAAATGGAACAGCGAAATTTTTCTCTCCATTATCTGTGGATGACTTTGTGAAAAAGTCAAGCATTATTTATTATTCAAAAGAAGCCTTAAAACCAGTCCATAAAGATATTATTGCATTTGCCAATGCAGAGCAGTTAACCGCCCATGCAAATTCCATTTCCGTTCGTTTTGAAGAGAAAGAGTAGATGTACAAATGCTTGAATTTGAGAATAAAAGTATGATATAATAAATACACAGCAAAAAAAGTCAAACAATAATGTGGAAAGTATTAAAATAACGAATAATATCGTTTCTTTGGAAGGAGGGTATATGGACAGAAGAGCATCAATTACTAGAACGACAAAGGAAACAGATATTCGGTTAACCTTTTGTGTGGATGGAAGCGGACAGGCGGATATTCATACAGGAATTGGTTTTTTTGATCATATGCTTCATAGTTTTTCTCGTCATGGATTTTTTGATATAGATTTGCACGTAAAAGGAGATCTAGAAGTCGATTGTCACCATACAATTGAAGATGTAGGAATTGTTCTTGGACAAGTGATAAAAGAGGCACTTGGGGAGAAAAAGGCGATAAAGAGGTATGGATCTTTTATACTACCAATGGATGAGTCGTTGGTTTTATGCAGTTTAGATCTATCGGGAAGACCTTATCTTGTCTTTGATGCGACGTTTACCGCACAAAGAGTAGGTGATTTTGATACGGAGATGGCAAAAGAATTTTTCTATGCAGTTTCTTATGGAGCAGGAATGAATTTGCATCTGAAAGAACTGAGTGGAGGGAATAACCATCATTTGTTGGAAGCAATGTTTAAAGCATTTGCAAAGGCTTTAGATGAAGCAACAAAACTCGATCCAAGAATTACCGATGTTTTGTCAACAAAAGGTTTTTTGTAATTCTTGAGCAAACGAGTATTAAAATTTAGCATAGGTTTATGCGTGGTTGGAAAGGGAGAATGGAACATGAATGAATACACAAAAGTAATTCCTTGTTTAGACTTAGAAAAACCATTGGAAATGGCAAAGTACTATAATGATAATGGGGCAGATGAAATCGCATATTTTGATAGCAAAGCTACAAAAGAAGGAAGAGAAACGAACATTGAAATGATCCGAGAGATTGCAAGAGTGGTGGACATTCCTCTTTTGGTATGCGGTGGAATCAAAAAATTAGAAGATGTAAAAAAGGCACTGTATGCAGGTGCTTCTAAAGTCTGCATTAACTCTGCTGCGGTTGCAAATAAGGATATTGTAAGAGAGATTTCCGAACGCTTTGGTTCCGAACGTTTGATCGTGGCAATCGATTTGAGCATAATGGGAGATCCTGTGGAATGGGCAAAAGAAGTTGTCAGGTTAGGTGCTGGCGAAATTCTTCTCATCCATAATAACCAAGTCCCAAATTATGTGGAAATTGTAAAAGAAATAAAAAAAGTAGTGCCAGTGCCAGTCATTGTGTCCAGTTATAGCACAGATGCAAAAGAACTCGCTGATATGGTGAATCAAACCAATGCAGAATCCATTTCTCTGTACAACCTTGATAAGATGGATATTATGGAAATAAAACAGACATTTGCAACAGAACATATTGAAGTCAACACATTTCAAAGTGCGATTCCATTTGAAGAATTTAAGTTGGATGAAAATGGATTGATTCCTTGTATTGTGCAGGATTATAAAACAGCAGAAGTTCTTATGATGGCATATATGAATCAGGAATCTTATGAAGAAACCATTCGTTCTGGTAGGATGACTTATTATAGCAGAAGTCGTAAAGAGATTTGGAAAAAGGGAGAAACTTCTGGGAATTTCCAATATGTAAAAGAATTAGTCATTGACTGTGATAAAGACACCATTTTGGCAAAAGTATCTCAAATAGGGGTTGCCTGCCATACAGGAAGTAGAAGTTGTTTCTTCACAGAGCTTGTGAAAAAAGAATATGATGACACCAATCCACTCACTGTATTTGAAGATGTATTCCACATCATTCAAGAGAGAAAGAAAAATCCAAAAGAAGGTTCTTATACGAATTATCTTTTCGATAAGGGCATTGATAAGATTCTAAAAAAACTGGGGGAAGAATGCACAGAGATTGTGATTGCAGCCAAGAACCCGGATGCAGAAGAGATAAAATACGAAATTTCAGATTTCCTCTATCATTTGATGGTATTGATGGCAGAACGAGGATTGGAATGGAAGGACATCACCAATGAGTTGGCGGAACGGCGTTAATACTGAAATAAATTTGAAGGGCAAGTTCAAGTGATAAAAAAATAAGGAGAGGTATTAGGAAGAGAGAAAGTATAAATTTCCTAATATCTCTTTTTTATTTACGCAAAGACAACGAGCTATGCGAGAGCATGTATGCTCACATGGCGACTGTCTACGAGAATCAGAGTTGTTATTGCTATATATCCAGAAAATAAAGGGGAAATTCATAAAAATGGTGTATTCCACACTAGAAAAGTTATTTACTAATTTAAAATTTATGGTATTATTATATAGATACATCTAAATACTAAAAAAAGTATTAGAACAATTAAAATATTTAGCATTATGTAGTCATTTGACAAGAAGGAATGGGCAGAACGCTTTATTTCTTTATCAATAAATTTAAAAATGAGATATCATTTATTAGGAGGATAAAAAAGTGCAACAATATGGTTTGAATGAACTAAGAAGAATGTTCCTTGAATTTTTTGAAAGCAAAGGACATTTAAAATTAAATAGTTTTTCTTTAGTTCCACATAATGACAACAGTTTATTATTAATCAATTCCGGTATGGCTCCATTAAAACCATACTTTACAGGACAAGAAATTCCACCAAGAAAGAGAGTGACAACTTGTCAAAAATGTATTCGTACAGGGGATATTGAGAATGTTGGAAAAACAGCACGTCATGGTACATTTTTTGAAATGCTTGGTAATTTCTCTTTTGGTGATTATTTTAAGCATGAAGCCATTGCATGGTCATGGGAATTTTTAACAAAAGTCGTTGGACTGGAAGAAGATCGCCTTTATCCATCTATTTATGTGGATGATGATGAAGCATTTGAAATTTGGAATAAAGAGATTGGAATTCCAGCAGAGCGTATTTTCCGTTTTGGAAAAGAGGATAACTTCTGGGAACATGGTTCTGGCCCATGTGGTCCATGTTCTGAAATTTATTATGATCGTGGAGAAAAATATGGCTGTGGAGATCCAAACTGTACCGTAGGTTGTGAATGCGATCGCTATATGGAAGTATGGAATAACGTATTCACACAGTTTGAAAGTGATGGACATGGCAACTATGCAGAATTAGAACAAAAAAATATTGATACTGGTATGGGACTTGAGCGTCTTGCTGTTGTTGTGCAAGATGTGGATTCTATCTTTGATGTGGATACCATTCAAGCTCTTCGTAATAAAGTATGCGAAATTGCAGGTGTTACTTATAAAGAAAACGATCAAACAGATATTTCTATTCGTGTGATTACGGATCATATTCGTTCTGCTACCTTTATGATTTCAGATGGAATTATGCCTACAAATGAAGGAAGAGGCTATGTGCTTCGTCGTTTAATTCGTCGTGCAGCACGTCATGGAAGATTACTTGGAATCGAAGGAAAATTCCTTGCAAAATTAAGTGAAACAGTTATTGGCACTTCTAAAGATGGATATCCAGAATTGGATGAGAAAAAAGAATTTATTTTTAAAGTACTAACACAGGAAGAAGATAAATTCAACAGTACCATCGATCAAGGACTTAGTATTTTATCCGACATGCAAAAAGAAATGAAAGAACAGGGTGTTACTGTTTTATCAGGAGAAAATGCGTTCAAATTATATGACACATATGGATTTCCTCTTGATTTAACAAAGGAAATCTTTGAAGAGCAAGGACTTAGCATTGATGAAGAAGGATTTAAGTCCGCTATGGAAGAGCAGAGAGTGAAAGCACGTACTGCAAGAAAGACAACAAACTATATGGGTGCAGATGCCACTGTATATGAAGAACTGGATCCGGCGATGACAACAGAGTTTGTTGGATATGATCGTTTCACTCATGAATCCACAATTTCTGCCATAACAACAGAGAGTGAAGTGGTAGAAGGCTTATCTGAAGGGATGAAAGGCTCTATTATTGTTCCTGAAACACCTTTTTATGCTACAATGGGTGGACAAGAAGGCGACAAAGGAACGATTCAAACAGATAGTGCTACATTTAAAGTAGAAGATACCATTAAGGTAGTAGGTGGAAAATACGCTCATATTGGTACGGTTGTAAAGGGCATGTTCAAAGTTGGCGATAAAGTAACGTTATGTGTGGATGAAGAGAATCGTGTGAACACAGCAAAAAATCATAGTGCAACTCATCTCTTACAAAAAGCATTAAAAGTTGTTCTTGGAAATCATGTAGAACAAAAAGGATCTTATGTAGGGGCAGAGCGTCTTCGTTTTGACTTTGCACATTTCCAAGCGATGACAAAAGAAGAGTTACAAAAAGTAGAAGATATGGTAAATGCCGAAATTTCTGCAAATCTTCCAGTTGTAACAGAAATCATGTCCATAGAAGATGCGAAAAAGTCAGGAGCAATGGCTTTATTTGGTGAAAAATATGGAGAAAGTGTTCGTGTTGTATCCATGGGAGAGTTTTCAAAAGAGCTTTGTGGTGGTACTCATGTGACAAATACTGGTATTATCAGCACATTTAAAATTGTTTCTGAAGGCGGTGTGGCAGCTGGTGTTCGTCGTATTGAAGCGTTGACGGGAAAAGGTGCTTTTGCTTATTATAAAGAAATGGAAGAAGAACTTCATCGTTCAGCAAAAGTGGCAAAGACAGAGCCAGCAAAATTATCCGAAAAAATTGAAAGTTTATTGGAAGAAATCAAAGCACTTCATAGTGAAAATGAAAAATTAAAAGACAAGCTGGCAAAAAATGCTGTCGGTGATGTTATGGAAAAAGTTGTAGAAGTAGAAGGATTCAAAGTGCTTCCTGTTAAGATGGAGGGCGTTGACATGAATGCCCTTCGCAATTTAGGGGATGAATTAAAAACCAAAATTGGAAGTGGAATGGTTGTGTTAGCTTCTGCAAAAGATGGAAAAGTGAATTTAATCGCAATGGCGACAGAAGATGCAATAAAAGCTGGCGGTCATGCTGGAAATCTTATTAAAGAAATTGCAACACTTGTTGGAGGTGGCGGAGGTGGACGCCCAAATATGGCTCAAGCAGGTGGAAAGAATCCAGAAGGAATTGATACAGCATTAGAAAAAGCTGTTGAAGTAGCAAAGAATCAATTAGCATAGTTTTATATTTTATTTTCAAGGTGGTAGTATAGAAATACTATCACCTTTGTTTTACGCAAACAGTGCTTCTTATCGTTGTTTTCTATACAAATATATAATAAAAATTGGAGTTTTTTGGTTATTTTTTGGACAAAAGATACAATAATGATTCTGGAAAGAAAAAAATCGTATAAAGATATTGTTAAAAAAATGGATTTGTTGTAAAATAAAGTGAAAATAAATAGTCATTATAAGACAATGTAACGTTATATTGTACATCAAATTTTATAGGATAGGGAGAATGATAACATTATGAAGCAATTGAGTATAGGAAAGAAATTTATAGTTTCTTTTGGTATTGTTATTCTTTTATTTTTTATTACTGTAATAACTGCCCTTTCTTCATTGATGAAAACAGGAAATAATTATGAAAAGTTTTATGAAGAAGAACACCAAGCATTGCTAAATCTTTATAACATTCGCTTAAATATGCAATTAGGGGTAAAAAATGTCATTTTAGCTTCTATAACTTTGGATGAAGAGAAATCATCACAGTATACAGCAGAAGCAAATACAAGTATGGACAAGGTAAAAGAAACACTTGACTGGTTCACTCGGACAAATGCAGTAGGTATTGATGCTATAAAAGAATATCAATCTATCATGGAAAGTACAGGAGATTTAAGACAAGAAATTTTAGAGTTATGTAATCAAAATACACAACCAGCAAGAGCAAAAGCACAACAACTTTTAATGGGAGATTATATTCCTAAAATCGATGAAGCTGGGCAACTTTTGAATGAATTTGCTAATACAGTTTCTAGTGCTAGTCAAGAAAATTATAATGATGCTATGGGAAGACAACAAAGTACATTCGTAATCATGATTGGTATTTCTTGTCTAGTAATAATTTTTACAATGTTAATAGGTCTTAAACTGACAAGAAGTATTGTAGAACCAGTGAAAGAAATTGTAAATGCGATGCAATCTATTCGCAACGGTGAATTGGAAGTTCACATTGAATATCAGTCAAGGGATGAATTGGGTGTTCTAGCAGAAGCGGTACAGAAGACGACAGATACATTGATGCAGATTGTAGATGATGAAGATTACATATTAGGCGAGATGGGAAATGGTAATTTTAACGTTCGTACACGCAATGAAGAAATTTATGTAGGAGATTATAATGGATTATTGCAATCCATGAGAAATATCAATATTAAGTTAAGTGATACATTAACCCAGATCAACCAAGTCGCAGAACAAGTATCTGCTGGTTCTGATCAAGTTTCTTCAGGGGCACAAGTGCTGGCACAAGGAGCAACAGAACAAGCATCATCTGTGGAAGAATTAGCTGCTTCTATTAATGAAATTTCAGACCAAGTAGGAAAGAATGCACACAGTGCGAGAGAGGCAAATGAACAAGCAAATACCGTTCTGAATGAAGCAGGAGAAAGCAATCAGAGAATGCAATCTATGCTTGTTGCTATGAATGATATTAGCAACAGTTCTAACGAAATTGGAAAAATCATTAAAACAATTGAAGATATTGCTTTCCAAACAAATATTCTTGCTTTAAATGCGGCAGTAGAGGCAGCACGTGCAGGGACTGCTGGAAAAGGATTTGCAGTTGTTGCAGATGAAGTGCGTAATTTAGCTAGTAAGTCAGCAGAGGCTTCTAAGAGTACAGCCATTTTAATTGAGCAGTCATTAAACGCTGTGAATAATGGAAAACACATTGCTGATGAAACAGCACATTCTTTAATTACTGTTGTAAATGGAGTCAAAAAAGTTGCAGAAAAAGTGGATGAAATTGCTGTTGCATCCACACACCAAGCAGAGGCGATTTCACAACTTACCATTGGCGTGGATCAGATTTCTAGTGTTGTTCAAAATAACTCTGCTACATCAGAAGAGAGTGCAGCATCTAGCGAAGAATTATCAAGTCAAGCACAAGTACTAAAAGAGCTTATTGGACAATTTGAATTGAGATAATGAAACGATGAAAAATCTTTGGATTTTTGGGGTTCTCCGATTCCAAAGATTTTTTTCATTTGCGTGGATGGCGACTACCTTCGAACGTAAAGTGTATTGTTTATCGTTTCTATGAAAGCAATCACCTTAAATGAGAAGAAAAGGAGAAAACTTGTGAAAAATATTATAAAAAATATAAAAAATTTGAGTCAATATAGAACATTCGTCCTTGTATGGCTTATGATACTCTGTCTTTTTACTGGATGTGATACGGGAAAAGAACAGAAAGATTTAGTACTGCATGATTCTTTGCAGGTGACATTCGTTGGAACAAAAGACGATGCGGACTGCATTATTATGCAGAGTTTTGAAAAGGAAGAACAAACAAATATTATGATTGATACAGGAGAGAAACAGGATGGAGAGCATATTATAGCATTGTTAAAGCAAAAGGGAATTAAAGATTTGGATCTATTGCTCGTTACGCATCCAGATAAGGATCATATTGGAAGTCTTGAAGAAATTCTATCTTATGTAAAGGTAGAAGAAGTTATCATTCCGTATTATCATGAAGTCAATGAAAAGTATTTGAAACTTCTTAAACGGGTAGCAAGAGTACAAAGTCGTGTAAAAGTGTTAACAAAAAATGATGATAGACAATATGGAAAACTTATTTTTTCGCTCTATGCACATCAAAAAGAACAATATAAAAAAGATAATGATTATTCCATAGCAGTATTAGCAGAATATGGGGATAAAAAATTCTTTTTTGCTGGAGATGCTATGAAGAAAAGAACAAAAGAATTAATAGAGGAAGAGCTTCCTGCCGTAGATGTATATAAAATGGCTTATCATGGAAGGGAGTATAAAGGGTTTGACCTTCTATTTCAGAGATTAAATCCCGCGTATACCGTTGTAACTGCAAAAAGAGCAGAAGAAAAGGTGGAAGAGGTATTAAAGGAAAGTGGAACAACGGTGCTTTACACGAGGAATACAGATATTGTTTTTGAAACGGATGGAAAGCAGTTAAGGCAAGTCGTTGAGTAAAAATAGAAAAAATATGATAAATTCTGAACATTTTATGAAATTTCATGGAATCCATAGAAAAAATGGAAGAAGATATGCTATAATCTTTTATAATTGTTAAGAACAAAGAGAAAGGAACGATTATGAATAAGTTAAGAGAGAATCTTCAACGGTTTATGTATGGAAGATATGGATTTGATCAGTATGGACGATTTATTTTTGGTGCAGTTTTTGTGGTGATCATCATGAATATGTTCATCCGATCCCCTATTTTATATTATGTGGAATTAGCTCTGATTATATATGGCTACTTTCGAATATTATCTAAAAATCATGCAAAGCGTTATAGTGAGAATGTGAAATTTTTAGGAATTAAAAATCAATGTATGGGCGTGATACAGAGAAAACGCAGATTGATGGAAGAAAGAAAAGTAAATCATATTTATACCTGTCCAAGCTGTAAACAAAAAATTCGTGTACCAAAAGGAAAAGGAAAAATTGAGATCACTTGTCCAAAATGTCACACAAAGTTTGTAAAACGAAGTTAAGTTTTATCGTTAAAAAAAGGAAGGAATCGTATGTTTGGCTATATATCTTTGAATAAAGGTGAGTTAAAGATCAAGGATTATGAAACATATCACGCATTTTATTGTGGGCTTTGTAGAAATTTAAAAGAGAGTTATGGAAGGTCAGGGCAAGCAACTCTGACCTTTGACATGACCTTTTTAACTATTTTATTGACTAGTTTATACGAGTTACCAAGCCAAGAGAGAATGGAACGATGTATTCTTCATCCCATAAAAAAGCATCACGCCATAGAAAATTCTGCTACTTCTTATTGCAGTGCGATGAATTTGTTGCTTGCATACCATAATTTAATGGATGATTGGATGGATGAAAAGAAGGTGGAAAAATTAATTTTGGCAAACCAATTAAAAAAGCATTATAAAGATGTGGAATTGCTCTATGAGCGTCAGGCAAAGGCTGTTCGTAAATACATAAAAGATCTTCATCGCTGTGAGAGAGAGCAAGAAGCAGATCTTGATAAGGTGGCAGGTCATACAGGAAGATTGCTCGGTGAAATTTTTGCTTGGAAAAATGATATGTGGGCACCATATTTAAAGAAAATCGGTTTTTATATGGGAAAATATATTTATTTGATGGATGCTTTTGAAGATAGAAAAAAAGATCAAGAGCAGAACCAATATAATCCATGGCTTTTGCAGGACGAAAGTCATAATAATGAAGAATATTGTCATATGATTTTGCGAATGATGATGGCAGAGTGTGCAAAAGAATTTGAATTTTTGCCAATTATTGAAAATATAGAAATACTTAGAAATGTGCTGTATTCCGGCGTGTGGTATCAATATATGCGTGTGATAAATGGAAAAGAGCAAGAGAGGAAGTTAAAATGTTAGATCCCTATCAAATTCTTGGAATTGATAGAAACGCATCAGAAGAAGAGATTAAAAAAGCATATCGCAAGCTGAGTCGAAAATATCACCCTGATGCGAATGTCAATAATCCTAATGCAGAACAGGCAGAGGAAAAATTTAAGCAAGTACAACAAGCCTATGAACAGATTATGAAAGAGAAGGAAATAGGCGGTCAATATGGAGGATATGGCAATCCATTTGGTGGGTATAATCCGTTTGGACAACAACAGCAAACGGCACAAGATGAAGAAGAAATGCGATTACATGCAGCTAGCAATTATATTAATGCAGGGCATTATAAAGAGGCGTTTCATGTATTAAATTCCATTCAAACGAGAAATGCTAGATGGTATTATTTAGCAGGGCATGCTAGCAGAGGAATGGGCAATAACGTCAATGCACTGGAATATGCAAAGCAAGCCTGTGCTATGGAGCCAAATAATATGGAGTATGTTCGCTTTGTGGAATACTTACAAAATGGTGGTCAATGGTATCAAAGCAGAGCAAGCAATTACGATGTATCAGGATTCAATATGGGTGGCTGTGTTGAATGTTGCCTCATCAATTTGTTTTGTAATATGTGTTGTTGTTGATTTTATAATATTATTATATTGGAATAAAAATAATCTATTCGATATGAGAACGACATTAAAACTAAAAAAAATATGAAAAAATAGTTGACGTAGGAAAAAAATCTGATATAATATGTTATAGTGCTTTAAAAAAATACCCAAACAGTTGTATTTTGTTATGCACAATACGCAACTGGAGGGAGGTAAGGGTGAGACAATGTCAACAGTTATCGTTAAAGAAAACGAATCTTTAGATAGTGCCTTACGCAGATTCAAAAGAAACTGCGCTAAAGCAGGTATCCAGCAGGAAATTCGTAAAAGAGAACATTACGAAAAACCAAGCGTAAGACGTAAGAAAAAATCTGAAGCAGCACGTAAAAGAAAATTCAAATAAGAATTGATAAGCACAGTGCTGTCATAGTAACAGGAGAAAGATCCTTGCACTAGGGTCTTTCTTTTTTTGTGCTTGACAATATCTCTAATTAGAGTATAATATAACTAACTAGAGATAAATGAAAGGGTGAAAACCATGACAGATATCGAATTAAAACTTCTTATCGGTTTGCACCGAGTCTGTAATGAAATTGACCGCAGATCCTCACGTCTTTTTGCTCAATACGACTTAAGTTTGGGGCAGTTTGCGGTGCTGGAAGCTCTTTATCATAAGGGCGATTTAAGTGTTGGTGAGGTTCAGAAAAAAATACTGAGTACAAGTGGTACGATTACAGTGATTATCAATAACTTGGCAAAGAGAGGTCTATTAGAGAGATTAACGGATATTCATGACAAGCGAAAAAGAGTTCTTCATATTACGGAAGAAGGGAAAGAATTAATAAAAGAAGTCTTTCCAGAAAATAGAACGGTTATTATTGACTCCATGGCTCATTGGTCAGAGGAAGAAAAAGAGCAAATGCTCAAAATATTAAAAAAGTTTTTTGAGGAATGAAGGAATATAAAGTATTCTTTCACTCTGAACAAATAAATGAATTATACATAGAAAGTGGAGGTAAAAGCAATGAAAATTATTGAATCTTTACAAGCACGAAGAAGTTATTATTCCATTAAAAAGGAACTGCCAGTTTCCATTGAAGCAGTGATTAAGATGGTAGAAGAGGTAACGGAACTTGTTCCTGACGCTTTTAATATGAAGAGTAGCAGAGTTGTTGTTGTTCATGGTGAGAAACAAGACGCTCTATGGGATGAGATAGAGAAAGCATTTGGTGGGAAAGTGGCAAAGGAAAAAATTGATGGCTTCCGATCTGCTGCTGGTACAATTTTGTATTTCTATGATCGTACAGTCATTGAAACAATGCAAGAGCAATTCTCTAGCTATGCAGATAATTTCCCTGTATGGGCAAATCAAGCAAGCGGAATGCTACAACTTTCTATATGGAGCGGTTTGCGTGAATTGGGTATTGGTGCATCATTACAACATTATAATCCAGTGATTGATGACAGTGTGAAAGCATTGCTAGGTCTTCCGAAAGAGTACGTTTTGGTTGCTCAGATGCCTTTTGGAGGAATTGTGAGCGAACCTGACAAAAAGGATAAAGAAGAGATTAAAAAGAGAGTTTCTGTAATTTCTTAATAAATTGCCCCAAAGCATCTAAAAAGAGAGGCTTTGGGGCAGTTTATCATTTACTTAGTATAAAACGGAAAGATTCTATACAAAATAAGATATGAGGCGGCGGTAATACTGCCGTCTTTTTTCGTTTCTGTGAGAAATTAAAAAATGCGTTTCTAGTGGTACATGATAAATACAATCCGTTATGGTGGTAAAAAAGGGGTTGTTGACAAAAAATTGACGGTGATGGTATGATAGTCAACATAACTTTTAAAGCGTGAAAAGAAAGACGGCATAAAATATAATTTGTTAATGGAAAGTGAGGAAAATGCTATGACAAAGCGGTTTTTTCAGTTTGTATTGCCATCTATGTTAGCATTTGCTTTTTCGGGAGTCTATGCCATTGTAGATGGTCTATTTGTCGGAAGAAATGTTGGTGATATTGGGCTGGCAGGAATTAATATAGCATATCCGTTGACCGCTTTAATTCCTGCACTTGGCACAGGAATTGGAATGGGAGGTTCTGTCTATTACTCCATTGAGTATGGAAAGGGAAATAAAGAAAAAGCAAAGGAATATGTGGGAAATACCTTTAGTTCGTTGCTCATAGGCGGGATTTTATTGATGATATTTTTGGTTGTCACCTATGAACCGATTTTAAAAATATTTGGGGCATCTGGAGAACTGCTTGTTATGGCAGAGGATTATATTGAATTTATTATTCTTGGTACCGTTTTCCAAGTTCTTTCAACCGGTTTAATTCCTATTCTAAGAAATTATGGAGCGGTTCTTCCCGTTATGCTCTTTATGATTTGTGGATTCATGACCAATATTGTACTGGATTATTTACTTGTAGTTGAATATCAATATGGAGTAGCAGGAGCAGGACTTGCCACAATTGCAGGACAAGCATTGACGATGGTGTTATGTTTTATCCTATTTATGAAAAAAGAGCATCGACTTTCTTTGCATCATTATAAGTTGCGAATGTCCTATTTGAAGTCAATTGTTTCTGTTGGAATTTCTCCATTTGGATTGACACTTTCTCCAAATATTGTCATTATTTTCATGAATTGGAAAGCATTAGAGTTCGGTGGAGATATAGCCGTTTCTGTATATGCTGTTATCAGTTATATTATTTATGCAGTGCAGTTACTATTGCAAGGAGTTGGAGATGGCAGTCAACCATTGATCAGTTTGTTTATAGGAGAAAAAAATATTGAGGGCGTGAAAAAAATTCGGCATCTTGCCTATGGAACGGCTGTTTTTATGGCAGTATTAGGATTTATTAGTATCTATTTGCTTCGCTATCACATACCAATAGTTTTTGGAACATCCGATGAGGTAACGAGGTTAACAGCATATGCGTTTCCTGTTTTTGCAATAGGGCTTATTTTTACTGCATATTTGCGTATTACAACATCTTATTTTTATGCAACAAGAAAAAATCTATTTTCCTATATTCTTGTCTACGGAGAACCTATCGTATTGTTCTTGTTGTTGTTGCTTGTGCCAGAGTTCTTAAAACTAGGCGGTGTATGGATTTCCAGTCCACTTAGCCAATTGGTGCTGACCATTGTGGCGGTTATTTTATATACAAAAGAAAAAAAGAAGGCAGTATGGATAATATGAAAGAACGATAAAAATTTAGTAGCAAAAAGAGCGGACAAAAATGGAAATGTTCGCTCTTTTCTTTTTCCAATCATCCGAATGGTTATGAACTTCTAGTTTATTGCATCACTGCATATATTGGGAGAGAAAGGAAGTGGATGTATGCGAGAACTTTTAACGAAAAAATTACAGATGCCTAGTGATGTTATCTTAGGTGATATGCTCCTTACTCTGACAGAAAATCGTGAGGCGATTATTGAGAATTATAAAGGTCTGATTACATATCAATCTGATTGTATTGTGATCAAAGGAAAGCACAGTACACTTAGTTTAACAGGAAAAGGATTAAATATTAAATATTTTACAAATGAGGATATGCAAGTGGAGGGACACATAGAATGTATACAATATATAAACTGAGGTGTTAGAATGCTTTTGCGTTTTTTTTTCTATTTAAAGGGTTATTTTAAAGTGAAAATCACAGGACATTCTCCAGAGAGGTTTTTTAATCTTTGTTCCAATCGACAGATTGAGCTTCGTACTCTGATTCCATTAGAAGATGGGGGATATACATTTTTTATTGGAAGAGCAGAGTATGACGAAATGATTCCTCTTCTTGAGAAGACAGGGACATCGGTGGAAATACTAGAGCAATTTGGTTTGCCTTATTTTTTAAAAAGGTATCGAAAGAGAAAGTTATTTGCACTAGGTTTTTTGCTCTGTATTGGTATTGTATATGGATTATCTTTATTTGTTTGGGATATTCAGGTGAGTGGGAGCCAACAATATTCAAAAGAAGAAGTAATTCAATATGTAGAACAAAAATATTTGACGTTTGGCACATTAAAGTCAAAGGTGGATTGTGCAAAGATGGAAGAAGAGTTGCGAGAACACTATGATCAGATTGCTTGGATCTCTTGTGAGCTAAAGGGAACACAACTGCATATACAAATGAAAGAAACGTTAAAACCCAATGAGGATGTAGATAACACCGTTCCCTGCGATATTGTGGCAAGAAAAGCAGGGATTGTAAAAAGTATTATTACAAGAAACGGAACGCCAATGGTAAAAGAAGGAGATCAAGTGAAAAAAGGGGATGTGCTAATATCTGGTACAATCCATATTTATGATGATACGAACACGCTATTGGAATCAGAATCCATCAATGCACAGGGAGATATTTTAGCCCAGACCGTTTATTATTATGAGGATTCTTTTTCTATGAACTATTATGAAAAGCAATATACGGGACAAAAAAACAAATATTACGGCTTGGAATGGATGGGAAAACATTATATTCCCTATGAGCCAAAGAATAATTTTACCTCCAGTGATCAATTTGAAGAAGAGATAGAGGTAAAGATTGGTCATACTTATTCTTTGCCGTTTTCTTTCTTTCGATATGAAAGAAAGGAATTTAAACCAGTGAGGAAAAGTTATACAAAGGAGAGTGCTACCGCCTATGAAAAACAGAGATTGCAAAAATTTGTTGATCAATTATCTGAAAAAGGGGTAGAAATCATACGAAATAATGTTAAAATATTCATAGACGATGAAACCTGTAAGGGAGAGGGAACGATTACAGTTGTTGAACCCATTGGAAAGATTCGTCAAATACGAAATAATAACAGCAAAGGAGCAACGCAGTGAGTGAAATAACAGAAGAGTTAATAATCGGAGCATCTCATGCTTCTAATATTTTTGGACAGTTTGATGCTTACATGAAAAAAATAGAAAGAACATTGCAAGTAGAGATTATTTTGCGAGATGATCGTGTAAGAATTGTAGGAGAAGAAGTACAGGTAAAAAGAGCAAAAGATGTGATTGAAAAACTTTGTGCTCTTTCTGAACGAGGCAATCAGATCACAGAACAAAATGTGGATTATGCACTTTCTCTTTCTTTTGAAAATCGTGTGAAAGATATTGTGGAAATCGATAAAGATATTATTTGTCATACCATTAATGGAAAACCAATTAAGCCAAAGACGGTGGGACAACAAAAATATGTGCAGAGTATTAAAGATAATATGATCGTCTTTGGATGTGGGCCAGCAGGAACAGGAAAAACATATCTTGCTATGGCTATGGCGATTACCGCATTTAAAAATAACGAAGTAAACCGCATTATTTTAACCCGTCCAGCCATTGAGGCGGGAGAAAAATTAGGATTTCTTCCAGGAGATTTACAGAGTAAAGTCGATCCTTACTTAAGACCTCTTTATGATGCTCTATATGAGATCATGGGGGCGGAAACATTCCAAAGAAATATGGAAAAAGGTTTAATTGAAGTAGCACCCCTTGCTTATATGAGAGGACGTACTTTGGATAATTCCTATATTGTGCTTGATGAGGCACAAAATACAACGCCAGCCCAAATGAAAATGTTTTTAACAAGAATCGGCTTTGGTTCTAAGGCGTTGATCACAGGAGATTTAAGTCAAAAAGATTTAGCAAAGGATCAAAAGTCAGGTCTTGATGAGGCGATAAAAGTGCTTGGTAATATTGAAGGGATTAGCATTTGCCATCTGACAAATAAGGACGTAGTGCGTCATCCACTTGTTCAAAAGATTGTAACCGCATATGATCAATATGAGGCAAAACAAGCAAGGCGTGTGGAGAGAAGAGAGAAAAAAAGATAAAAATGCCAAAAGGGACGAATAAGGCAAAAGAATCATACCAATAAGGAGAAATAGGAAACATGAGTGTTTATATTGAAAAAGAAACAGAACTTCCATTTGATGTGGAGTATGAAAAGATTATAAATGATGTGATTGCAGAAGCATTAGATTATATGGGATGCCCTTATGAGGCAGAAGTCAATGTCGTTATTACAGATAATGAAGGCATTAAAGAAGTTAATAACGAATTTCGTCAAATTGATGCACCAACCGATGTGCTATCGTTTCCGTTAATCGAATATGAAGCAGAAGGTGATTTCTCTGCTATTGATGAAGAGGAAGCAGAAGACTATTTTAACTTGGAAACGGGAGAGCTTATGCTTGGCGATATTATGATATCCGTAGAAAAGGTAAAAGAGCAAGCCATGGCATATGGGCATTCCAAAGAGCGTGAATTAGCTTTTTTAACGGCACATAGTATGTTACATTTATTTGGATTTGATCATATGGAAGACGATGAAAGAGAGCGAATGGAAGCAAAACAGGAAGAGATTCTAAGCAACTGCGGATATGTAAGAGAAGCATAAGAAAGATTAAAAGTACAGTTGGAGGAAGGAAAGGAACAGTTATGAGAAAAAACTATGGTGCAAAGGCTCTTATCTTATTGGCTGTCTTTGCTATGGTGCTTGGGGGTTGCAAGAAGGAAGAAAAGATGGATGTAACAAAGGCATCCACAGCCACAGAACAAAAGACAGAGGCATCCAATCAAGATCCTCATGAGGGAAAAGTTAAAAGCCGTCTTTCAGGAAAATGGGTAGACGAAGCTGTTGGAACTCAAAGACCCATTGCGATTATGATAAATAATATTAAACAAGCACAGCCACAATCGGGAATTTCTAAAGCAGATATTATCTATGAATGTCTGGTGGAAGGGGGAATTACTCGATTAATGGCGATTCTTGAAAATTATAATGGAGTAGAAAAACTAGGATCCGTTCGAAGTGCAAGACACTATTATGTGGAGATTGCAGATGAGTACGATGCTATTTTTGCTCATTATGGTCAGACAAAATATGCGGTGTCTGAGATAGAAAAAAGAGGAATCGATACACTAAGTGGTCTTAGCAGTCTTGGAGATGTTATTTATTATCGTGATAGCAATCGAGTTGCACCACATAATGCCTATATCGATGAAAAAGGAATCGAAAAGGGTATAGAGCAAATGAAATATCGAAAAGAATATGAAAAAGGTTTTCAAGGGCATTTTCGGTTCTATGACAAAAATACTGCTTTACAAGGAGAGCAAGCCAATAAGGTAACCCTTTCTTATTCTAATTATACGAGTCCATATTTTATCTATGACTCTGATAAAAAATTATACAAACGGTTTCAATATGGAGAGCCACAGATTGATGATCAAACAAAAGAACAGTTAACCTATCGCAATATTATTGTACAATTTGTTAAGGAATGGGATATTGACAGAAATGGATACCAGACAATGGATTTAGATTCTTCAGGAAAAGGGTATTATATTACGATGGGACAATATATTCCTATTACGTGGGAAAAGACGAAAGAAGACGGAGTCACACATTATTATACAGAAAAAGGGTTGGAAATTCGCCTGAATATAGGAAAAACATGGATCAGCGTATTTCCAAATGACAGACAACAAGGTGTGGAATTTGAGTAAAATAGCTGAAATAGGAAGGTTATTCATCCTAGATCTAATATATATACTCGTATCACTGTAAAAATATTGATTATATTTCTGATTTATTGTACAATTTATGGAAGATTGGAATTTCGACAAAATCCAATCGTAAAATAAAGAGATACATAAAATTCCTGTGTTTGGGGAGAAATAACAATAAAGTGATGTTCTTTCCTTTCACAGGAATTTTCAGGAGAAAAGATTTTATGGAAACAAAAAAACGAATGAATAGCTTTTTGCTTCAAGGAGGCATTTTGGCAATAGCGGGTATTTTAGTCCGTATTATTGGTATGGCATATAGGATTCCGCTGACGAAAGTAATTGGAAACATTGGAAATAATTATTATGGAACAGCCTATGAGATCTATTCCATGATTTTGCTGGTTTCTTCTTATAGTATTCCGCTTGCTTTGTCAAAAGAAATGTCAACAAAAATTGCACTTGGACAATATCGCAATGCAAGAAAAGTGTTTCATGGTGCCATGTTTTATGCCGTTATCGTGGGAATCTTAGGCTCTGTTGGAGCTTTTTTGCTTGCACCAACTCTTGGAGAAGAAAGTGCGGTTTCTCTTAGAGTGCTTTCGCCAACAATTTTATTTTCTGCAATCTTAGGTGTATTTCGGGGATATTTTCAAGGACATCGAACGATGCTTCCTACTTCTTTTTCTCAGATATTAGAGCAGATTGCCAATGCGTTTGGAAGTGTTTTATTAGCATATGTATTTACACGCCCTTATTATTTATCCGGCAATATGGAGGGTGTCTATACGTATGGAGCAGCAGGAAGTGCCGTTGGTACAGAAATTGGGGTATTAGTAGCACTGCTCTTTATGATTGTTGTTTTTATCATGTATCGCCCAAGAGCGAAAAAAATGATAAAGAAAGATGTGAGTGGTGTGAACGATTCTTATGGACAGATTATGAGAATTATTATTCTCACATTGACTCCTGTTATTTTTAGTACGTTTATTTACAATATCAGTGGAACCATTGATGTCTATTTCTACAAAAATATTAATGCTATGATCGGTATGAACGAGACAAGTACAAAAGAATTTTGGGGAATTTTTTCTGGGCAATATAAAACATTGATTGCAGTGCCGATTGCACTTGCCAGTGCTATTTCAAGTGCTATGATCCCTGCCATTACAACAGCGGTGGCAAAAGGAGAGAGAAAAGATTTGAATCGACGAGTGGATATGGCATTTAAGTTCACATTGATTCTTGCAATTCCTGCAACCTTTGGGCTTATGAGCCTTGCTGAACCAATTTTACGGATGTTATTTTCCAGCAATTATACGGATACATCGTCAAAATTATTTATTTATGGTGGTATCAATATTATTTTTTATTGTATTTCTACCATTTCAAATTCCGTTTTGCAATCCATTGGGCAATTGAAATTGCCAGTGCGTCATTCTGCCATTTCTCTTGGGATTCATGTGCTTGTGTTAGTCCCTTTGCTCTATTATGGAAGACTTCATGTCTATGCGGTGGTGGGAGCTACTCTTGTATTTACAGTGAGTATGTGTCTTCTAAACGCTATCGCATTAAAAAAATATTTGAATTATAGAATGAGCCTACGAAAGATTTTATTAATTCCAATTTTATGTTCTTCCATTATGGCAGTTTGTGCGTTTGGATTTTATAAACTTTCTTATATGATAATAAAATCCAATGTCATTTGTACCCTCTTATCCATTTGTGTAGCGGGTATGATCTATTTTGTGACAATGCTGATTTTAAAGGGAATAACAGAAGCAGAACTTAAAAAGTTTCCAAAGGGAACTTTGATTATTAAAGTTGCAAAGAAAATGAAATTAATGTAGTTTGGAATAGAGCAAAGAAAGCTGTGGTAAAAGGACTTTTTTATCACAGCTTTCTTCTTTCATGTATAGATTCTAAAATTTGGCTAAAACTTATGAGTAAGAAAACATTGAAAACAATGGAAAAAAAGTGATAGGACATAAGGAGAAGATAACATGGAAGAAATGACAAAAAGAAAATTTTATGGTTTTTTAGCCTGTGCATTGGTTCTTTCTTTTGGTGTTGGGACGTTTACTGGTTATATGATGAGTGGGACAACAACAGAAATTGAGAAAATACAGGTGGAAAGTCCAGCAGTTTCTTATAAGTTTTATTTGGCAGAGGACAATGGAATGGTGACCGTTTATCGGACGAGCAATGGAGAGATCTATGAATATACGGATATTTCTATGCAAGAATTGCCAGAAGATGTGAGAGAGGAAGTCTATCAGCAAAAATATATGACGGATGAAGAAGAATTATATAGTTTTTTAGAATCTTATACCAGTTGAGATATTTGGAAACAAATACTTGAAAATACTCTCTCGCATGATAAAATAGTACTATTATGAAGGCGAGGTATAGAGAATGAATGTATTTGATGTAGTCGTAATAGGTGGAGGAGCCTCTGGACTTGTGTCCGCCATAGAAGTGGCAAAAAAGGGGCTCTCTGTCTGTATCATAGAGCGTTTATCAAAAATTGGAAAGAAGATTTTGGCAACAGGAAATGGACGTTGCAATATGACCAACTTGGCATTAAAAGAGAGCGATTATCGAAGTGAGAAAGAAGAATTTCCCTATGAGGTTTTAAAGCAGTTTTCAGCTTTGGATGCCCTTCATTATTTTGAAGAACTGGGAATTATATGGAAAGAAGAAAATGGCTATGTCTATCCAAGATCGGAGCAGGCGACAGCTGTTGTTTCGGCTTTGGAACTAAAAATACAAAGTTTAAACGTAGAGGTTCTTTGTGATAGACAAGTAGTAAAGATAGAGCCAGTGGAAAATGGATTTTGTATCAAGCTAAAAGAAGGAGAAAGAATCTATGGTGGACAGTGCATTTTAGCCACTGGTGGAAAAGCACAACCAAAACTTGGAAGTGATGGAAGTGGATATGAACTAGCAAAGCAGTTAGGGCATCGTATTATTCCGATCATTCCAGCTTTGACAGGACTACATACGGAACATCCAGCCACCAAGCAATGGGCAGGTGTTCGAGCAAAAGGAAGGCTTACTTGTCTTGTGAATGGAAAACAGGTTGCCAGTGAACAAGGAGAGATTCAATTCACAAATTATGGAGTTTCTGGAGTTCCAACGTTTCAAATTAGCCGTTATGCAACCCATGCTTTAAAGAGAAAGAAAGCCGTTGAAATGGTCATCGATTTTTATTCTGAATGTGCCAAACAGGAATTTCAACAGCAGCTATTTTGGTTATTGGAAAACTGCTATTATAAGAATATTAGGGAGCTTTTAGAAGGCATATTTTCAAAAAAACTCGTTCCTGTATTTTTGAAAGAGGCAGGAATCAAAGATACGCTACACTGTGACCGAATTGTAAAGACAGATGTGGAGCGAATGGTGGATGTGATAAAAGCGTTTCCTATTGTCATCACAGACTCTAATGATTTTGAGCAATCCCAAGTGTGTGCTGGTGGTGTTTCCGTAGAAGAAGTGGAAAAAACCACATTGGAATCTAAGTTGGTAAAAGGCGTATATTTAACAGGAGAATTGCTGGACGTGGATGGAACTTGTGGTGGATATAACTTGCAATGGGCATGGACAACAGGATATCTTGCTGGAAATGCAGTACAAATGGGAAAAGATCTATCAAAGATTCGAGCATATGCAGAAAAAGGAAACAAACCATCAAAAACTCAGAAAATGAATCCAGTGCCTGAAGTGAGAAAAAAGGCAAAGCAAAGAAAAAACGATAAAAAATAAGAAAGACAAAGGAGAAATGTATGATACAAGTATCGCAGATAAAACTTCCGATTGCACATGAGGAAGTGGATTTAAAGAATGCTATTGAAAAAGCATTAAAAATAAAAGGCGATTTTGAATATAAAATTGTAAAAAAATCATTGGATGCTAGAAAAAAAGAAGATTTGAAATATATTTATTCTGTTGCTGTTACTGTGGAAGAAGAGGAAAAAGTGCTAAAACGAGCGAAAAATAAAAATGCTGTAATAGCCAGTGAAGTAACGTATCAGTTTCCAAAACACGGAACACAAACAATGAAGCATCGTCCCGTTGTTGTAGGAGCAGGACCAGCAGGACTATTTTGTGCCTGGATGCTGGCAAGAGAAGGGTATCGCCCTTTGGTTCTTGAACGAGGAAAAGATGTGGAGGAACGGGTGAAGACCATTGAGCATTACTGGAATACAAAGGAATTAGATCCAGAATGCAACGTACAGTTTGGAGAAGGTGGTGCAGGAACTTTTTCCGATGGAAAGTTGAACACTGGAGTAAAAGATAAATGGGGGCGGAATAAAGAAGTTTTAAAAACCTTTGTGCAGTATGGAGCTCCAGAAGAGATTCTATATTGGAATAAGCCCCATATTGGAACAGATTTACTTCGGGATGTGATTAAAAACATGAGAAATGACATCTGTGCCATGGGAGGAGAAGTTCGTTTTTCTTCCAAAGTAACAGATATACGTGTTAAGCCTTTGGAAGAAGCAACGGAACAAAAAATCAGTTCTATTGAGGCAATCTGTGTCAATGAAGAAGAATGGATTCCTTGTGAAACCTTAGTAATTGCTGTTGGACACAGTGCAAGGGATACTTTTTCTATGCTATATGATAAACAACTTTTTATGACAAAAAAAGCATTTGCTATCGGTCTTCGAGCAGAACATCCAAGAGAGATGATCAACCGTTCTCAATACGGAGAATCCTATGATGAAAAGTATTTGCCGACCGCAGACTATAAGCTGGTACATCATGCGAAAAATGGAAGAAGTGTCTATTCTTTTTGTATGTGTCCAGGGGGATTTGTTGTAAATTCTTCTTCCGAACAAGGAAGAATTGTTGTCAACGGTATGAGCAATTATAAACGAGATTCCAAAAATTCGAATACCGCCATCGTTGTCAATGTCACGCCAGAAGACTTTATGGACGATTCTCCATTGGCCGGTGTTGCGTTCCAAAGAAAATGGGAAGAATTAGCTTACCTTGCAGGTGGAAGTGATGGAAGTGTTCCAATTCAGCTTTTTAAAGATTTTGAGAAGAACCAAGTGACAACAGAGCTTGGACAAGTAGAACCATCTTTAAAGGGGCAATATGCCTTTGCTAACTTAAGAGATTGTCTTCCAACCTATGTGGCGGATGCGATCATAGAAGGGATTCATGAATTTGAGCATAAGATCAAAGGATATAGCAGAGGAGATTCCATTTTAACAGGAGTGGAAACAAGAACTTCCTCTCCACTTCGCATGGAGCGTGACGAAGACTTTTTAAGCAATATAAAAGGGCTTTACCCATGCGGTGAGGGAGCTGGCTATGCAGGAGGAATTACATCAGCGGGAATTGATGGGATCAAGGTGGCAGAGGCAATAGGAAAAAAATATAAAGCATTTGAAAAATAGGGAGAGAAACATGAGAAAAGAAAGAGAACGTCTATTAAAGAAAAAGAGAATTGTTGTAAAGGTTGGAACATCTTCTTTAGTGCATACCAAAACTGGTTATATTAATTTAACAAAATTAGAAAAATTAGTGCGTGTGCTAACGGATATTAAAAATCGGGGAATTGAAGTTGTTTTAGTGTCCTCTGGTGCCATTGGTGTTGGAAGAAAAGCTCTTGGAATCCAAGGAAAGCCGGATACTCTTGCAAAAAAACAAGCCTGTGCAGCGGTGGGACAAGGACAGTTGATGATGATCTACCAGAAATTATTTGCAGAATATGGTCAAATCTCTGCTCAAGTTCTTATGACAAAGACAACCATTTTAAAAACATTGAATCGAACAAATGCAGAAAATACTTTTGAAGAATTATTAAAAATGGGAGTTATTCCAATTGTAAACGAAAATGATACAGTATCCACAGAAGAGATTGAGTTTGGAGATAATGACAATTTATCAGCAGTAGTTGCTGCCCTTGTGCATGCGGATCTTTTAATTTTATTGTCTGATATTGATGGACTTTATACCGATGATCCAAATCAAAATAAAGATGCCACATTAATTCCTGTTGTAAATGAAATTGATGCCACATTAGTAAAAATGGCAAAAGGAGTTTCTTCTGATTTTGGAACAGGAGGAATGGCAACAAAAATTGGAGCAGGAAGGATTGCTAACGATTCTGGTGCGGATATGGTGATTGCCAATGGAGCAGATTTTGGAATTTTAAATGAGATTATGGATGGAAAAGAAGTAGGAACACTTTTCCTTGCACATAAAAATCCAGATTTTAACATGATGGATTACATAGAGAAAAAAACATATTTACAATAGAAAAATTTCAGAAAATTTAGAAGAAAAAATTGCATACAACTATGCAATATGATACACTACAAGAGGAAGTTGAAATTAATTAAAGGAGTTAACGAAATAGTATGGATGAAAAGAAAATTGCAAGAATTAATGAATTATATCATAAAATGAAAGCGGAAGGATTGACACCGGAAGAAAAGGAAGAGCAACAAAAATTAAGAAAAGAATATATTTTAGCCATTCGTAAAAATCTTCGTGGATCATTAGAGAATATGAGTATTTTAGAGGAAGACGGAACAGTTACACCGGTTGTAAGAAAAAATCTCAACTGAGAAAACGAAGATAAAATTGTGATGTATTTTGGAATGGAGGAGTTAAAATGCCATTGTCGCTAATTCAATTGAGAAAAAAAGAGATTCGTCATGAGATGCGTCTGCGGAAAAAAAAGGTGACGAAAGAGGAACGAGAACAGGCAGGAAGAGAAATTTATGAAACGTTGATTCAGATGCCAGAATTTCAAGAAGCAAAAAGCATTAGTATTTATGTTGCTTATAATCAAGAAATACCCACAGTTCCAATTATAGAAAAAGCCTTAAGTCTTGGAAAGGAAGTGGCATCTCCGATTGTTGAAAATGGGGAAATAGAGTTTTATCGTTACACATCTCTTGATACTTTAAAAGAAAGCCAGTATGGAATACTAGAGCCAAATAAAGAATTGGGAGTTGTATCAGAAGATAGTCTTATTATTATGCCTGGTGTTGCCTTTGATGAAAATAGAAATCGAATTGGATATGGCGGCGGCTATTATGATCGCTATATGATGCGTCATAAGGAGTTAAAAACCATTGCAATTGCTTATGATTTTCAAGTATATAAAGAATTAGAATGCGAAGAAAAAGACTATAAACCAAGAAAGATTTTAACAGAAAAACGTCTTATTTGCGAATAGGGCATAAAGGAAAAGGAGTAGAGAGATGGAATTATTGGAAACGTTGGGGAAACAAGCAAAAGAGGCTAGTAGTGAGCTTGCGATACTCGATACATATAAAAAGAATCGAGCACTTAATTTTGTTGCTGATGCTTTAGAATTTTGTGAAGAAGAGCTGTTAGAGAGCAATGAAATGGATATTCAAAACGGAAAGAAGAATGGAATGTCAGAGGCTTTACTCGATCGCTTAACTCTTACAAAAGAGAGAATTAAAGCTATGGCAGATGGTATTCGTCAGATTGTTCAGTTAGAAGATCCAATTGGAGAAGTGCTTTCTATGAAGCAAAGAGAAAATGGATTATTAATTGGGCAAAAGAGAGTTCCTCTAGGTGTTGTTGGAATTATTTATGAATCACGTCCCAATGTAACAGCAGATGCCTTTGCTCTTTGTTTTAAGGCTGGAAATGCTGTTATTTTAAGAGGTGGAAAAGATGCGATTCATTCCAATACAGCCATTATGGAAGTGATTCAAGGAGCACTTGCAGAATGTAACGTGAACAAAAATTCTATTCAGCTTGTAACGGATACTAGTCATGAAGTAGCAAATCAAATGATGAAATTAAATGGATATATTGATGTGTTAATTCCAAGAGGAGGGGCTGGTTTAATAAAAGCAGTTGTTCAAAATAGTACAGTGCCAGTGATTGAAACAGGAACAGGGAATTGTCATATCTATGTGGATGAATTTGCAGATTTAGAAAAGGCAATTCCTATTATTGTAAATGCTAAGACTCAGCGACTTGGTACGTGTAATACTTGTGAATCTTTGGTGGTACATGAAGAAATAGCGAACAAAGCCATTCCTCTTATTGTGGACGCTTTAGTGGAAAAAGGAGTGGAAATTCGGGGGGACAAACGTTCCAAAGAAATTGATGTTCGCATTCAAGATGCCACAGAAGAAGACTATGGAATGGAATACTTAGATCGCATTATTTCTTTAAAAGTTGTGGAATCATTAAAGGAAGCAATCGCCCATATTAACCGATATAATACAGGACATAGTGAGGCAATTATAACAGAACATTATGGAAATGCTCAAAGATTTTTAAATGAAATTGATGCAGCAGCCGTTTATGTGAATGCCTCAACAAGATTTACGGATGGTTTTGAATTTGGGTTTGGTGCAGAAATTGGAATCAGCACGCAAAAACTCCATGCAAGAGGGCCAATGGGATTACTTGCACTTACCTCTACTAAATACATTATCTATGGGGATGGTCAGATCCGTCAATAACATAGTATTTTATTTAATTGAAAAAATTTTTATATGACATTTATTATAAAGTGTGATAATATAGAATCAAATAAAATAAAAAAGAGAGGTATTAAAAATGGCAAGAACTAAAAATTATGAGTCATTAATTGCAACAAAGGAAGAGCAGATTCAGAAGGCAAAAGAAAAATTAAGTGTACTAGAAAAAGAATTACAGGAATTAAAAGAGGAACAAAAAGCATTAGAAGTTTCTGAACTTTATGATGCGGTAAAAAAATCAGGATTATCTGTAAATGAAATTATGGATATTCTGGAAAACAAAGAATGAGAAAGAAACCTCCACATAGGAAAAAATCTTATGTGGAGGTTTCTTTCTTATTGTTCTTTATAAAAAGAGTGTGCTGATCGCTTGATCGGCAATTAAATGGAGTTCATGTAAAGCTCTCGTAATGGCAACATAGAGAAGTTTTGCATCTTTTTGATTTCTTTCATAGTGCTTATGATCAGGTTTCCAAAGAATGACAGCATCAAATTCTAATCCTTTTGTTAAGGTGACAGGTAACACCATAATTCCGTTATGAAAATCCGATTCTGCATGATCTGGTATTTTAAGAAATTCTTTTAATTCTTGTGCTTCCTCTTCGGTTTTACAGATTATAGCGATGGTTTCAAATCCTTTGTTTTGCACTTCTTGCACTGTCTTTCGTAAGGTTGTATACAGAATATCAGAGGTGACTTGATGAAGATGAACAGGCTCTCCATGGCGGATGACTGGTTGAATTTTATAGTTTTCTTGGGAAGTCTTTTCCAATACTTTTCCTGCATATTCAGAGATTTCAATTGTATTTCGATAACTTTTAGAAAGGAGATAGAAACTATCATTTTCTTTTGTAAATAATGCCTTTTTTAGTCCTTCCCAGTCGTTTAAACCGGTTTCATATCGAATATTTTGGGAAACATCTCCCATAATGGTAAAATAGCACTCTGGGAGTAATTGCTTTAATACATAATAAAGCATTTCTCCAAAATCTTGAGCCTCATCAATGATAATCTGGCTAAATTCATCGACTTCCTTTTTAAGAAGGATTCTTTTATAAATAAGAGCTAAACTGGCACAGTCATAAATATCAAACTGAGTATTTTTAATATGTTCTTTCGTTTCCAATAAAGAAATATTAGTTTCTTGTTCCAACCAATTTAAAAACTGTTCATAAATTTGAATCTCAGTCCATTTGTATTGATCGGAGTGATAATATTTTTTGTATTGTGCCAGTTTTTCTTTTTTATAGGTGTCTGATTGCTCTGTACAGAGAAATTTAATACGCATAGCTATTTTGGAATTTAATAATTTCTCAAGTTGTAATAGGGATAAAAGAGGATTGTTTTTTAAAGTTTCTTCAATTAAATCTGTTGAAAGAATGACACCGATCTCTTCATCTTTTACTTCTTCCATAGGAAGATAATGATGTTTAAAGGAGGATAAAAATTGTTCTAATTGTTTGGAAAATGGAAGTTTACTTTTATAAGGAGCATCATTAGAATCTTTTATAATCTGATATTTCTTTTTCCATGATTTGCCCATCAAATACGGAATAAAAAGATCCATACGCATTTGTTTTACATGATTGACATCCAACTCCGGAAGACCACTGCTTATATAGTTTAGGAGCATATCAGTACTTCCTACAATACAAAATTCTGATGGCTTATATCGTTTGTCATAGTTATAGAGCAAATAAGAGATTCGGTGAAGAGCGACGGTTGTCTTTCCACTTCCGGCAACCCCTTGTACAATAATATTTTTAAATGGAATATCGCGAATAATTTCATTTTGTTCCTTTTGAATGGTGGCGATAATATCTCCCAGTACTGCTTCTTTATTTTGAGAGAGATATTTTACAAGAAGTTCATCCGTTGAAGCGACGTCATCATCATAATATCCAAGTAATTGTCCATGAGAAATATCATAAGTACGTTTCTTTTTTAGCTCAATTTCTATGCGACCCGATTCGGGGACATCATAAGATCCATTCCCAAGTTCATTCTCATAATAAACGGTGGAAACAGGGGCTCTCCAGTCAACGATAATAATATCGGATTGATTTTTTGTGATTCCATTTTTTCCAATATAACAAGATTCCGTTGTTTCAAATGTTTTATCTTCGTAGTCAATTCTTCCGAAATACGTTTTGTCTAAAGCAGAACGGTTTTTTCTGAGGGTATTTTGGGTATCCTCTAAAATATTTTGTCCTGCTAATAACTGTCCATAGGAATCTCCATCGCCCTTTTTTACAGATTGAAATAATTCTGTCACTTTTGTGCGATATTCTAATTCTTTTTTTTCGAAAAATTCAATATTTTCTTGAATGACTTGTAGGCAAGTGTCCAAATGTTGTTGTTCTGTTTTTTGTTCTTGATTCATTATTATAACCTCGCTTTCTTTGCTGTATCATATGTGTAGTAAAAGTTATATCAAAAAAATAAAAAAAAGAATAGACTTATATTTTTATTTATGGTATGATGATAACATAAACAGTAAATAAAAAAGATGTCAGACAATTAATTGAATAGTCATTCAAATTAGTGCAATAAACCATATTCTTAAAGAAAATTTAGGGATATGGTTTTTTATATTATAAGAAATTTTGTTTCCTATAACATAAAAAAGTACTGGGTACAAACGATGCCCAGCTGTTTTAAAATAGAATCAATAAAAATAAAAGAATACTCTTGTCAGAAAATAAAAGATAGAGTATAATTTTAATACATGTATACAATTATATTGAGCGATAGGAAATGGAGGAAAACACATGGAAAAAATTAAAATGACAACTCCTTTAGTTGAGATGGATGGAGATGAAATGACAAGAATCCTTTGGAAAATGATCAAAGACGAGTTACTACACCCATTTATTGATTTAAAGACAGAGTATTATGATTTAGGATTAGAGCATAGAAATGAAACCAATGATCAGGTAACTGTGGATTCCGCAAATGCTACAAAAAAATATGGAGTTGCAGTCAAGTGTGCTACCATCACACCAAATGCTGCTCGTATGACAGAATACAACTTAAAGGAAATGTGGAAAAGTCCAAATGGAACAATTCGTGCTCTTTTAGATGGAACTGTTTTTCGTGCACCGATTGTTGTAAAAGGAATTGAACCATGTGTGAAGAATTGGGTGAAACCAATTACATTGGCAAGACATGCGTATGGAGATGTATATAAAGGAACAGAAATGAAAATTCCTGGTGCAGGTAAGGTGGAACTTGTCTATACCGCAGAGGATGGAACAGAAACAAGAGAGCTTGTACATAATTTTACTGGTGCAGGAATTGTACAAGGAATGCACAACTTAAATGATTCCATTTCAAGTTTCGCAAGAAGCTGTTTTGATTATGCCCTTGATACAAAGCAGGATCTTTGGTTTGCGACAAAGGATACTATTTCTAAAAAATATGATCATACATTTAAAGATATTTTTCAAGAGATCTATGACAAGGAGTACAAAACACGTTTTGGAGAGGCAGGCATTGAATATTTCTATACTTTAATTGATGATGCAGTAGCTCGTGTTATGAAAGCAGAAGGCGGATTTATTTGGGCTTGCAAAAACTATGATGGCGATGTTATGAGTGATATGGTATCTTCTGCCTTTGGTTCTCTTGCTATGATGACATCTGTCTTAGTATCTCCACATGGCTATTATGAATATGAGGCAGCTCATGGAACGGTACAAAGACATTATTATAAGCATTTAAAAGGAGAAGAAACTTCCACAAACTCTGTTGCCACAATTTTTGCATGGACAGGAGCATTAAGAAAACGTGGAGAATTAGATAACATTCAAGGTTTAATTCAATTTGCTGATCAGTTAGAAAGAGCCACATTGCAGACGATTGAATCAGGAAATATGACAAAAGACCTTGCACTGATTACTTCTTTAAAAGATGTTACCGTATTAAATAGTGAACAATTCATTCGTGCCATTCGAGAAAATTTAGAAAAAGCGTTGGCATAAGAATCGTATTATAGAAAACAAAAATTAGTTAGAAAAGAAAAGCTATTGCAAAGAGAAAGTTAAAAATCTTTTGCAATAGCTTTTTGTTTGTGGTATTCTAATGGCGATTAAATTTAGTTTGATACGAGAGGATAAGAAGGGAGATTATGATGATATTCCGATGTATAGAAGAAGATTGTGGTTGTATTGTAGAGGGAGAAGAAGTTCCTTATTGTCCACAATGTCTTGGAGAGATGAAAGAGATTTTAAAAGAGGATATGAATGGGCTTGATTGGTGTCAGCTAGGGATTTTTCTATCCCAAAAAGAGGAAGAGGAACGAGCTTTTTCTTGCTTTCAAAAGTCTGCAAAGGAAGGGGAACCATGGGGAATCTGTAATCTCGGCTGGTGTTATGAAATAGGAGCAGGTACAGAAGTGGATGAAAAGCAGGCGGTTTGGTTATACGAGCAGTCAGCAGGGCTTGGGTATTTTCCTGCTTATTGTAATCTTGGTTGGTGTTATGAACATGGAATCGGCGTAAAAGAGGATATGGAGCGAGCAGTTTTTTGTTATCAAATATCGGCAGAAGATCAATTCGCCAGAGGACAGAGGTTGCTCGCCAATTGTTATGCCTATGGGAACGGTGTGGAACAAAATGAAGAAATGGCATTTCTTCTTATGAGAGATTCGTCCGATAATGGTGATTTGGATGCCCTATATTATTTGGGAACCTTTTATTGGAACGGAATTGGAGTAGAGGTTGATTATGAAAAAGCAGTCGAAATTTTTCATGAAGTGGTAGAACAAGCAGAGGATAAGGATGCTCTTTTTTATTTGGGGTATGCCTATGGCAATGGAACTGGTGCATTAAAAAATGATGAGCGTTCTTTTGCGTACTATAAGAGGAGTGCTTTGGCAGGGGAACTGACCTCAAAAAATAATTTAGCTGATGACTATTATTTGGGAAGGGGAACGAAAAAAGATATGGAACAGGCACTTTTTTGGTATCGCTCTTCTGCTGAGGATGGAAATGATGATGCTTGTTGCACGCTTGGTCGATTGTATCAAGAGGGCATTGGAGTAAAAAAGGATGAAGTTCTCAGTGCCAATTACTATGAAAAGGCTTGCAAAAGCAATACAGAAAATCAAGGACTAGAATGCTATCTTCGTATGGCGTATTGTTATTATAAAGGAATTGGTGTAAAACAAAATGAAAAGAAAGCAGAAGAAGTTTTGATGGATGGATTTTCTAAGACCAAATCCTGTGAAAAACTTACGAAAGATATCCTTGTTCGAAGAAATAACAATGTGGCAGAGGGGACAATTGGTATTTTGGTAGAACAATTGATAACATATTGTAGAAATGATGAGATTACAAAAAAATTAAAAGATTTAAAAAAATATTTTTCATAAATTGAAGATTTTTTCTTGTTTCTATCGTTATAGAGAGTGTAGAGAGAAAAGAGGTGGAGGTGGAGAAAATTAACGAAAGAGAGTTATTAGAATACTGGATCGACACTTATGGTAACTTAATTTTTTCCATCTGTTTTCAAATGACAAAAGATTACTTTGAAGCGGAGGATTTAACACAGGAAACATTTTTATCCGCCTATCGCAATCATGAGAGTTTTGATGGAAAATATGAAAAGGCTTGGCTTACGAAAATTGCCACCAATAAATGTTTGGATTATAGAAAAAGCAGGCAGGCAAAGATTTCTATTGTTGAAGAACAGACATTGTTACATACTCCATCAAAAGAAGCGTCTTTAGAAGCCATGATGGAGGAAAGTGAGGTTTTGGAGCAATTGGACAGATGCTGTTCTCAATTAAAACCTCCTTACAATGAAGTGGCAAGGCAATATTTTTGTGAAGAGAAAACGGTGGAAGAAATTGCACTTGCACAAAACAAAAATAAAAAGACAGTCCAAACACAAATTTATCGAGCAAAAGCTATGCTAAAATCACTGTGGAAAAAGGGATGAAAGGAGGGGAAGTCGATTGGGAGATCATATTGAAGACCAAGTATTGATGAAATTAGTAAACGGGACATTGAGAGAAGAAGAAGAGCTTCTTTTGTATGAGCATATTGGACAATGTGATTTTTGTGCCATGCGATATAGTGAAATCATAGAAAAGCATATGATAAAAGCTCCAATGGGCATGAAAGAATCCATTTTAAATCAGACTGCTCCGATTCCTTTTAAAAAAGAGTCTTCCAAAATTTCTTTTTACAGCTATTGTGCCAAAGCTGTCATTGGAATGGTAGCAGGGCTTTTATTACTATTTGGGAATACACCGTTTTATCAAGGAATGCTTATGCTACAAATGCGTTCTTACTCTCAATCCATTGAGTTTGTCAATCAAATGAATGAGAAAATGAAACAATTTGAAACTTATTTTTTTATGCAGGAGAGTGATCGATATGATTAAGAAAAAAAGTAAATTTTTAACATTTTTATTTGCCTTTTGGCCAGGGGCAGGGCATATGTATATGGGGTTTATGAAGATGGGAATTTCTCTAATGGGAATTTTTATGGGACTTATTGCGATTAGTTCATGGCTTAATATGTCTTCTATCATATTTTTCTTGCCTTTGGTTTGGTGTTATGCCTTTTTTGATGCCTTAAATAAGAGCAGTTTATCCGATGAAGAATTTTATTCTTTGCAGGACAACTACTGTATTTCTACACAGTCCATTTACCAATTGAAACAGATCTTTAATGGAAAAGAAAGACAAATTTTTGCCATTGTATTAATTTTAATCGGGGTTGATATTCTTTGGCAAAATTTATCATGGATCTTTCAATGGATCATACCAAGATGGATTCGGATTCACATTGGAGGGCTTATTTATCACATTCCACAGATTTTAATTGCTTGCTTAATTTTATATATTGGTGTTCATTTAATCTATCATAAAAAAATAGAACTCTCAATAGAAGAAAAGAAACAATCAGAAGAAAAGAAATAATGATAAGAAACAAAAAAGCACCTCAAATGTTTAGCATTTGTAGGTGCTTTTTACTACAAAGCCGGATGGATAGCAAAGGACAGAAGATGTCGTTATGGAAAGAATGGGGAAAGGAAGAACCGATGACAAAGATTTTACTGATAGAAGATGACAAAGCGTTAAATCAAGGGATTGCTCTTGCACTTGGACAAACGGGGTATCAAATGATACAAGTAGAATCTCTTAGAGAAGCGAGGAAAAAATGGAAGGAAGAGGAGATAGAACTTATCATTTTAGATCTCAACTTACCCGATGGGAGCGGATATGAATTTTTAAAGGAAATAAGAGAGAAGAAAGGGCAGAAAAAGTCAGAAATTCCCGTTCTTATTTTAACTGCTAACGATTTGGAATTAGATGTTGTTACAGGATTTAGTCTTGGAGCAGATGACTATGTAACAAAGCCATTTAGTCTTATGATACTTCGAGCTAGGGTGGAAGCATTGCTCAGAAGAAGTGCGTTAAAAAGGGATTATTTTTCGCTCTATGAAAGTCAAGAATACTATTTTGACTTTGAAAATTTTTATTATCAAAAGGATGGAAAAGAAGTTTATTTAAGCAAAACAGAGCAAAAGCTCTTAAAAAAACTAGTATTTCATCAAAACCAAGTTGTGACAAGAGAACAGTTGATTGATGCGATTTGGACAGAAGGAGGAGATTATGTGGACGAAAATGCCCTATCTGTGGCTATTAGCCGACTGAGAACAAAGCTCAATGCAAAAGATAGTATCCAAACGATATATGGGATTGGATACAGTTGGGTAGTAAAATAGGAGGAAAAGAGAATGGAGAGGGAACAATGGATGATAGTAATGGTCTGCATTATAGTTTCTATCAGTTTTACAATAGGATGGAATATTTTCATTTATAAGAAGACCAAAAAGATGTATCATCACTTGAATCATATGTTAGATCATGCAATAGAAGAAAAATTTCAGGAAGCCTATTATGATGAGTCTGAATTATCAAAATTAGAAACAAAATGGAAACGTTTTTTGACATCTTCTAATCTTTCTCATCAAAAGATTGAAGAGGAGCGAAAACAACTACAATCTTTTATATCGGATATTTCTCACCAAACAAAGACACCTCTTTCCAATATCAAGCTGTATTCGGAATTACTGGAGGAACAGATTATAAAAAGCGAAATAGAAAATTCAACTAGCTATCATCTATATTTGGAGCAGATGAAAAATCAGGTGAATAAATTAGAATTTTTGTTACTCTCTCTTGTTAAACTATCAAGAATTGAAACAGGAACGTATACCTACAATAAAAATCAAGAGTCTTTGTTCATGTTAGCAAAAGAAATTAAAAAAGAGTATTCTAAAAAGGCAAAAGAAAAAGGAATTACCATCCTATTAGAAAAAGAGGGGGAAAAAGAATATGATGGAATATTTGATTGGAAATGGACAAAAGAGGCAATTGGAAATATTGTTGATAATGGAATTAAATATTCAAAAGAAGGAACAAGTTTGCGAATGATAGTAAAGCAGTATGAATGTTTTGTTTGCCTTCGGATACAAGATGAAGGGATAGGAATGGAAGAAGAAGAGATTCCAAAGATTTTTCTACGTTTTTATCGTGGAAAGCAAGTGAGTGAACAAGAAGGCGTTGGACTTGGACTCACTTTATCAAGACAGATTATCATGGCACAAGAAGGGTATATAAAAGTAGAATCCCAGAAGGGAAAGGGGACAACCTTTTCCGTTTTTCTTCCGCGAATTCTTACAAAAGTGTTAGAATCCTGAAATTTTTTGGAAAGTAAGCTATGGTAGAATAAAAGCAGTAAGACCAGTATGGAGTGTAAGGAGGCTAAAAAATACGATGGCTACGATTCTTGAAACGAAGGATTTAAAAAAATATTATGGTTCTGGAGAAAACATGGTGAAAGCTCTTGATGGCGTGAATTTAACAATTGAACAAGGGGAGTTTACAGCTATTGTTGGAACTTCAGGAAGTGGAAAGTCTACATTGTTACATATGTTAGGAGGACTTGATAATCCTACTTCTGGTAATGTATTTGTGGATGGAAAAGATATTTCATCACTAAACGATGAAGAATTAACTATCTTTCGAAGGAGAAAAATAGGGTTTATTTTTCAAAGCTATAATCTTGTTCCCGTTTTAAATGTATATGAAAATATTATTTTGCCAATTGAGTTGGATGGAGAAGCAGTGGATGAATCCTATATTCAGACGATTATAAAAACTTTAGGGTTGGAAACCAAATTAAATGATCTGCCAAATAATTTATCAGGCGGACAACAACAAAGGGTGGCAATTGCAAGAGCACTTGCTACAAAACCAGCTATTATTTTAGCGGATGAGGCAACAGGAAATTTGGATTCTCATACAAGTATGGATGTAATGGGACTATTAAAGGTGACAGGAGAAAAGTTTAAACAGACCATTGTTATGATCACCCATAATGAAGAAATTGCACAGCTAGCAGAGCGAATCATTCGCATTGAGGATGGTAAAATTGTGGGAGGTGATTCTGTATGATCACCGTTTCCAATAAAAAGATAATCCATCGAATTGCTAGAAAAAGTTTAAAAGTCAATCGGCTTAGAAATGTATTTGCGATTATTGCCATCACTTTAACAACTGTTTTATTTACAGCTCTTTTTACCACATTATTCAGTTTAAATTATTCATGGCAACAAGAAACCATGCGACAGATGGGGGGAAATGCCATGGGAGCATTTAAAAATGTGACGCTAGAGCAAATAAAAATGTTGTCAAAAGATCCATTGATTAAAGATTGGGGATATAGTCGAATACTGGCATTTCCATGGGAAGGAGCATTTCAAAAAAATCCAACAGAAGTCCGTTATTTTACAGAACAAGAAGCTAAGAATTATTTTTCTTATCCAGAAGTTGGAACGATGCCAAAAGAGCGGTTGGATATTGTGATGGATACCCAATTATTAAATGCGATGGGGATTGAGCCAAAGATCGGAACGCCAGTTACTCTCAAAATACCAATAGGTGAAAAAGGACAAAAAGGAACAAAGGTGATAACAGAAACTTTTAATCTATGTGGATATTATGAAAAGACCACATTAGTAGCCCATGAAATTTTGCTGTCAAAGCAATATGTGGATGAAATGTTATTACAATATAAGCCAGAGGGAAATAATATTGGCAAGTATAATATGAGCGTCAATTTCAAAAACAGTTTTGGAATTGAAGAGAAACTGAACCAAGTGTTAGAAAACTATGGGTATCAATCTTCTGATCCGACGAAAGATAACTATATTGATATTGGTGTCAGTTGGGCACATACCTCTTCTAATATACAAGGAGATCCAAGCGTTTATGTTGGAATTACTGTTTTATTATGCTTAATTATTCTCACCGGATATTTAATTATTTATAATATATTTCAAATATCCATAACCAATGATATTCGTTTTTATGGGCTATTAAAAACCATTGGAACAACAGGGAAACAGTTAAAACGAATGATTCGCCATCAAGTATGGATTCTTTGTGGGATTGGGATTCCTATTGGACTTCTCATAGGGTTTGGTTTTGGAGCAATTGTTGTTCCTATGATTATGGAGAATATGAGTGTAAATGGAGCGTACCTTGCGACGAACCCGATTATCTTTTTTTGTTCCACTATCTTTTCCATTCTCACAGTTTTATTAAGCCTTAGAAAGCCTGCTAAAGTTGTTTCTAAAGTTTCACCAGTGGAAGCTGTTCGGTATACAGAAAGTAAAACTGTTAAAAAAAAGAAACGTTCTTATCAAAAAGGAAATCGTTTATTGCGTATGGCAGTTTCTAATTTAGCAAGGACAAAGAAGAAAACAGTTTTGATTATTTTATCTTTATCACTTAGTTGTATTTTGATCTGTATCACATATGTATTTGCCGTTGGATTTGATATGAATAAATTTATAAAAAGGTTTGTAATCTCTGATTTTTATGTGGCGAGTGCGAATTACTTTTTACCTACCATTGGATATTATGCAGAAGAGGATCAGCTGACCCAAGAGATCTTAGACGATATTCGTTCCCAAGAAGGGGTGCAAGAGATGGGAATGATTCGGCTTTCAAAAGAACAATATATTTCCATTGATGAGCAAGTGACAAATTATTATAAAAAATATCCAATGGTTTATTCCGAAAATTTACAATATTATAACGATGTCAATGGGGATGGGAAACAAGATGTGGATGTAAAGTTTTATGGGCTTGACTCCTTCTGTTTTGATCAATTAAAATTATTAGAAGGCAGTCTTGATAGAAAAGAACTTTCAAAAGAAAACGCCATTGTCTATCTTGTAAATGAAGATGACTATGGGAAACCAGAACCGCTAGAACAAGTTTTACATGTGGGGGATAAAGTAATGGTTACAACCCTTGATGATTACGAATATGTAAAGAAAAAAGATGATTTAGCATCTTGGGAATTAAAAGTAAAACGCTCTCATGAAAAAGAATATGAGATTGTGGCAGTTGCCTGTATGAATCCCAATATGACCGATCGCTTTTTTGGAACAATGCAGTTTGCTCTTCCAACGGATCGCTTTATCGAAGATACAGGGGAAACTAGGGTGATGTCTTGTATGATAAAAGCAAAACAAGAGGATTTAAATTCCTTAGAAACGTTTTTTAAACAGTATACAGAGATTACAAATCCAAGCCTTGATTATGAATCCCGTTTTCGTATGGAAGAGGAATTTTTTAGTTTTAGAAATATGTTTTTGAATATTGGAATGATGTTAAGCATAACCATTGGTATGATTGGAACGATGAATTATATTAATGGAATTTTAACGAGCATTATCGCTCGAAAAAGAGAATTTGCTATTATGAGAAGCGTTGGAATGACAGGCAGACAGCTAAAGAGCATGTTAATTATGGAAGGAATCTTTTATAGTGTTATGACACTTTTTGTATCCATTGTCATTTCTGTTTTGATCGAGTTCAGTATCTTACAATCTCTTGGACAAATTCTTTGGTTCCTCACTCCAAAATTCACGCTATTTCCATTTATCATATTGATACCACTTTTTGTGATTCTCGGCGTGATGATACCAATTCTTTCTTATAAGGCTACAAACCGAGTTACCATTGTAGAACAACTTAGAAATTATGAGTCATAGACAGGCTTTATTCTAATGTTTTTTGTACATGAAAAAAGGAGAAAAGATGAAAAAACTAATAAAAATAATTGTCGCTTTGTGCATCATACTTGGTGTTACGAAAAAATGTGAAGTAGAAGTAAAATAGTATAGAATATTGGCGGACAGCAATTTTCCTGCTGTCCGTTTTTTATCCTTTCCTACATAGATGTTTACTTGTCTTAATAAACTATGGTATAATGATTATACATAATATAATAAAAGAATGGCCATATAAGAGATGGTAGTAAAACAAAAGAAAAAGATCAGGTTGGAAAGTGAGGGAGATTCCATGAGGTTTTTTGATAAGATTTTCAAGAAAAGCAGTACAGTTGATGAGGAAGAGAATCAACCAGAATTTTCTGTGACAACAGAAGAATTTTTTTCCCGATTGAGAATGGCACAAAAACGAGAAGATTATTTAGAGCAAGCAGAACTTTACTATCAAATTGGTTTCTTTTATTATGAGGAAGGTGATAAAGAAAGAGCAAGGTTATATTTTGGGCGTTCTAATTCTTTAATAAATAGCCAAGATGAAGTATACGAAAGCATTTCCGCAAAAATTCGTCAGCAGTGTGAAGAATATATAGAAAAGTTGGATGAAGAAAGTCTTTTGACTAATTGTATTCTTGATGAAATTGAAGAGAAGGCAAAAAAAATGACAGAACATCAAAAATGCCAATGGATAATGCTTACGATGGCAAGGGTGAAGTCTTTGCTTGAGAGTTTTTCTTATGTAAGAGGCTGTGAAATTTTTAATAATTTTGATAAAATTTTTTACATCGCCAAAAAGGCGTTATATGAATCAGAGCGTTTAACACAAAATAATTTAGATAGTATGAATCTGTTTGCAAGCGATCTATATGAATTTATGGATTCTCCAGCTTTTGTATCTTATCGCAGTTGTGTTGCTGTTCCTAATTACATTGGTAAAGAAATCGAATTGTATGATTTCAATGGATTTGATGCTATGTTAAATTTACATCTTTTTTTTAGCTATTATGCAGAATTATTAGAGGATGGTTTTGAAGATTCTAAGGTGCGGATACCCGTTGAATTTGTAGCAGGTGCCATGCTTACTGATTATTATTTACGGACAGGCAAAGGGAGAATTGAAAGCCAAAAAGAGGTACAAAAAGAAATTGAGTGCATTCGTTTTGATTATGAATTTCTTATAAAAAATCCAGCGAGAGAACAATATGAAGCCAAACTAAAAAGCTATCAGGAATCAGGATTTTAGTAAGTAATAACAGTAAAAATATAAAAATTTAGTATAACAATAATCTTAAAGGATTATTATTATAAAAGAAAGATTCTCAACATAGGAGTGAGAAGACGAAAAGAGGTGCTATTTATGTTAAAAATCAAAGGACAATTTAGAAAGAAATTACTTGTTTTTTCTTGTGCATTTGCTATGTTATGGATTCCCGCAGTGGATGCGAAACCGGTACAAGCAGAAGTAATAAAAACAGCCAAAACAACCAAGAAAGTAGAACTTTCCAACAAAACATTGAAGTTAAATCAAGGGAAAACAGCTACATTGAAACTTTTAAATACAAAGGAAAAACCTGCATTTACAAGCAGTAATACAAAGGTTGCTACTGTAAATAAGACAACAGGACGGGTTGCTGGAAAAAATGCGGGAACTGCAACGATTACAGCCAAATTAAAAAATGGCAAAAAATATACTTGTAAAGTAACCGTTACTTTTAACAAAGCAGAGCTTCCACAAGTGGATGCTTCTCTTGTAAAAGGAAAAGAATTAGCTTTTACAGATGGAGTCACCATTACACTTCCAGAAGGATGGGATTATGAATTATACGAACATAATAAAAAGATATTACAATATATCTGCTTAAATCTTCCAGATGATGAATACAAAGGTTGTGTTTACATTAGTGCAGAGCCTTATTCTGAAAAAGGAACATTTAAAATGACAGATTTCGTAAAAAAAGAATTGACAACTCTCGTTTCTGCCATGCAAAAAGATGGGTATCTTGTACAATGGGCATCTAGTGGAATACTGAAACAAAATGATGATGAGATTGGCGTCATGACATTCAAAGCAACAAAGGAAAGTCTTCAAGAGTATGAAACAGTTTTGCTTCAGAAAAAAGGGGACTATATTTTCTTTTATGAATGTATTGGAACGAGCAAGGCGGAGAGAAAGCAGTTCTCTAGCAGTGCACTTTATATGTTAAATTCATTGGAGATGGATACATCAAAGGAAATCCAGATTCCATAAAGGACAATGTTATTTATGAAGTTTGACACACAATTAACACATAACTTTTAAAACTAAAAGCTTGATATTAAATTTAGAAGTTTCATTAAAAGTATTATAATGTGCTAATGAACAATTTAATAACTAAGATAAAAGAGAGCCGTAATATTATGACTCTCTTTTTATTTACGCAAAGACAACGAGCCATGCGAGAGCATTTATGCTCGCATATGGCGACTGATAAGTTTGGAAATCAACACTTTTGGGCAGAGGGATATTAAGTAAAGTAGTTATGAAGACAAATTGGGAAGCGGAAAAAATAATACACTATGAATGGCGGTAATTTAGATAATATATAGGAAGTTTCGTTATGGATGAACTATGTACCATTTGTTTAAAGTATGTAGAGCAATTAGGATTATCAGCAAGTGATTGGGATATTTTGGTATTGAGTATTATTGGTAGATCCAGTTATATTTGATTTTTGTGATTTATTTGATATAATGATTGAATACAAGTACTCGATCAGGAAGAGGTGATTACATGTTGTCGAAATGTAATGTGTTTAAGGAAGAATTAGAAGACTCTTATAAAAAGATATTTGTTAGTAAAAAAGATAGAATGCAATTAGATACATCATCAAAAGGTTCTCAAATAAGATGGTATAAGGATAATATATTTATAAAATTGGACTGTTTAGGATATGAGGGTATTAGTGAAGAATTAGTATCAAAACTATTAGATTACTCTAATGTTGAACATGTACAATATGAAGTTTGTGAAATTTATGAAGATAATAAATTTATTGGTAATGGATGTTATTCTTTTAATTTCTTAAATGAAGATGAACAAGTTTTTACTTTCGCATCTATATTGAAAAAATACAGCAGAGATTATGCAACATTTAATTATGATGAGGTTTTTGAGGCTATGTATGATGCTACTGGTTTTGATGTACGGATTTATTTAGATCATTGTATATGTATTGATGCTATTGTTAAGAATGAGGATAGACATTTTAATAATTTGGCAATAATTAGATATTCGAATGGAAAATTTAGCTAATGTTTATGCAAAGCCATTTTATACAAGTTTTGAAAGACAACTGAAATTAGTTCATGATGTTATAAAAATTGATAAATTAAAATTTCTGAACAGTATTAATAAGAAAAGGTATGGAAGGGCATTTGATGTTTTGATTTATGGACTAGAAACAATGGAGGGGTTAGCATGGAGATGAAACCAAGGAAATTAAAAGTTGAATATTTTAATAAAGATACTTTGTTAGCAATAATAGAAGCCGATTATGCAACAGATGAAATTAAAGTTACGAATTTCACTGATAATGTTTTAGATAAACCTTTTGGAAACTTGGAACCTACAATTGATGATTTAGATGATTTCTTTGAAGAGCATATAATTGATCGAAACAGATTTGACATTAAAGAGGTTTTAAAATATAATGGTCTAGATTTTTACGATCCAGAAGCCATCGCACGTATTTCTCACGGCAGAACAACGGACAATAATTATTGGATGCGGTTTGATGACGAAGATTTAACTTGGGAGAAGTTATTAGAAAGTGAAAGAAAATAACGTTATAAACATTAGAGATAAGTGTGCAGAATGAGAATAATCAAGAGATACAAAAATTTTTCTTTGATTAAAAAATCTAATAGAATTTTGGAGGGATTTTTTCGAAAATTATTCGGCTTGTTTTTAATTACTATTTTAACCAATATTTTAGCTTATACAAATATGTTGTTTGTATGATACCTCCTATCAGTTATATACCAGTCAAAGAGGCTGTAATATCATATTCACGAATCATATCACATTTCCTTTTTCCGTTGAGATAAAGCTGTACTAATTGATTTTTAAATTCGTCTGTATAAGTACGACGTGGTCTTTTTGTGGTCATAATAAAAACACTCCTTTTCTATGATTCTACTTTATATGACCTTAAAAACACTGTCTAGTTTATTGTAACCGATCCACAGATTGTTTGATAAAAAATAGAATAATTTTTGACACACGATAGGTAAAAACTATACTAAATTATGCCAAAATGTGATAAAATTATACTTTAGCATAAATGTTGTTTTTATGTATTGAATGTGTTAGAATACTGATAAATCAAGCATTTATCGGATGTTTGAGATTAGTAAAGGAGAATAAAAAACATGGCTTTAGAAAATGATTACGTAATGCGAATGATAAAACAGGCGGTGCGAGCTTTAATGGCTTTTGCTTTAGGAAAGGATCTTCCGCCATATGAACTTCCCGATGAGAAGGAGAATTATACGGATACAGATCGATTATATGAAATGTTAATCCGTTTAGCGGACGAAGGGAAATTTAACGAGGCAGAAAATCTGCTATTCCAAAATGTGGACAGTGGAATTGATGATATTTTTCGTCTAGGGATTAATTTTTATCTCTATATGAATGAATTTTCCAATGAAGAGTTAGACAACAATGACTATTCAAGAGAAGAAGTGATTGAGGGAATTAAAGACTTTTCAAAGGCTTGTGGAGTGGATATGGCAGATAGCTTTTTTGATTTTATTTAATAATAAAAACACGCCTAAGAGTTATTTTTATAAGGCTCTTAGGCGTGTTTTTCGTTAAATTATTATTTTTTCTTACGGCTGTAAGGTGTATCCTCTAATGGCAATTTTGTACGGAATTGTTTATCTCTCCTATAATATGCCAGTTGAACAGCAGGAGCAGTAGGAATAGAGGCGATTTCACCGATTCCCTTTGCACCATAAGCTAGCTCAGAAGGTGTATGTTGTACTAAAATAGAAGTGACAGGAGGGGTTTGAGAAGCTCTGAATAATCCAAGAGTTCCAAATTTGGCAGTTGGTTTGCCATGATCAAGAGGGAAATCTTCCGTTAAAGCATAGCCAAGACTCATAACAACTCCGCCATCAATTTGTCCTTTGACATTTAAAGGGTTAATGGCATGTCCTACATCATGAGCAGCTACAACGTTAGAAATACGTCCTTCATCATTTAGTTCTACTAAATGAGTGGCATAACTATAAGCGACATGGCTTGTTGGATGTTCTTTTTCAGAACCGAGAGGATCGGTAACCCCTGTATATTCTGCAAAAAATTCTTGACTTTCTAACTGTTCGATTGTTTTTCCAGCATCAAATTCTGCTTTTAATTTTAAGGAAGCAAGGCGACAGGCTTCGCCAGTAAATACCGTCTGTCTGGATGCAGTGGTCACGCCAGAATCAGGAGAAGTTTTGGTATCTGGTGTTTGGTAACGAATGATGTTTTTGTCGATTTTTAATGTTTCCAATACGATCTGTTCTAAAATGGTTCCAAGCCCTTGACCAATACAAGCAGCACCACTATATACTTTAATGATTCCATCTTCAATGACAAGACGGCAACGACCGGTATCCGGAACGCCCACACCAAGACCTGCATTTTTAATGGCACAAGCAAGACCTGCATTTGGATTAGCGTCATAATAAGGTTTTACTGCCTCTAGAGTTTCAATTAAAGCAGTGGATTCATCAGCCAGTTGTCCATTTGGCAGATACTGTCCAGGACGAATTCCATTGCGATAGCGGATTTCCCATGGAGAGATTCCGACCATTTCAGCTAATAAGTTCAAATTGCACTCTACGGCAAAGCAACTTTGAGAAACGCCGAATCCACGAAAAGCACCAGCAGGTGGATTGTTTGTATAATAAGCCTTTCCTTCGATTTCAATATCGGAATAATGGTAAGGACCAGCAGCGTGTGTACAAGCCCTTTGAAGAACCGGACCGCCAAGAGAAGCATAAGCTCCTGTATCAGAAATAATAGTTGCTTTCATGGCTGTTAAGTATCCATTTTCATCACAAGCACTTGTGCAATCAATTTCCATTGCATGACGTTTTGGATGAATTAAGATGCTTTCTTGTCTTGTTAAGGATACTTTAACAGGAGCATTAGAGGCAAGTGCTAGGATGGCGGCATGATGTTGGACACTCATATCTTCCTTGCCTCCAAATCCACCGCCAACCATCATAGCCGTTACATGGACTTTATCCATTGGAAGTCCTGTTGCTTCTGCACACTCTTTTTTTGTCTGCCAAATACTTTGATCGCCAGAATAAATATGTATACCATCACCTTCTGGTATGGCAATAGCGGTTTCAGGCTCTAAGAAAGCGTGTTCGGTTGGTGGAACGCTGTAATGTTTAGTGACAACATATTTTGAATTTTTAATTTTTTCTTCAGCATTGCCACGAACTAAACGTTCATGAGCTAATAAGTTTCCAGAAGCGTGTACAAGGGGAGCATTCTTTGCACTGGCTTCGACAGGGGAAAATACCGCTGGTAGTTCTTCATACTCAATGTTTACCAATTGCTTTGCCTGTTCAAGAGCCTCCTTTGTTTTTGCCGAGATCAAAACGATGGCATCGCCAAGGAAATGGGTTATTTTTCCAACAGGAATTAATACATCATAGTCTTTTTTTAAGTGTCCAATTTTTTGATTTCCCTTTAAATCATTAGCTGTTAAGACAGCAACAACGCCTTCCACTTCTTTTGCCTTGCTCACATCAATAGAAAGAACTTTCGCTCTTGGATAAGCGGAACGAACAGCACTACCATATAGCATATTTGGAAATGTCAAATCATCCACATATTTAGCTGTGCCGAGTGTCTTATCTATGGCATCCACTCGTGGCATTTCTTCTCCAGTCACATTGAATGTAGTGTCCTCAGGTACTGGAAGATTTTCGCGAAAGATTTTGCCTGCTGTTAAAATGGCGTCTTCAATTTTTTGATATCCAGTACAACGACAAATATTATTTTTAATGGCATCTTTTACTTGCTCTCTTGTAGGATCTGCTACTTTATCAAGAAGACCTTTTGCACTAATGACCATTCCCGGTGTACAAAAACCGCATTGTACTGCTCCAGCATGAGCAAATGCGTATCCATAAACTTTTTTTTCACGTTCTGTTAACCCTTCAACTGTAATGATATGTTTTCCTTCTGCTTTTTCTGTGGTGAGAATACAAGCCTTTGTAGTTTTGCCGTCTACAAGAACCATACAAGTTCCACAAGCACCTTCAGAACAGCCGTTTTTTACAGAAGTAAGCCCCATGTTGCGAAGAAAGAAAAGCATTTTCTCCTTTTTTTCTGTTTGCACTTCTGTGCCATTAATATAGAATTTGTACATAAAATTCCCTCCTTAAATTAAAAATAGCGGAATAGATAAAAGTCTATTCTTAGTATGCTATTTTCTGTTCAATAAAAGTATAGCAAAATAAAAACAAAAGAATGTTGTATATACAACAATATATGTAATATATATAATTCTTTACAACTTCTTTATGAAAAAAATGAGATAATATTAAAAGAAAAGTAAAATAAACCAAATGGAAAAAGTGTATTTTATATCATTGTTTATAAATACAAAAAAATTCATTTGGTATCATAAGAAGAAAGGGGGCAAATTAAAAAGAAGTACATAGAATATTATAGTATTAAAAAGTAAGTTTTTTATCGTTTCTAACTAATATCAAATAATGAAAAGAAAAGAGGGTAGAAGTACAGTGTGAACTTGAGTATTTATTGTATTGAAAATTCTTCCATAGTTGTGTATAATTTTCCTATATTTTAATAATAGATATAAAATCTTTAGAATAAAACATAATTGACATTCTGTTGTAAAATTGAAAAATAAAAAAATACAAAAGAAAGAATTTATGAATCTAAGGGGGATTAGAATGAATAGGAAGAGCTGGAAAAGTATTTTTATCATAAGTACAGTGAGTGTTCTATTTATCATTTCTTTTTGTTTGTTTAATCAATTTATTAAAGATAGGGTGAACTTACAAATAGAAAGCTCATTAGAGAATCTATCCACGCATAATATAGACAGAATACAAAAAGAAGTTGAATCAAATTTTAAAGTTTTAAGAGGAATTGCTTCTAAGATGGCGAAGCAAAATATAGAGCAAATTCCAGAAGAAGAGATAAAAATGCAAGTGCATAAGATCTATCTTAATGGAATATATTCATTTCAAAATTTAGGTTTTGCTACAAAAGACGGAATGGCATATGTTAATTATGGAAATAAAACGGATATCCGAACGAAAGATTATTTTAAACAAAGTATACAAGGACAAGAATCTGTTATGAGAATTATCGATACACCAAATAATGGAACGATGATTAATGTTTATAGTGTTCCTGTGAAAAAACAAGATAAAATCATTGGGGTTGTATTTGCAATTTATGACGATGATATTTTTAGCAGAATGATAAAGGATGAGGTTTATGAAGGACAGGGACAACTTTATCTTGTGAATCAACAAGGGGTTGTGATGGAGAGTTTTTCAAAGACTCCATTTAAAGAACAAGAAAATATGTTTGATGTTTTGTTGCAAGGCGGGAAAAGCAAGAGAAAAGTCCAAAAATTAAAACAAAACTTTCAAGATGGAAAACAAGGTTTTATTCAGCATAGAATAAAAGGAAAGGATTATTGCAGTTATTATAGCCCAATTCCAATGAAAGATTGGTGGCTTGGTATTAGCGTTCCGTGCTCTGTATTCGATAGTCATGTTATACCGATTTTAATTGGTTCAGAGATTATGTGTATTTTTAGTCTGAGTATTGTTTTTGGAAGTATTTTTCTATTTTATAAGAAAATGAATAAAAACCAGAAATATTTAACAGAACTTGCTTATATCGATCCGTTAACCGAAGGATACAATAAAACATATTTAAAAGATATTTGGATAAAAGAAATGGAAAAACATCAAAAACAATCGTTTTGGATTCTAGCATTTAATATTCAAAAATTTCATATTATTAATGAAATTTATGGAGTTAAAATGGGGGATGAACTTCTAAAATATATCTATTCTATTTTAAAAACACAGCTTCATCAAAATGGAATTGTTGTCAGAAATCAAGCCGATGAATTTATTCTACTATGCCATTATGATAACGAAGAAGAGTTAATTCAGTGGATGGAAAATTTGATACAAGAGATTTATGAATCAACGCAAAATAAAATGCAAGTGAAGATTGAGGTATCCATTGGAGTTTATAAAATCTATACCTTGGCTCATTCTTTTGAAAAAATCTATAATTGTGCCAATACAGCAAGGAAAAGTGCAAGGAAGAAAAATGTTCCTTATACCTTTTTCTCAGACGATATGAGAAATTATGAGCTACAACAAAAAGAATTAGAAGATTTATTGGATAGAGCCATAGAAGAAAGAGAATTTAAGGCATGGTTTCAGCCGAAATATGATACAAAGAAAAGAAATATGATTGGAGCGGAAGCTCTTGTCAGATGGCATAAAGATGATGGTACTCTTGTTCCACCAAATCAATTTATTCCATTATGTGAGGAAACAGGAAGAATTTTAAAAGTTGACCGCATTGTTTTTGAAGATGTATGTTATCAGTTGAAACAATGGATGAAGCAGGAAAAAGAAGTTGTTCCGATTTCCGTCAACATTTCGAGGGCGTATTTAGAAAACAGTGAAGTGGTGGAATACTTGAAAAATACAGTAGACCGCTATCAAGTTCCAAGTAAGTATGTGCAATTGGAAATCACAGAAAGCAGTTTAATTGAAAATGAAAAGGCTCTTGAAGAAATGATCCAAAGGATGCACAAAATTGGATTTCGTGTTTTATTGGATGATTATGGTGTGGGATATTCTTCTTTGAAATCTATTAACTCCATGAATTTTGACACACTAAAAATCGATAAGAGTTTCATTGATACCATCGGAACTCCAAAGGGAAGTAGTATTGTACGTCATACGGTTGCTTTAGCATCAAGTCTTGGAATGAAAAGTGTTGCAGAAGGTGTGGAAACCGAAGAACAGTATCGCTTTTTAAATCAATGTGGTTGTGATGAAATTCAAGGATATTATTTTTCAAAACCATTGCCTGCTAAGGAATTTGAATTATTATTAGGAGTGAGTGGGTGAAAAAATATATTGACATTTTATTGAGATAGTGGTATTATTCAGATAGTTAGATATAACTAACTTATGTGGATAAATCTAGGAACATAAGGCAGAAAGCCTGCTTCAACTTTCTGCCTTATGTTCCAACAAAATAAAATTTTAATAAAGAGAGGAAATGAAGGCATGAAAAAATACTTAGAGATTGAAAAAGTAATCGGAAGAGAAATTATCGACTCTAGAGGAAATCCAACAATCGAAGCAGAAGTGCATTTAGCAGATGGAACTGTTGCTTTTGGTACAGCTCCAAGTGGTGCATCAACAGGTGAATTTGAAGCATTAGAACTTCGTGATGGAGATAAAGCACGTTTCCAGGGAAAAGGTGTACAAAAGGCGGTTGCCAATATTAATGATATTATTTGTAAAACATTAAAAGGAATGGATGCGTCAGATATCTATGCCATCGATAAGGCAATGATTGATGCTGACGGAACAAAAGATAAATCAAAACTTGGAGCGAATGCAATTTTAGCAGTTTCTATTGCATGTGCAAGAGCGGCATCTATTGCATTACAGATTCCATTATATCGTTTCTTAGGTGGAATTTCAGGAAATAAACTTCCAGTCCCAATGATGAACATCTTAAACGGTGGTGCTCATGCAGGAAATACCGTTGATGTTCAAGAATTTATGATTATGCCAGCTGGAGCCCCTAGCTTTAAAGAAGGACTTCGTTGGTGTACAGAAGTATTCCATACCCTTCAGTCCATTTTAAAATCAAAAGGACTTGCAACATCTGTTGGTGATGAAGGAGGATTTGCTCCAGACCTTCAGAGTGATGAAGAAGCAATTGAATACATATTAGAAGCGATTAAACAGGCTGGATATGAACCAGGAAAAGATTTCGTTCTCGCTATGGATGCAGCTTCTAGCGAGTGGAAAGGTGAGAAAAAAGGAGAATATATCCTTCCAAAATGTGGAAAGAAATTTACTTCTGCTGAATTAGTAGCTCACTGGAAAGACCTCTGTGAAAAATATCCAATCTACTCCATCGAAGATGGTCTTGATGAAGAAGACTGGGAAGGATGGCAGTTACTTACAAAAGAGCTTGGTGATAAAGTTCAGCTTGTAGGTGATGACTTATTTGTTACAAATACAGAACGTTTAAGCAAAGGAATTGAAATGGGATGTGGTAATTCCATCTTAATCAAATTAAATCAGATCGGTTCTGTATCTGAAACATTAGAAGCGATTAAAATGGCTCATAAAGCAGGATATACAGCAGTTACCTCTCATCGTTCTGGTGAAACAGAAGATACAACAATTGCGGATCTTGCAGTAGCATTAAATACTTGCCAGATTAAAACTGGTGCACCAAGTAGAAGTGAGCGTGTTGCAAAATACAACCAACTTTTAAGAATTGAAGAAGAACTCGGAACAAGTGCTTGCTATCCAGCATTTGGAGCATTTAACGTAAAAAGATAAGATAGAATGATGATAAAAAAGACCCATACCAATGTGAGAGATTCATGGTATGGGTCTTTTTTTATAGAGGAGAAAATTGGACAATTATTTTTCCTATCATGAAACCAATGCGCGCAACGGTTGCTGTATTAACAGCACTTGGAACATGGAACGATGTGATGACACCATTGGTTATCATGTCAGGAGAGGGGAACAATACACTTCTCCTGGCATAGTTGAATTGAGAATAAAACTCAATTAAAAAATAAATCATTTATTGTAATTTTTTCCATGTTATGTTATAATTCAAATAGTTAGTTTTAACTAACTATTTGAAATGCCATACACTTTCCGAACTGGAAATTTTATAAAAATAAAAAGAAAAGGAGAACTATATTATGTCATTAATTGGAAAAAAAGTAAGTGATTTTAAAGTACAAGCATTTGTTGATGGGGAATTTCGTGAAATTACAAATGAAATGATAAAGGGAAGATGGAGTTTATTTTTCTTTTATCCAGCGGATTTTACATTTGTTTGCCCTACGGAATTGGAAGATCTTGCTGACAAATACGAAGAGTTCCAAAAAATTGGGTGCGATGTCTATTCTGTATCTTGTGACACTCATTTTGTTCATAAGGCTTGGCATGATACATCCGATAGAATTAAAAAGATTAAATATCCGATGATTGCGGATCCAACAGGAAAACTTGCAAGAGATTTTGATGTTATGATCGAAGAAGATGGAGTGGCAGAACGTGGAGATTTTATTGTAAATCCAGAAGGTGTTATTGTTGCATATGAAGTAACCGCTGGAAATGTTGGAAGAAATGCAGATGAAATCTTTAGAAGAGTTCAGGCATCTCAATTTGTGGCAGAGCATGGCGATGAAGTTTGCCCAGCAAAATGGCAACCAGGAGCTGAAACATTAAAACCAAGTCTTGATTTAGTCGGATTATTATAATCTTTAAAAATAAGAAATAAAGATAGAAAAGAAGATTGTAAGGGTCGATTTCATCAACACAATCTTCTTTTCTTTTACATGGAAGCAATGAGCCATAGGAGGGCGATTGCGTTCTAAAAAGGAAGGAGGAATCGGATTGAGAGATTTTTATGATGCAGTCATCGTTGGAGGAGGTCCAGCAGGACTTTCAGGAGCGATTTATTTAGCAAGAGCCCAATATCATGTATTGGTGGTTGAGAAAGAAACAATCGGGGGTCAAATTACGATTACATCAGAGGTAGTCAATTATCCAGGTGTTCCGATGACAAATGGAAAGAAATTGACAGAAGAAATGCGAAAGCAAGCACAAAGTTTTGGAGCGGAATTTTTACAAGGAGAAGTAAAAGAAGTAAAACTTGATGGGGATAAGAAAGAAATCGTGACAGATAAAGGAACCATTCAATGTTTTGGTGTGCTGCTAGCAACAGGAGCGACTCCAAGAAGAGCGGGATTCAAAGTAGAAGAAGAATTTCGTGGCAGAGGAGTTGCGTATTGTGCAACTTGCGATGGGGAATTTTTTACAGGAAAAGAAGTTTACGTCGTTGGAGGAGGATTTGCCGCCGCAGAAGAAGCAATCTTTTTGACACGATATGCAAAAAAAGTAACGATCTTAGTATTAACAGAACAGTTTACTTGTGCTGGTTCCATTGTTGATAGCGTTATGAGCCATCCAAAGATCGAAGTGAAATTTAATACACAGGTATTAGAAGTTGGTGGAGAACAGACCTTGCAATATATCGTGACAGAGGATAAAAAGAGTAAAGAAGTTCATCGTTATGAGGAGGACAATGGAGATAATATCGGAGTGTTTGTTTTTGCGGGATATGAACCAGCCACTTCGTTATTCAAAGAACTAGTAGAAGTGAATGAACAGGGATATTTGGTTACCGATCGCAGACAGCAGACTTCAAAAGAAGGTGTTTATGGGGCTGGGGATGTTTGTATTAAAGAATTGCGTCAAGTTGTAACCGCTGTTTCAGATGGTGCAGTTGCAGCCACTTCTATGGAAAAATATTTATTCTCCATTTATGAAAAATTAGGAATTAAAAGGGAAGAAAAGCCTGTTGTTTCTATAAAGCATTTACAAGAGGAAGAAATAGAAGCAGAACAAGCAGGTGGATTTTTAACGGCTAGCATGAAACAAGAGTTAAAGCCTATTTTTGCGAAATTTACAAAACAAGTTCAAGTAAAAGTGTATTTGGACTCTTCTGCACTATCAAAAGAAGTGGAAGGGTTTGTGGAAGAGATGAAGGGGCTGTCTGATAAAGTGATATTTACAAAAGAAGAGAAACAAGAAGGTATCGTGTATCCAGCACTGTCCCTTTGTAATCAAGAGGGAGTGGAACTTGGAGTGAAGTTTCATGGAGTGCCGGGAGGGCATGAATTTAATTCTTTTATTATCGCACTATATAATGCTGGTAGCGATGGACAGCCAATTGCAACTAATGTTTTGAATCGAATTCGCAATCTAAAAAGGAAAGTGAAAATGAAGGTAGTAGTTTCTCTTTCTTGTACCATGTGTCCGGAAGTTGTAATGGCATCTCAAAGAATTGCAATAGAAAATCCAAATATTGAAGCGGAGCTGTATGATATAACCCATTATCCGGAGTTGAAAGAAAAATATAATATTATGAGTGTTCCTTGTGTTATTATAAATGACGATGAAGTGACATTTGGAAAGAAAGGAGTTGAAAAGCTACTAGAGATTTTGGAGAAAAAAGAATAGGAGAAGGAAAAAATAGAAAGGCAAGCATTTCCGCTTGACTTATGCCTTCCACGCAAATAAAATAGGCTGTCATACTAATTTTTTTAGCATGACAGCCTATTTTTACACTTTCTAATATAGTAGAGTGAAAAATTTTTCATTGAAGAAATAAAATAAATAAAGTATACTCAATAATAGAGGAAGTAATTGGGAGAAGAGTAAATATTAATACATATATTTTCGCTCTATGAATATCAATCAAAAAAATAAAAAAACTTCCTTATAACCAAGCAAATTATTTTAACAAATCTTTATAAAAAATCAAGTAAAAATAATGAGAAAGGAAACGTTATTTATGGCCAAATCTAATATCCCAGAATCATTTGAAGAACTAAGACAATATTGTCCGTATTTAAGTGATAAATTTTTAGAAATACTTGATGAGTATGCTTTAAATCGCTTTAAAAAAGTTCAAACAAAACTTCAATATCTCTACGCCATCGCTTCTTTATGCAATCATACAAAGAGTGACTTTTTAACTTTAACTGATAAAAAAGTACAAGATTTTTTTGAACACTTTAGCCAAGAAGCAGATTTATCCACTGTAAAATATAATTTAAGAATTTATCGGGCTATTGCAAGATTCATTGATGAACACGCAAAATTATATAAAGTGTCACCAATCTACACTCAATTTTTTACAACGGTATCACTACCAGAACAAGAGATAGAAATCGATCCTGCGGATTTACCAAGTTTTGAAGAAATTGATCGTGTTTTCCAATATGCAAAAGAAAAAAATGAGATGGTTCTTTTTATTGCTATGTCATTAGCACTTCGTTGTTCTATGACCATTCATGAAATCACAGCATTAAAAAAAGAAATGTTTTTTCAAGATGCAAAGGGGAATTATGGAATCCGAATAAAAGTGAGTAATACTAGTGATCGATTTGTTAAAATACCAGAAGATGTGGCAAATATTATTATGAACTACGTTTCTACGAGATTTGCGGAAGTTCCTAACTTACTTTTAAATAAACAAAATCGCCCTGTTAGCATTCGTAGTTTACAAAACTGGCTTCGTTCCGCTTGTATTTCTTGTAATATCAAACCATTTACTTTAAATCAACTTCGAGTTTTAAGTGTTGCTCATATGTTAAAATCGGGAGCACCGGAAAAAAAGATTGCAGAATATATCAATGTCAAAGGGACTGCATGGTTCTTTCGCTATAATCGTGTTGTAAAAGAACTCGAAGATTCCGCCGTTGATTATACTCACATAAAGATTGTATAATCACTTGCATTTTTGACGAAATGTGGTAGAATTAATACTTAATGTGTATAAAAGAGATACTTTTTATCTTCTTCTAAATTACGAAAGGAGTTTTTATGAGTAACGCAAATATAGAAGAAACAAAACACCAGCTAGACTTCATAGAAGAACTTCATGTTCGTCTTGAAGAAAAGGTGGCACAAACTGGAAAACGTCCAACTTATAAAGTTGTTAATTTTGGCTGTCAGATGAATGCAAAAGATGCAGAAAAACTGTCAGGAATTTTAAAAAAGATTGGTTATGAAGAATCAGAAACAGAAGATGCTGATTTTGTATTATATAATACTTGTACGGTACGTGAAAATGCCAATTTAAAAGTATATGGTAGACTTGGGCATTTAAAAACATTAAAAAAGAAAAATCCAGATATGCTTATTGCACTTTGTGGATGTATGATGCAAGAAGCAGATGTTGTAACAAAGATTAAAGAAAGCTACCGTTTTGTTGATATTATTTTTGGAACACATAATGTATTCAAACTGGCAGAATTAATAAAAGCTAGACTTGATTCTGGAGAAATGATTATTGACATTTGGAAAGATACAACAGAAATCGTAGAAGATCTCCCAGCGGAAAGAAAATATTCTTTCAAATGCGGTGTCAATATTATGTATGGATGCAATAATTTCTGTACCTATTGTATTGTGCCTTATGTAAGAGGTCGTGAGAGAAGTCGTGAAATAGCTGACATTGTAAGAGAAGTAGAAGAGCTTGTTTCTGATGGTGTTGTTGAAATTATGCTTTTAGGTCAAAATGTAAACTCTTATGGAAAAACTCTCGATCCACAAGTGAATTTTGCAGATCTATTAAGAGAACTTGACAAAATTGAAGGACTTGAAAGAATCCGATTCATGACACCACATCCAAAAGATATTACAGACGAGTTTATTGAAGTATTAGCAACTTCTAAAAAAGTATGCAATCATTTGCACCTTCCTTTACAATCTGGAAGTTCTAGACTTTTACAGAAAATGAATCGTCATTATACAAAAGAACGTTACCTAGAAATTGTCGATCAGGTGAGAGCTCGCATTCCTGACATTGCTATTACAACCGACATTATTGTTGGATTTCCAGGAGAAACAGAAGAAGACTTCCTTGAAACTATGGATGTTGTAAGAAAAGCACAATATGATGGAGCCTTTACATTCATCTATTCTAAGAGAACAGGAACACCTGCTGCTGCTATGGAGAATCAAGTTCCAGAAGATGTTGTAAAAGAACGCTTTGAACGGTTACTCGCCCTTGTTCAAGAGATTTCCGCAAAATCTCATGGTAAATTACAAGGTACAACACAGACGGTTCTTGTAGAAGAGGTGAACCATCAGGATAATACCATGGTAACAGGAAGATTGACAAACAATACAACCGTTCATCTAAAAGGAACAGAACGAATGATTGGAAAAATCTTTAATGTAAAATTAGTAGAGTCCAAAGGATTTTATTATATTGGGGAACTGGCTGAATAGTCAGTTCTCTTTTTTGCGTGAAAGACATATAAAAAATTTATCAAAAAATAGCGAAAGTTTCATTTTATTTCAAAACTTTTTATGCTATACTGTAAACAATGTGTTCACGACTGGGTGAGCATATCATCATGCTCGTTCGGCTCGTTACTCACGTAAATAAAAATTATGTATTATTTTAGAAATGAGGAACAACATGGCAAAATTGACTCCAATGATGGAACAATATTTTGAGATTAAAAAGAACTATCAAGATTGTATCTTATTTTATCGTTTAGGTGATTTTTACGAAATGTTTTACGACGATGCAAAAACTGCATCAAAAGAATTAGAGATTACATTAACAGGAAAAGACTGTGGACAAGAAGAACGGGCACCGATGTGTGGGGTTCCTTATCATTCTTGTGAAGTTTATTTAAATAAATTAATTGAAAAAGGATATAAAGTTGCTATTTGTGAACAAGTAGAAGATCCAAAAAAATCAAAAGGAATTGTAAAACGTGATGTTATCCGAATCGTAACACCCGGCACTAATATGTCTTCTCAAACCCTTGACGAAACAAAAAATAATTACTTAATGGCAATTTTTTTATTTGAACAGATTTATGGTATGGCACTGGTTGATATTTCCACTGGAGAATTTAAAGCAACACAATTAGACGATACAAGTAAACTACTTGACGAAATCTATAAATTTTCTCCTGCTGAAATCATTTGCAATGAAGCAGTTTTTATGAGTACCTTACCACTAGATTTCATTCATGATAAACTAGGGACAGCAATTTCTCACGTGGATAGCAATTACTTCGATGAAGAATCTTGTCAATCCATGATGAAAGAACACTTTAAAGTGGAGAGTCTTGACGGCTTGGGATTACAAGAATATGAACTAGGTGCAATCGCTTCTGGAGCTTTATTAAAATATTTATATGAAACTCAAAAAAGTTCTCTTAGTCATTTAATTACCATTACGCCATATTCTACAAGTTCTTACATGATTTTAGACAGTTCCACAAGAAGAAATCTGGAATTATGTGAAACACTTCGCGAAAAGCAAAAAAAAGGCTCACTCTTATGGGTATTAGATAAAACAAAAACTGCTATGGGAGCAAGACTTCTTAGAAATTATATCGAACAACCTCTCATTGCAAAAGAACAGATTGAAGCCAGATTAACTGCCATTGAATCTTTAAATGCACAAGCGTTTGTCCGAGAAGAAATCAGAGAATATCTTCGTCCTATTTATGATATGGAACGATTGATGACAAGAATTACATTCCGTACAGCCAATCCGAGGGATTTAATTTCTTTTAAAACATCATTACAATATCTTCCTTATATCAAAGAATTACTAAATAACTTTAAAAGTGGACTTTTAAAAGAACTAGAAGATTCTCTAGATCCTTTGCAAGACATTTATGCACTCATTGAATCCGCCATTATAGACGATCCACCGATTCCAATTCGTGAAGGTGGAATTATAAAGGATGGATTCAAAGAAGATATTGATATTTTAAAAAAAGCAAAGACCGATGGAAAGCAGTGGCTTGCTGATTTAGAAGCAAAAGAACGGGAAAAAACAGGAATTAAAAATTTAAAAATCAAATACAATAAAGTTTTTGGTTATTATTTAGAAGTGACAAATTCTTACAAAAATCTTGTTCCTGATTACTTTATTCGCAGACAGACATTAGCAAATGCAGAACGCTACACAACAGAAGAGTTAAACAAACTAGCAGGTACGATTTTAGGGGCAGAAGATAAGCTATGTGCTTTAGAATATGAAACTTTTGTATTGATACGCGATACCATAGCAGAAGAAATCGAACGAGTACAAAGAACGGCTCATGCCATCGCACAAATTGATGTCTTTACTTCTCTTGCACTGGTAGCAGAGCGAAACCAATATGTTCGTCCAAAGTTAAATCAAAAAGGTGTGTTAGACATTAAAGATGGTCGCCATCCGGTTGTAGAAAAAATGATTGATCATGACCTATTTGTAGCAAATGACACGTACCTCGATCAAAAAGAGCATCGCATTTCCATTATTACCGGCCCTAATATGGCAGGAAAGTCAACGTATATGCGACAGACAGCCCTCATCGTGTTAATGGCTCAGATTGGAAGTTTTGTTCCAGCAAAAGAAGCCAATATTGGTATTGTGGATCGAATTTTTACTCGTGTCGGAGCATCGGATGATCTAGCATCTGGACAGAGTACCTTTATGGTGGAAATGAGTGAAGTTGCTAACATTTTAAGAAATGCTACCAAAAAGAGCCTTTTAATTCTTGATGAAATCGGACGTGGAACTTCTACCTTTGATGGACTCAGTATTGCTTGGGCAGTTGTTGAATATATCAGCAATGCTAAACTATTAGGAGCAAAGGCATTGTTTGCGACCCACTATCATGAATTGACAGAATTAGAAGGAAAACTAGCTAGTGTCAATAACTATTGCATTGCAGTTAAAGAACAAGGGGATGACATTATTTTCTTGAGAAAGATCATTAAAGGCGGTGCGGATAAGAGTTATGGTATACAAGTAGCTAGATTAGCAGGAATCCCAGAACTGGTTATTGAAAGAGCAAAGGAAATTGTATTAGAGTTAAGCGATCACGACATCGCTACGAAAGTAAAGGATATCCAAGTTTCTAAGAAATTAGAACAATATCAACCAGAAATGGTACAACTTTCCCTGTTCCCTGAAACAACGGAACAAAAAATAAGCAATCCAACGGAAGAAGAGGTTCTAACAACACTTCGTCAAACGGATTTATCTCATATGACACCACTGGAAGCAATGAATTTACTATTTACACTACAAGGGAAATTATCATAAAAAGAAAATAATGAAAAATTCGAAACCAAATATTATTGAAATTGTATCTATTTATTCATAAAATTTTAAAACTTTTTTAGTATGATAGAATAGACTATACTCTTAAACTGACAACGATAAGTTATGATTCGTTGCCTTGTGTAAATAACACTGGAAAGGAGAACTATGGCACAGATACACGTTTTAGATCAACATACCATTAATCAGATCGCGGCAGGAGAAGTGATTGAAAGACCAGCCTCTGTTGTAAAAGAACTTGTGGAAAATGCAATTGATGCAGGTTCTAATGCGATTACAGTTGAAATTAAAGATGGTGGGATTTCTCTTATTCGTGTAACCGACAATGGAAAAGGGATTTTAAGAGATGAAGTCAAAATCGCATTTTTACGCCATGCCACCAGTAAAATAAAAACTGCCACAGATCTACTCTATGTAAATTCTCTCGGATTTCGTGGAGAAGCACTTTCCAGTATTTCCGCAATTTCAAAAGTGGAACTTGTGACAAAAACTGATGGCAATTTAACAGGGGTGCGTTATCAAATACATGGTGGAAAAGAAGCTGGATATGAAGAAATTGGTTGTCCAGAAGGAACAACCTTTTTAGTTCGGGATTTATTTTATAATGTCCCTGCTAGAAAGAAATTTTTAAAATCCGCATCAACAGAAGCATCCCACGTGGATACTTTGATGCAGAGAATTGCACTTTCTCATCCAAATGTTTCTTTTAAATTCATCAATAACGGACAAATGAAGTTGCAAACGTCTGGAAACGGCAATTTAAAAGATATTATTTATCATATATACGGAAGAGATGCCGTACTTTCACTGATACCCATTCAAGCAGAAAACGAAATCTGCAAAATAGATGGTTTCGTGGGAAAACCGGTATTTTCTCGTGGTAATCGTGGCTTTGAAAATTATTTTGTCAATGGACGTTTTATTAAAAATCAAATTATTACACAGGCCATTGAAGAAGCCTATAAAACTTTTACAATGGTGCATAAATATCCTTTTACATCGCTGAATTTAACCATTGATAATTCTTTGATTGATGTCAACGTACATCCTGCAAAACTGGAAGTTCGTTTTCGAAATGGTGAGGAATTATTCTCCTTCATCGCAGATACCATTCGGACTGCATTAAAAGAGCAAGAATTAATTCCGAATATTCCAGCGGTTATGACAAAGTCCTCCTTTGAGCAATCCTCTTCTAGTGGCAAAATGCTTGCAAGAGAAAAAAGTGCAGAACCATTTGAAAAGAGGAGAATACAAGAGGAACGAGAAAAAATTGCCCATGAAGGGAACTTTTTAAAAGAATATGTACAGCCAATTAATCCATACTCTATAAAAAATCCTGAGGTTGGAGATCGGATCATCGAAACAGCAAAAGGACTTGTGGATCGTATGATACCAGATAAGATGCCAGAACGTTCCAAAACAGAAGATAATTTGAGCGAACAAGCTATCATCGAATCAGAAAAGCCAATAGAAGAAATAAGCTCTGAAATTCGTAATATGGAACAGATAAAATCGATAGAGACCCTTGTAGAATCTCCAAAAAATTCCGTTCAGGAAAAAACTACTTATCCTATTGAACCGGAGATTTCGATTGTTGCCGAAGAGCAAGCAAGTTTCTTATCAGAAGTTGCAAAACAAAAGTACCGATTAATTGGTCAGCTCTTTCGCACTTACTGGCTTTTTGAATTCGATCACCAACTCTACATTCTTGATCAGCACGCTGCTCATGAAAAGGTGAACTATGAAAAATTAATGAAAGATTATAAAAATCGAGAGATTTGTAGTCAACAACTTGCACCGCCAATTCTTTTGACGTTAACAATGCAAGAACAAACAATATTAGAACAATTTTCCTCTTATTTTGAAGAACTTGGTTTTTGTATTGAACCATTTGGAGGAAATGAATATAAAATTAGTGCTGTTCCTACTACTTTATATGGAATGGAAGATAAAGAGGCATTTCTCACATTACTGGATAGTATTTCAGAGGATACAGAACTGGTTGATCCTGAAAAAATAACAGATCGCATTGCCACAATGGCTTGTAAGGCATCTGTAAAAGGAAATCAAAAACTTTCTTACCAAGAAGTAGAAGCTCTTATGGAACAGCTTATGGGACTTGAAAATCCTTACACTTGCCCTCATGGACGACCTACGATTATTTCCATGAGCCAAACAGAAATTGAAAAACGATTTAAACGAATCCAATAAGGGGCAGTATTATGAAAAAACCTTTGATTATATTAACAGGTCCAACTGCTGTTGGAAAAACTTCCTTATCCATTCATTTGGCAAAAGCAATTGGTGGAGAAATTATATCCGCCGACTCCATGCAAATATACAAACATATGGATATTGGAACGGCCAAAATTCTTCCCGATGAAATGGATGGGATTCCCCATTATTTAGTGGATGAACTAGAACCGGATGATGAATTTAATGTTGTTCGCTTTCAGCATATGGCAAAAAAAGCAATGGAACAAATTTATAACAATGGACATATTCCGATTATTGTTGGAGGAACTGGATTTTATATTCAAGCCTTACTCTATGATATTGACTTTTCCAAACCAGAAGATGAAACACCATATAGAACTATGTTGAGTCAATATGCAAAGGAACATGGAGCCATTGCCCTTCATCAAAAATTAAAAGAAATCGATCCTGTATCAGCAGAAAAGATTCATCCAAACAATGTAAAACGAGTGATTCGTGCCATTGAATACTTTGAGCAAACAGGAGAACCTATTTCTAAACATAATGAAATACAAGCAAAAAAAGAATCGCCCTATAACTTTCTCTATCTTGTCTTAACCCATGATCGAGAAGTTTTATATCATCGCATTGATCAAAGAGTGGATTGCATGATGGAGCAAGGATTAGAAGAAGAAGTGAAACACCTTCTTAACATGGGATATTCAGAAGATCTTGTTTCCATGCAAGGACTTGGTTATAAAGAGTTTATCCCTTATTTTAAAGGAGAACGCACACTAGAAGAAGCTGTGTATATCTTAAAGCGAGATACAAGACATTTTGCAAAACGCCAACTCACATGGTTTAAACGAGAAAAGGATGTAACATGGCTTTCCAAAAAAGATTATCCATCTGAGGATGTTTTATTAGAGCAGATTTTGACATATGCCGAAAAAAACAATATCATGATGCGAAATAGGGACTGAAAGAAAGGAATGTCAAGAGATGACAGATACAACAAAAGAATACTATAAAGAACTAGGAATTAGTGAGCAGGTGTATGACTTTTGCTCTAAAATAGAAGAAGACTTAAAAGAACGATTTACAACCATTGATCGCATAACAGAATATAATCAATTAAAAGTGATCAAAGCTATGCAAAAGAACCAATTGAGTGAAGCTCATTTTGCTTCCACCACTGGCTATGGATACAATGATATAGGACGTGAATGTTTAGAAGCGATTTATGCGGATATTTTCCATACCGAAGATGCTTTAGTCCGCCCTACGATCACTTGTGGAACTCATGCCCTCAATGTGGCGTTATCCGGAAACTTGCGTCCAGGAGATGAATTGTTATCTCCAGCAGGGAAGCCATACGACACACTAGAAGAAGTCATTGGGATTCGTGAATCCAAAGGTTCTTTAAAAGAATATGGAGTTTCTTACCGTCAAGTGGATCTATTGCCAGATGGCACTTTTGACTATGAAAACATCAAAAAAGCCATCAATGAAAAAACAAAACTCGTTACGATTCAACGCTCCAAAGGATACCAGACAAGACCTACCTTTTCTGTAAAACAGATTGGAGAGTTAATTCATTTTATAAAAGAAATCAAACCAGATGTTATTTGTATGGTGGACAACTGTTATGGAGAATTTGTGGAAGAAATCGAACCTTCTGATGTAGGAGCGGATATGGTGGTTGGATCCCTCATTAAAAATCCAGGTGGTGGGCTTGCTCCAATTGGGGGATACATTGCAGGACGAAAAGACTGCGTGGAAAATGCGTCTTATCGTTTGACAACACCAGGGCTTGGAAAAGAAGTTGGTGCTACCTTAGGTATTACTTCTCAATTTTTACAAGGGTTATTTTTAGCCCCTCAAACAGTAAATGGTGCATTAAAGGGTGCTATCTTTGCCGCAAACATTTATGAAAAATTAGGGTTTAAAGTTGTTCCAAATGGGACAGAATCAAGACATGATATTATTCAAGCGGTGGAATTTGGAAATCCAGAAGGTGTTATCGCATTTTGTGAAGGAATCCAAGCTGCTGCTCCTGTGGATAGCTTTGTTCGCCCTGAGCCATGGGCAATGCCAGGTTATGACAGCGATGTTATTATGGCAGCAGGTGCCTTTGTGTCCGGTTCTTCCATCGAACTGAGTGCCGATGCCCCAATTAAACCTCCTTATGCCGTTTATTTTCAAGGAGGACTTACATGGTATCATGCAAAATTTGGTATTATGATGTCACTGGAGCGAGTAAAAAACGTTCTTCCAGTCTTTTAAAAACCAAAATTCTTTCTTGTACTTTGGAGAGTAGGAAAGAAGGTTTGAAAGTTTATGTATAGGACAATGAAAGAGATCCCAAAAGAGGAGCGACCTTATGAAAAATGCCAAAAAAATGGGGTGCATTCTTTGACAGATCATGAATTACTCTCTGTCATCCTCCGCACTGGCACAAAAAATTGTACGGTAATGGAGTTGGCAGAAAAGATTTGTTCTGCTCACCCGATTCATCATGGTATTTTGGGACTTCCCTATCTTTCTTATGAACATCTTACAAAGATAAAAGGAGTTGGACCAGTAAAAGCAGTTCAAGTGTTATGTATCGCTGAACTAGCCAAAAGACTGTCCGCTTCCAAAGCAAAAGAGCGTCTTAAGTTGATGACACCTTCTGCTATCGCCAATTACTATATGGAATCCACAAGGTATTTAACAAAAGAACATTTGATGATTTTACTGCTTGATAGCAAAAATTGTCTGATCAAAGATTCCATTTTATCCATTGGCACAATCAATGCCTCTTTAATCAGCCCAAGAGAAATTTTTTTAGAGGCATTACACTATGAAGCCGTTAATATTATTTTGATTCACAATCATCCATCAGGAGATTCCACGCCTAGCCATCAAGACATTCAAGTGACAAAACGAATTGCACAGGCGGGAAAACTTTTAGGCATTCAACTTGTGGATCACATCATTTTAGGAGAACATCAGTATACAAGTCTTTTTGAACAAGGATTATTGAACTCTGATTGTTAATTTCTTGCCTTTATAAAAAAAGAAAGGGGTTTTTATAAGTGTCTGAAAAAATATTTGGTATGGATTTAGGTACCAACAGCTTTAAGTTATATCGAAGAGGGAAGGGAATCGCCCTTCATCAAAAAAATATTATCGCCATCAAAGATATGAAAGAAACTTCTGCCTATGGCGATGAAGCGTATGACATGTACGAAAGAGCACCAGAATACATCGAAGTTTCTTTCCCTATGCTTCATGGAGTCATTGCACATTTTCAAAATATGCAATCATTACTCCGCTTATTTATGAATGACCGCTCCTTAAAACTCACCTCTATGGGAAAACGAGATTACTACATCGCCGTTCCTCATAATATTACAGAGGTGGAAAAACGTGCCTTTTTTGATCTGGTTGCAGGAGCAGGGATTCGTGCAAAACAGATTTTTATGGTAGAAAAACCAATTGCAGATGCCCTCGGTGCTGATGTTTCAGTAGAAGAAGCAAAGGGAATTATGTTGGTTGATATCGGAGCAGACACAACGGAAATCTCTATTTTGTCACTCGGAGGAATTGTTCTTAGCAAGTTATTGCATATTGGTGGAAATCAGCTTGATGATGCCATCTGTCTTCAAGTAAAAAAACAGTATAATTTGATCATCGGTCGCAAGACGGCAAACCGTCTAAAATGTGCCCTGGCTCATGCGATTCCAAATGATGAAACTCGTACAATGACCATTTTAGGTCGGGATATTATCACTGGTTTGCCAATTCGAAAAGAAATTGATAGCGATATGGTATATCGTGCTATTAATGAATATTTAATGACAATTATTGACGCTTCAAAAGTAATTTTAGAGCGTACACCGCCAGAATTGGCAGCGGATATTATACACAGCGGAATTTACTTAACCGGCGGTTCTTCTCGCATTCAACAAATCGATCAACTATTTGAAGAACATCTGGATTTAAAAGCAAATCTTGTAGAGAATCCAGAGGAATCTGTGATCCGCGGACTTGGAAAGATTATGGATACAAAAGAATATCAATCACTCGCATCTGTTATGAAACTTTAAAAAGGGGTGCTATGCTATGAAATATTCGCAAAAAAACAGACTATCGCCTAAAATATTGCTCATTGTTCTGTGTGTTGTCTGTGTTGGCATGATTACAGTAAGTGCAATATTTCCAGGCATAACAAGACCATTTCAAACCATAGCTGGTGTGGTGGTCGTTCCTATGCAAAAAGGAATCAACAGCACTGGCAACTATATAAGGAGTTTTTTCTCACAATTTCAAAGCATTCATGATTTAGAGGAAGAAAATAAGGAATTACAAGAACGCATTGACAATCTTTTATTAGAAAATCATGCACTCTCACAGGATCAAAATGAGTTAGAGCGTTTACGCAACCTCTATGCTCTTGATAAAAAATATTCTGATTATGATAAAGTTGCTGCGAGTATTATCAGCAGTGGCTCCAGCAACTGGTTTAATACCTTTGTCATTGATAAAGGGGAAAAAGATGGCATTAAAAAGAATATGAATGTGATTGCAGGCTCTGGTCTTGTTGGTATTGTTACCGATGTAGGAGCCAGTCACGCAAAGGTTCGTTCCATTATTGATGATTCCAGCAGTGTAGCCGCTATGTTCGCTCGTACATCGGATTTTTGTATTCTTGTTGGAAGTCAAAAGCAGATCGAGAATGGCTACATAAATGTTATGAACATCAATAAAGACGCAAAAGTAAAAGATGGGGACGAACTTGTCACTTCTCCAACTAGTTCAAAATTCCTTCCTGGAATCACAATTGGCTATGTAAAAGACGTAAAAATGGAGTCTTCCAATATTGAAAAATCTGCGAAACTAGAGCCAGTTGTAGATTTTAAACATTTAAGAGAAGTGCTAGTGATAACAGAACTAAAAGAAACACCAGATGATTTAGAATAGGAGGGGAACTATGAGAAAAATATTGACCCTAGCTATCACAGCCATCATTTGTTTTCTTTTACAGACAACCGTATTTCAAGCACTGAAACTGGCAGGAATTTCACCAAATATTATATTGATTCTTGTAGTTTCATTTGGGCTTATGAGAGGAAGAACCGAGGGAATGCTACTCGGTTTCTTTTGCGGTCTTTTGCTCGATATTTTATATGGAGGATACTTAGGTATCTTCGCAATGGTGTATTTGCTAATTGGCTATATCAATGGATGTTTTAATCATATGTTTTATGCAGATGATGTCATTTTACCATTGGGGCTTATTATTGCAAATGATTTGCTTTTAAATTTATGTATTTATATATTATATTTTCTGTTGCGGAATCGTTTGGACTTTTTGTTCTACTTGCGATATACGATTTTGCCAGAAATGATTTATACGATTGTGATAACACTTGTCTTATACAAAGTGTTGCTAGCAATCCACCTTTGGTTAAAAGCTAATGAGAAAAGGAGTGCTTAACGATGTGGAAAGAATTAAAAGATGCTGTTATGAAAATTGTTACCAGTCGTCTTTTCTTTTTAGTCTTTGTATTCCTTATTTTGTTTGGAGTTTTAGTTCATCGTCTATTTACACTTCAAATTGTACAAGGGGATGAACATTTACAAAATTTTGAATATAAGAGTTTAAAAGATTTGGACATTAAAAGTGCAAGAGGTAATATTTACGATGCAAATGGAAAATTGCTCGCCTATAACCGCCTTGCATATCAGGTAGTGTACGACAGCAGTGCAAACTTTAAAAAGAGGGTAGCGGAGAAATATGGAAAAGTAACAACAGAGAATATCAATCATGAAACCAATTTAGTCTTTTATCATTTGATTCAAACACTGGAAGAAAATGGAGATTCTATCATCAGTGATTTTCCTATTGTTATCGACGCAGATGGATCTTGTAAATTCTCCACTGACTCAGAATCCACAATTAAGCGTTTCAAACAACAAGTGTTTGGTATTTCCAACACAAAAGAATTAAAAGATTATGAAAAAGAACAAATGAGTTTTGACGCAGAGCAAGTGTTTGAATATTTAAGACATGGAACAGGAAGTTCTAATCCAGACTATAAAAAATATGACATTTCTGATGAATATTCAAAAGAAGATGCGTTGAAAATTATGACCATTCGTTATAACATCAGCTTAAATGCCTATTCTCAGTATAAAACAACAACAATCGCTATGGATATCAGCGATGAAAGTGTAGCCCAAATTAAAGAAAATCCAGATGTTTATTTTGGAATTGATGTGGAGGCAGATTCTTTACGGGAATACAAAGATAGTAAATATTTTGCTCACATTATTGGATATACTGGAACTATTTCAGAAGAACAGGTAGAAGCGTTAAATGAAGGCAAAAGTGAAGATGATGCTAGTCGCTATGATAGTAACGATATTGTCGGAAAAGCAGGAATCGAACAGACAATGGAATCCTATTTACAAGGAATAAAAGGGCATCGGGAAGTCTTTGTTAATAACTTAGGTCAGATTTTGGAAGAAACAAGTAGAACAGAACCAGTAGCAGGAAATGATGTGTACTTGACCATTGATAGTGATCTACAAAAGTATTCTTATGATACATTAGAAAAACATTTGGCAAGGATTCTTACTGAGCATTTAACACCAGGAACTTCGACAGGAACAACTAAAAATCGTCTTGTTCCAATCTATAAGGCTTACTTTGCTTTAATTGATAACAATGTTGTCGATCACTTACGTTTTTCCACAGATTCTGCTACATCTAATGAGAAAAACATTTATAATAAAATGGATTCCTATCGTCCAACTTTGATCAAAGAATTGCAGTCAAAACTGAAAACTTCTACCACTCCATCTTCTAATTTAGGGGATGCAGATAAGGAGTATATGAGTTTTATTTATGATCTTCTCATTAACAATAAAATTTTGATTAAAAGTAATATTGATTCCAGTGATTCCGTTGCCAGTGCATATGCCGAAGGTAAAATTAGCCTCGGAGAATTTTTGCACTATGCGATTCAAAAATCATGGATCGATGTTTCTTCTCTTGATATCTCCAGTGATTTTTATGACCTCGATACGATTTATGAAGAGTTGGTAAATTATATTGGAGAGGAATTAAAAGACAATACCGACTTTGAGAAACTAATTTATAAATATCTCATTAAAAATGGAACCATTTCTGGTCGTGAAATTTGTCTTACACTCTATGATCAAAAAGTGTTAAATTCCAAAAAAGATGAAGATTATGAAAAATTAAAGAGCGGTTCTATGAGTGCCTATACTTTTATGTATCGTAAAATTCAAAATCTGGAAATCACACCTGCTCAGTTAGCCCTTGATCCTTATTCCGGTACCGTTATTATTACGGATATTAAAACAGGAAAGGTAAAAACAGCGGTATCCTATCCAAGTTATGATACCAATAAAATGGCAAACCACGTAGACAGTGCTTACTTTAAAAAGATCAATACCGATAAATCAGCCCCTATGCTATTTCGTGCAACACAATCTCGTTCGGCTCCAGGGTCTACCTTTAAACCGTTAATGGCAGCTGCGGGATTAGAAGAAGGCGTTATCTCAGAATATACGACAATTTTTTGTAATCGTGTTTTTGAAAAAATCGGTTTACCAGCACCGACTTGTCTAAGCTATCATGGAAATGAAGTGGTTAGAACGGCTCTTCGTGATTCTTGTAATATCTTTTTCTATGAGATTGGATATCGCTTAGGAACTGTAAACGGTCGTTATTCCAGCGAAGTTGGTTTGGAAAAAATCAAACAATATGCTCATGACTTTGGATTGGATGAAAAGAGCGGTCTTGAAGTAAATGAATATACACCACAAGTATCTTCAGAAGATGCTGTTCGTTCTTCCATTGGACAGGGCTCAAACAACTATACACCATCTCAAATTGCACGTTACGTTACAACAATCGCAAATCGTGGAACAACGTATAATTTAAGTATGCTTGACAAAGTAAAAAATGCAAATGGAAAAACAGTGAAAAAATTTAAACCTTCTGTTCTTCATAAGCTGAATTATAAACAAAGTACATGGGATGCGGTACAAGATGGTATGTACCTTGTTGTAAACGGTGGTCATAGTGTTAATATGACACAGAACTTTAAAAATGCAGGACTTTCTGTATCCGGTAAAACTGGTACTGCTCAAGAAGATAAAACAAGAGCCGATCATGCTTTATTTATGTCTTATAGTCCAGCAAACGATCCAGAGATTTCTGTGACAGTTGTAGTACAAAATGGTTATACTTCTGCCAATGCTGCTAAAATTGCAAGCGACATTTATAAATACTATTTTAAAACAGATACGGTAGAAGAAGGAAATTAATGTAAAATTAATGTCAATTGTTGTCTTTTTATGCCGTACTTGTTCTTAGAAACCCCAATTGACAGAACTTTATAATTTAGTATATAGTATAGAGGTAGAGGTGAAAGTATGAAAAACCCAGTTTTAATAAAAGGGAATAAATATGGTATTTCGCTCGCCCTAAGTAGCGACCTTGAATTTTCTGAATTATTAGAGCTAATTGGTCAGAAGTTCAAGGAATCGGCACGCTTTTTTGACACGAAACATCAGATTGCGATTTCTTTTGAAGGACGTACTTTATCCAATGAAGAAATTCAAGAAATTTTACGAGTGATCAAAGAGAGTTGCGATTTGGATATTGCCTATATTATTGACAGCTCAGAAGAAACAGTGGAAAAATTCCAGACTGCCATTGCCATCAGCTTACAAGAACAACAACAAAAAGAAGAGGCAGAAGAACAACCTTTAACAGCCAAAGAACAACAACAAGAAGTTGTAAATTCTCTTGTACAAAATTATGATGACGGACGGTTCTATAAAGGAACCCTCCGTTCTGGACAAGCCCTTCATTCCGATGCGAGTATTATTGTCATCGGAGATGTAAATCCAGGAGCGTCCATAACTGCAAAAGGAAATATTATTGTTCTTGGCTGTTTAAAAGGTACTGCCTTTGCGGGATGTGATGGCAATAGCAAATCTTTTGTTGTAGCTCTTGATATGATTCCAATGCAAATTCGAATTGGAAATGTGATCGCCAGAGCACCGGATACAAGTCGTCCTAAAAAGGGATTTTTCAAAAGAGAGCCGGAAGCAGAAGCAAAGATTGCCTATGTAGAAGGTACCAATATTTATATTGAACCAATTAGCAAAACGGTGTTAAGTGAAGTGATTTAGAAACATCGACTATTTTAGATTACATATGTAGAGGAGTAAAAAAATGAGTGAAGTAATCGTTATTACATCCGGAAAAGGCGGGGTTGGAAAAACCACAACAACAGCCAATGTCGGAACCGGTCTTGCAAAACTAAATAAAAAAGTTGTATTAATTGATACAGATATCGGGCTTCGAAACTTAGATGTTGTTATGGGACTGGAAAACCGCATTGTCTACAACCTTGTCGATGTTGTGGAAGGCTCTTGTCGTGTAAAACAAGCATTAATTAAAGACAAGCGTTATGAGAATTTATTTCTTCTTCCATCTGCACAGACGAGAGATAAAACGTCTGTTACACCAGAACAGATGAAAAAACTGATTGAAGAGCTAAAAGAAGAATTTGATTATATTCTTCTTGATTGTCCAGCTGGAATTGAACAAGGATTTAAAAATGCCATCGCAGGAGCAGATCGTGCTATCATTGTCACAACTCCAGAAGTTTCTGCAATTCGCGATGCCGATCGTATTATTGGATTATTAGAAGCAAATGAATTAAAACAAGTAGAATTAGTTGTAAACCGAATCCGTATGGATATGGTAAAGCGTGGAGATATGATGTCTATTGATGATGTTGTTGATATTCTCGCTATCAATTTAATTGGAGCTGTACCTGATGATGAAAACATTGTCATTTCTACGAACCAAGGAGAACCTCTCGTTGGAAGTGGAACTATGGCAGGTCAAGCATATTTGAACATCTGTCATCGTATTTTAGGAGAAGATGTTCCATATTTAAACCTTGATAACGAAGGATTTTTCAGAAAAATCGCCAACTTATTCAAACGTTAATTTAGGAGGTTATCATGGGTTTAATAGATGTTTTTTTTAAGAAAAAAGCCTCTGGAGATATGGCAAAAGATCGATTAAAACTCCTTCTTGTGTCGGATCGAGCCAATTGTTCTCCAGAAGTGATGGAAATGATTAAAAATGATATTATTAAAGTAATATCAAAATATATGGAAATTGATGCAGAAGCTCTTGACATTCAGATTACCCAAACAGAATCCGAGGGCGGAAATGGAGCAGTTCCTGCTCTTTATGCCAATATTCCAATTAAGGACATAAAAAACAAAAGCAAAGAAGAAGCATAATAGGTGTATACAATATGTTAAAACAATACCACTTTAAAAATTATAGTGTAAAGCTCTTACTGACTGTGATGATTCTTTGTTCTTTAGGTACAACGTTCATCTATGCTGCGAAACCGGAATTTATAAAAAAACAGTTGCTTGGTATGGCACTTTGTATTATGATTATTCTCGTTGTGTCATTGCTTGACTATGGAATGATCTTAAAATTTATATGGCCACTTTATGGAATTAATGTGATCATGCTAGCAGGCGTAAAATTATTTGGTAAAGACGTCAATGGTTCCACCAGATGGTTTGATCTTGGACCATTTGGTACCATACAGCCATCAGAGTTTAGTAAGATCATTATGATTTTATTCGTGGCATACTTTGTTGAACGTCATAAAGAAGATTTAAATGAATGGAAGACACTTGGAAAACTAGCAGTGCTTTGTCTTTTTCCTGTTAGCTTGATTTTAATTGAAACCGACTTATCAACAAGTATTGATATTTGCTTAGTTTTGTCCGCTGTTGTTTTTATCGGTGGACTCAGTTTAAAAAGAATTTTAACAATTTTAGGTGTTGTCATTCCATCAGTCGCAGGTCTTGTATTCTATGCTATGACACCAAACCCAAAATTTATTCCAGCTTATATGGTGAACCGTATTCATTCTTTTATGGATCCAACGGAAAATCATGATGCTGGCGCCTATCAGCAATTGAACTCTGTTATGGCAATCGGTTCTGGTCAATTAAAAGGAAAAGGCTTGTTTTCAGACTCTTTAGCAACCGTAAAAGATGCAAAACTTGTTTCTGAACAGCAAACAGACTTTATTTTTTCCATTGTAGGAGAGATGACTGGCTTTATCGGTTGCATGATTGTTATTGCATTATTGGCGTTAATAGTGTTACAATGTATAGGGATAGCAAGAAAAGCAAAGGATGTTTCTGGTATGTTAATCGCTACTGGAATCGCATCACTTTTCTGTTTTCAATCATTTATGAATATTGGGGTAGCAACACAGATTCTGCCGAACACAGGGCTACCACTTCCGTTTGTAAGCTATGGGCTTAGTTCGCTTGTTGGCTCAGCGATCGGCATTGGACTTGTTATTAACATCGGGTTACAACGACGAAAGTATTAGGAGGGAATTTCCATGAATGTAGGATTAATTGCTCATAACGCAAAGAAAAAATTAATGCAGAATTTCTGCATCGCATACCGTGGGATTTTGAGTAAAAATGAATTATATGCGACAGGGACAACAGGACGTTTAATTGAAGAGGTAACAAACTTAAATGTTCATAAATATTTAGCGGGGCATCTTGGAGGTGCTCAACAGTTATGTTCTCAGATTGAACATAACCAAATTGATATGGTGATTTTCCTTCGGGATCCACATACACCATCTTATAATGAACCAGACATTGGAAATGTATTGCGTTTATGCGATACGTATAATATTCCAGTTGCTACCAACCTTGCAACAGCCGAACTCTTAATTAAAGCATTAGAGCGCGGTGACTTAGATTGGAGACAATACGTTTAACAATGAGAACAACATATAGCGTAAAAAAGTTGTTTGGCACATATGGTCAAACAACTTTTTTGACCATATGTGTTTCTTATCGTTTATGCTAATACAACGAGTTGACGATTGCTCGTGAACATGAAAGGCATATTTTTGTTGGAGGTTATTTATGTTAAAAAAAATATCAGCAATGCTCCTTTCCGCCAGTTTAGCAGTTTCACTTGCTGGCTGTGGCAATGGTCTTGATAATGCCTATGTAAGAAATGATGGTTCATTTTATTTTCTTGAAGAAACACTAAATCACAACGATCGTTTTGCAGCTGACTTAGCAGTCGTTCCAAAATTATCTTACTTAGATAATGGATTTGATGATAACGTTTCTTCTCAGCTCTTAATCAACAATACAACGAATACGCCAATTGTTGCCGTAAGTGCTCATGCAAAGATTTATCCAGCAAGTCTTACAAAGCTGATGACATCCTATATTACTGCAAAATATGCGAAAATGGACGATGTTGTCACATTGGATCGGGATCTTACCTTTGAATCAGGAGCTCAGTTGCTCCATCTAAAAAAAGGAGATACAGTAACAGTTTCTGAATTATATCATGGACTGTTAATCTATTCTGCTAATGACTGTGCCTCTATGCTTGCCATTCATATTTCTGGTAGTGAAGAGGAATTTGTAAAATTAATGAATAAAGAAGCCAAAGCTCTTGGTGCAACGAATACACATTTTCAGAACGCTCATGGACTTCATCATCCAGAGCATTATACAAGTGCATACGATTTATATTTAATGTTTAAAGCTAATTTACAGTATCCAGAATTTGCAGAAACAGTTTCTATTCCAAAATATACAATGAAGTATACGAATAAAAATAATATTCCTGTTTCTGTATCCTTTAGCTCCACCAACCTATTCTTAACAGAAGATTACAAAGTCCCAAATGGTATTACGATGATTGGAGGAAAGACAGGAACAACACAGGCTGCTGGTTCGTGTTTGATCGTTCTTACCAAAAATAAACAAGGTGAAGAGTTTATTTCTGTCGTTACTGGTGCATTGGATAAACCAACTCTTTATAACACTATGATAAAATTGTTACAACAAGAAAACAAATAATTGTTGTTTTCTTATATAAATTATACTATAATAGTGTTAAGACTAGAGAATGTGGGATTCTCAATTTTAAGGAGGTAACTTGTATGATCGAAATTATTGCAGGAGCCAAAGGGAAAGGCAAAACAAAAGTATTGATTGCTAAGGTGAATGAAGACATTAAGTTCACCAACGGAACCATTGTTTATCTGGACAAAAACACGAAACATATGTATGAATTAAATAACAAGATTCGTATGATTAACGTACAGGATTACAACTTATCCGACACGAATATGTTTCTTGGGTTTATTTCCGGCATTGTATCGCAAGATCACGATCTTGATAGGGTATACTTGGATAGCTTCTTAACAATCGGACATATTACGATATCAAATTTTGAATCAGCGATTATAAAACTCCAAGAAATTTCAGCTAATTTTAAAGTGAATTTCGTACTTAGTGTTTCCATGAGCAAAGAGGAATTGCCAGAAAGTATACAATCCTTAGTAACCGTATCCTTATAATTGAAGTACATATTCTGTACACAAAAGGGCTTATTCATCGTAATAGCCCTTTTTTTGTATGATAGGAACGGAATTTCCTATCACATAAAAAAGTATTTTACTCCATTACCGCATTACGTAGAATTATCAATAATAAGAAGGTGAATTATGAACGAAAGAGATTATTACACATTATACTCGGATTATTTAAAGTCATCTTATGGTGAAAAAGTATATAAACTGCCTATTAATCTTCCTGTTACTTGTCCAAATCGAAGAAATGGAAACACTGGATGCAGTTTCTGCTCTGACGCTGGAACCGGATTTGAAGCTATGCAAAATACAATCTCCATTACGGAGCAGTTAAAAGCAACGAAAGAGAAGATTGAAAAGCGATATAAAGCACATAAATTTATTGCTTATTTTCAAAATTATACCAACACCTTTTTTCCTCTTGAACAGTTTAAGAAAGCCATGGAAGAGGCAAGTGCCTTTCCAGATATTGTAGAGATTTCCATTTCTACAAGACCTGATTGTATTCATGAAGATTATTTACAATATCTTGATCAGCTGAGTAAACGAACAGGGATTCACGTGAATATTGAATTAGGATTGCAAACAGTTAACTACCATACATTGAATCGAATCAATCGTGGTCATGGATTAGCGGAATATGTGGATGCAGTTCTTCGTATTGCAAAATACGATATGACAATCTGCACCCATATGATTTTAAATCTTCCTTATGATACCATGGAGGACGCAAAGGAATCTGCTCGCTTTTTATCCGCACTTCCTATTCATATCGTAAAATTCCACTCCCTTTATATCCCAACAAACACAGTATTGTATGATGAATACAAAAATGGTAAAATAACGTTATGCACAAAAGACGAATATTTAAACCGTCTTGCTGAGTGCGTTGCGTTACTTAGAAAAGATATTGCCATTGAACGACTTTTTAGTCGTGTACCAGAAGAATATGCCGTTTTTTCTAATTGGGGTATGAGTTGGTGGAAATTAAAAGATGAATTTCTTGCCTTGATGGAAGAAAAACAGTATACACAGGGGTGTCAGTGCCATTATCTCAACGGCTCAGCTTTACAAAAGTGGAGGATACACCATGCCGACTAAGAAAAGAAAGTCAAGAAAAAAGGTTGTTCGTTATCGTCGTCACCCCATTCAGTGGAATATTGGGACGATTACGTTTGGAATTATTTTTGTCTACCTCATGATCAATGTCATTTTATATGCACAAAATGATACGGTTTCTACATATGAAGTCAACAAAAATAAAATGCAAAAAACGATTACTACAACGGGAATTGCTCTGCGAACAGAAGAGATCGTAACAACGAAAACAAGTGGCTACCTCAGTTATTATGCCCAAGAAGGAAGTCGTGTTTCTAAAAAAGGGTATGTCTATTCCGTTGATGAATCTGGAAAAGTACATGAATATCTCTCTCAAACAGGAGATGAAAACAATGCTTTTGACAGCGAAAGTTACCAGAATTTAAAGGAAACCATTTCTGTTTTTAATAATTATTATAGTGATGACGACTTCTATGAAGTATATGATTTTAAATATGACTTAAGCAATACCATCTTAGAAACTATGAATGATAGCACAATGAAACAGCTGGAAGAGGCCTTAAAACAATCTGGGATCACAGAGAGTTATAAAAAGGCTAAAAGTGCAAAGAGTGGTCTTGTTTCTTTTTTAATGGATGGATATGAAACGTTAAAACCAGAAAATATTACAAAAAAATCCTTTGATCAGAGTACATACAAAAAGGAACAGCTAAGAACCAGTGAGTTTTTACAAGCGGGTTCTCCAGCGTATAAACTGATTTTAGGGGATACATGGGATGTTGTCATTCCTGTTAATGAAGAACAACTTTCGATTTTACAGGATAAAAAGACGGTGCAAGTTAACTTTTTAAAAGATGATACAACATTAACAGCATCTGTTTCTATTTTACAAAATAAAGATGGAAATTATGCAAAACTTCATTTTAATGATTATCTGATCCGATATCTGAGCGATCGCTTTGTAAATATCGAAGTTATTTTGCAATCGGTATCCGGCTTAAAAATACCAAATACAGCCCTTGTAACTCGTGAATTATTCCGAATTCCAATTGCTTACTTATCCGCAGGAAGTAACTCTACGGAATATCAGTTTAATGTAAGAACCTTAAATAATAGAGGGAATGCGACTGTAAAACAAGTTCCAGCTGATATTGTAATGAAGGATAGTAAATATTGCTATGTTTCCACTATTCCATTGAATGATACCTCGCTGACGCAAGGGACAATTCTTGTACAGAATAATTCCAAAAAAACATTTAAAGTATCATCGACAAAAGAAGTACAAGGTGTATATTGTGTGAATAAGGGATATGCTGCATTTAAAATGGTGAATGTTCTTTATTCCAATGAAGATTATAGTATTGTAGAAGAAAGTTCAGATTTAAGTGCTCTTGCTATCTATGATCACATTATTTTAAATAGCAATACCATTAGTGAAAATGAAAAAATATATTAGGAGTTGAGCAAACAATGTTAAAACAAAATCTTGATGAAGTTGAAAGACGAATCAGCGAGGCTTGTAAAAGAGCAGGAAGAAAAAGAGAAGAGGTTACGCTGATCGCAGTCAGTAAGACAAAACCACTAGAAGCAGTGGAAGAAGTTCTCAATCTTGGTATTCTTGAATTCGGAGAAAATAAAGTGCAAGAGCTGGTGGACAAGTATGAAAGAATTAAATCTCCAGTGCATTGGCATATGATTGGTCACCTTCAGACAAACAAAGTAAAATATATTGTTGATAAAGTTAAGCTAATTCATTCCGTAGATTCTTTGAAGTTGGCAAATCAAATTCAAAAAGAAGCAGAAAAGAAACAGGTTGTTGTTGATGTTTTAGTTGAAGTGAATATCGCAGGAGAAGAAACAAAGTTTGGTGTGACAAGGGAAGAAACGCTTCCATTAATTGAAGAAATTGCAAAACTTCCTAACGTCCATGTATGCGGTCTTATGACAAGCGCTCCTTTTGTTGAAAATCCGGAAGAGGATCGCATCTATTTCCGCCAACTACATCAATTATTTGTTGACATAAGTCAGAAAAACATTGATAATATAGATATGAAAATTTTATCAATGGGAATGACAAACGATTTTGAAGTTGCCATTGAAGAAGGCTCTACCATGGTTCGCATTGGAACTGCCATCTTTGGAGCCCGAAAATATAAAGTCGAGGGAGAAGCATAATGAGTAAAGGAATTAATAAATTTTTAGATTTAATGAAATTGAATGAACCTGATGACGAATACGATGATGACGATTTATTAGAAGATGAGGACGATTATGAAGAAGACGACTCCTTAGCAAAATCTTTCTTCAATAGAAATAAAGAAAAATCCGAACCTTCTATTAAAGCAGAAACGGCTCAACCATCTAACTTTGCTGATAAGAAAAAGGCAAAAGTTATGAGCAAAGGAAAACTTGTTCCATTAAGTGGTGGAAGAGGTGGTGAAGTGTACGTTATTAAACCACAAGAGTTCAATGAAGCACAGGTGGTAGCAGATTTCTTAAAAGATGGAAAGACCATCGTAATCAATATGGAAGGTATTGAAATCTATGCTGCCCAACGTATCATCGATTTCATCAGTGGATCTTGCTATGCACTCAATGGGACATTGCAGGCGATTTCTAGCAATATCTTCATTGCTGCACCAGAAGCCATTGAAGTAGCAGGAGATTTAAGAGAAGAAATTTTGAATGAAAATCTCATTTCACCAGAAATTGGAAAATATCGTGTGTAATGGATTAGGATAATAAAAACTATGGACAAAGGAAAAGATGCTTTAATTTTAAAAAAACGGTTGTTGGAGCTATCCGATAAAGCCTATCAACAAAGCCGTTATATGTACACAACATTTCTTGATCTCTACGAACAAAGTATTTATCAAGAAGAACGCTCTTCTTTTTCTCATGTAACAAGTCATTTATATGGTGGACATCCTTATGCCGATCGTCAACTTGTATGTTTTGGAAGTGAAGAGGTTTTTGGTTACGGGGAAGAACCTCCCATTGCTTGTGTAGAAGTGAAGCCAGTTTCTAAGAAATTTGCTGATGATTTAACCCATCGTGATTTTCTTGGAGCGATTATGAATCTTGGCATTGAACGCTCTATGCTTGGAGATATTTTAATCTCCGATAATATTGGATATGTATTTTGTCTGGAACACATTGCCGATGTTATCGCCGACCAACTTTTTAAAGTAAAACATACCATGGTGACTTGTACCCATACGTTAGAACATCCTCATATTGAACCGAAATATCAAGAGGTGACAGGTTTTGTTACCTCTTGCCGTTTGGATGCAGTAATCGGACTGGCTTTTCAATTATCAAGAAGCCAGTCTGTTCCATATATTCAAGGAAAACGGGTGTTTGTCAATGGGAAACTTGTGGAGAGTAACAGTCTACAACTGAAAGATGGAATGATCATTTCTGTTCGTGGACTGGGAAAATTTATTTTTGATGGAGTAGAGGGCATGACAAAAAAGGGGAGAAACCGTATTCTGCTCCGCAAATTTATTTGATATCTTTACTTCTAAGGAGGGTTTTTACAGTGAAAATAAAAAACAAACTTACCATTCATTACGATCAAAAACCGATTTATGATATTTTATTAGAAAATGATTTTTCTAAATTAAAAGATGCACTGATAGCTCTTGGATATGAAAAACGCAAGTTGCTCATTGTAACAGAAACAAATGTAGCACCTCTTTATTTGGAGGAAATCAAAACATTGCTCACTCCAATTTTTCGTGAAATTGTATGCTTTACCTTTCAAGCAGGGGAGCAACAAAAACAGCTTTCTACCGTATCCGCTATCTATACAACCTTAATCGAGCATCAATTTGATCGAAAAGATGTCCTCTTAGCATTAGGGGGAGGTGTAACGGGAGATCTGACAGGGTTTACCGCCTCCACTTATCTACGAGGTGTTGACTTTGTGCAAGTTCCAACCTCTTTACTTGCACAAGTGGACAGTAGTATTGGCGGAAAGACGGGCGTAGACTTTGACTCATACAAAAATATGGTGGGAGCGTTCTATCAACCTTCATTAGTCTATATCAATACCGGTACGTTAAAAACCCTTCCAGAACACGAATTTAACTCTGGTTTAGGAGAAGTGATCAAGCATGGTTTGATTAAAGATAAAGAGTATTTTTCTTGGATTTCTAAACATCGAGAAGAGATTGCTCGTCGTGAACCGGATGTTTTAAAAGATATGATCTATCGCAGTTGTGAAATCAAAGGGGATGTGGTAGAACGGGATCCAAAAGAAAAAGGAGAACGAGCGTTATTGAACTTTGGTCACACACTGGGTCATTCCATAGAAAAACTTATGAATTTTTCCATGCTTCATGGAGATTGTGTTGTCATTGGTTCTGAACTTGCCAGTCTGATTTCTTGGAAACGTGGGCTGATTTCAAAGGAAGAGTTGGAACAGATAGAAGAGTTATTTCAATATTTTCACTTTGATACACTTCCAGCAACATTGGATTATAAAGAAATTGTATCGGCAACAAAACTCGATAAAAAAATGGATCAAGGACAGATTAAATTTATTCTATTGCATCCGATTGGGAACGCAAAGATTGATAAAACAGTGACACAAGAAGAAATGCTTTGGGCATTAGAAAGCTATAAAAGACTTGAAAATTTATAACATTTGGAGGCAGTATGCGTAAATATATAAAAGCACTGATAGCACTGATTTTACTCATTTTATTTGATCAGTTGACAAAGTATTTAGCAGTGATTCATTTAAAAGGCACATCTGGAATTTCCGTTATTCCAGATGTCTTTCATTTACAGTATTTAGAAAATCATGGAGTTGCATTTGGAATGTTCCAAGGACAGCAGTGGTTTTTTGTACCCCTCACCATTATAATTGCTTTTGTTATGATTTTTCTTTATTATAAAATTCCGGATACAAAACGATACCTTCCGCTTCGTATCTGTGTGGTATTAGTCACTGCTGGAGCATTTGGAAATATTATTGATCGAATTTCCCATCAATATGTGGTTGATTTCTTTTATTTTAAACTAATTAACTTCCCAATCTTTAATGTGGCGGATTGCTATGTGGTCGTTGCCGTTATTTTATTTGTTATTTTAATTTTGTTCTACTATAAAGAAGAGGAACTAGAGCGTGATATTCCATTTTTTCAAAATAAGAAAAACAAAGGATAAAAAGAAACAGAAAGGTGAAACTCAATGGAAGAATATATTGTTGCAAAAGAGGAAGTTGGAACTCGAATAGATAAGTATCTAGCGGAGAAATTTCCAGAACAATCTCGATCTTATTTACAAAAGCTGGTAAAAGAACAGCAAGTATTTGTTTGTGGAAAACCAGTAAAATCCAACTATAAATTGCGAAACGGAGATTCTGTTTCTCTTACCATTCCAGAACCAGTGGAATTGGATATTAAAGCAGAACCCATTCCTCTTGATATTCTCTATGAAGATGAGGATATTTTAATCATCAATAAACCAAAAGATATGGTCGTTCACCCAAGTGCTGGACATATGTCTGGAACTTTGGTCAATGGTATTTTATATCATTGTAAAGGAAATCTAAGTGGAATTAACGGGGTTTTACGCCCTGGCATCGTCCATAGAATTGATAAGGATACTACGGGTGTGTTAGTTGTTTGTAAAAACGATATGGCACATACCAAAATCAGTGAACAATTAAAAGTGCATTCCATTACAAGAAAATACAATGCCATTGTCTATCATAACTTTGCAGAAGAGGAAGGAACGGTGGATGCTCCCATCGGACGACATCCCATTGATAGAAAAAAGATGGCAGTCAACGAAAAGAATGGAAAACACGCAGTCACACATTACCGCGTGTTAGAGCGATTAAAAGATCATCGCTATACTTTCATTGAATGCCAACTGGAAACAGGAAGAACCCATCAAATTCGTGTTCATATGGCAAAGATTCACCATCCATTATTAGGGGATACCGTTTATGGACCTGCTAATCAGCCATATAAGCTACAAGGACAGTGTCTTCACGCAAGAGTTCTTGGCTTTATTCATCCTAGGACAGGAGAATATATGGAGTTTGAAGCACCACTTCCAGAATACTTTGAGAACTTGTTAAAAGAGCTCAGATAATTCAAAAATATTAAACAAAAATTCTGTACTTTTCAATCACTTTGTTGTATACTGTAAATAGCTAGAAGTGAAAGGGGCGAATTGTTATGAGTACAAATTCAATTATTACAATCGGAAGACAGTGTGGTAGTGGCGGAAGAGAAATTGGAACAAAACTTGCAAAAGATTTGGGTATTCCATATTATGATAAACAGCTTTTAAAAGAGGCTGCCAAAAAGAGTGGACTATGCGAGGAAATTTTTGAAAGTTTTGATGAAAAACCAACAACCAGTTTCCTTTATTCTGTTGTTATGGATCCGTATTCTCTTGGATTCGGTGGTAATACCTTTGATATGCCTTTGAATCATAAAGTATTTTTAGCAGCTTTTGATACAATTAAATCCATTGCAGAGCAAGGTCCTTGCGTTTTCGTAGGGCGTTGTGCAGACTATGCCTTATCCGATTTTCATAACTGTATTAATTTGTTCGTTCACGCTCCAATCGAATTCCGTGCAAAACGCATTGCTGAGGAACAAAATTCAACAATTGAACAGGCGACTAGTTTTATTCATAAAAAAGATAAACAGCGTTCAAGCTATTATAATTACTATGCAAGCAATCGTTGGGGAGATATGAACACATATGATTTTTCCATTGACAGTAGTGTATTGGGTATTGATGGAACCGTTGAATTAATCAAACAGTATATTACACTTTTTGAACATAAACGATGAGAATACGTTATAGGAGTTTCTAGCCCATTAGCGATTACATGAAGGAGGAATTGACGTATGCCAGTGAATTTACAAAAAGGACAAAAAGTTAGTTTGACAAAAGGAAATCCGGGATTAAAAAATATTTTAGTTGGTCTTGGATGGGATGTAAATAAATATGATGGTGGATCTGATTTTGATCTTGATGTTACCATCTTTATGTTAGGTGATAATGGCAAAGTACCATCCAGCGATGAATTTATTTTCTACGGTAATCGCCTGCATAAAAGTGGTTCCGTAGAACACTTAGGTGATAATCTAACCGGTGCTGGAGATGGGGACGATGAACAAATTAAGGTTGATTTATCAAAAATTCCAGCCAATGTAGAACGCATCAGCTTTACCGTTTCTATCTACGATGCTGATCAAAGACGTCAAAACTTTGGTCAGGTGAGCAATGCTTATATTCGTATTATAGATGAAGGAAATCACCAAGAATTAATTCGCTATGATTTAGGGGAAGATTTCTCCATTGAAACAGCTGTTGTTGTCGGTGAGATCTATAAAAACAATAATGAATGGAAATTCAATGCTATTGGAAGTGGTTTCCAGGGTGGATTACCTGCTTTATGTGCAAATTTTGGTGTTGAAGTAGAATAGTTTTTAATAATAGGCTGTCACATATTGTGATGGCTTATTTTTTTACCTTTATAAGATTTTATTTACTATTTGTTTCATACATAGTATGATACTGAATAGAAGCACATAAAACGCGAATCAAGGAGGTATCATTTTTTGGACAATGACTTTGACACAAAAAAACACAAACTAGAAAAACAGAGGCAGTTTATTATTCAATTTGTATATTGGGCAATTATTGCCCTTTGTATCTTACTCTTATTAAAATATGCTGGACCTGTTCTTGTTCCATTTTTTATCGCATTTCTTATTGCATGGGTATTACATAAACCAATTGATTATGTGCATGAGAAAACACATATAAAACGAACGGTAATTTCTATTTTGTTTGTGCTTATTTTTTATTGTATGATAGGATTATTGATTGGAATATGCGGTGCTGAAATTTTTTCAGCCGTAAAAGAACTTCTGCTAGAAGTGCCAGTATTCTTTACAACGAATATGGTTCCTTTTATTCAAGAGATTTTTGCTTGGCTAGAGAAATTATTCAGTTCTTTTGATCCCGCCATTCTCTCTCTTTTAAATGAAAGTGCATCCAGTATTTTAGACATGCTTGGAAAATTAACAACATTTATTTCAAGTTGGGCGATTTCTTTTATTTCTAATATCGCTTCTGAAGTGCCAGGGGCTTTTATGAAAACCATCATCACAATCATTGCGACTGTTTTTATGACCATTGATTTTCATCCAGTATCTGAGTTTCTTTTAAGGCAAATACCAGAGAAAAAGAGAAATTCACTTTTAGAAGGGAAAGGCTATGTAAAAGATACCTTGCTAAAATGTTTAAAATCCTATACCATTATTATTTTTATGACATTTATAGAGCTTTTTATCGGTCTTTCTTTGCTTGGTATTCCAAGTGCAGGCATTTTAGCTGGAATCATTGCAATCATTGATATTTTACCCGTGTTAGGAACGGGAGGCATTTTAATTCCATGGGCAATTATCTCGGCTGTCATTGGAAATATGCCACTGGCACTTGGAATTGCAGTCTTATATCTTGTCATTACGGTTGTGCGAAATATTGTGGAACCAAAACTAGTAGGGAATCAAGTAGGACTCCATCCGGTGGTCACCTTAGCAAGTATGTTACTTGGATTATATTTTTGTGGTTTACTTGGGTTATTTGGATTTCCAATCACATTATCGTTACTTATGAATCTCAATAAGAGAGGGATTATTCATATTTTTAAATAGCGATTAAAGTTTTTTCAAAGGAGGAGAGAGTGTGCCAAAACATACAATACGTGGATTTGTACCAGAAGACGAACGTGATTTTGGACTTCAAACATCTCTTGTTAAACTAAAAAAAGCATCAGAAGAAATACAGTATTTATTAAATCGTGACTATTCCATAAAAAATACAACGGTATTTGTAGGAAATCACTATTTATTTTCAGAACGACAAAGGCTTGCTCTCACTCGCTCCATTTCTCGTGAAAGCGAAATCACCCTTCGAAAGAAAAAGGAAGTAATGTATGAAAAGACCGTCCATATTGATGGCTTTAATACGATCATTACATTGGAAGTTGCTTTATCCAATTCTTTACTTTTAGAAGCGATGGATGGAACAATACGAGATCTGGCTGGACTTCGTGGAACGTATCGTTTAATTGAATATACAACAGAAGCGATTTTACTGATACTGGAAGAATTACAAGAAAGAAACGTGGAAAAGGCGATTTTTTATCTCGATGAACCCGTATCCAATTCCGGAAAATTAAAGGTGCGTATTTTAGAACTTGCTAAGTCTTTTCCTTTTGAAGTGGAAGTTATCCTTTTACGTGAGGTGGATCGCATCTTACAAACACTTTCTGGTGTGATTACAAGTGATGCCATTATTCTAAATCATTGTGAAAGTTGGATTAATCTGAACCGAGATATTATTTTTAATCAACTCCCCGATTCATGGATTGTGAAATTATGGGATTAGTATTTAGCAGAGCGATGGAATAAAACCATTGCTCTGCTGAACACTTTATACCAAATTTTTTTCTAATTTCTTTATGAAATCTTAAAAATTACATTTTACTTTTCTTATTTTTCATTCTACTTTGGATAAAAAGAATAAAATAGCTCTCTATTTTTTTCACTTTTTATTAAGATCAACTAGATTCTTTTAAATTCATAAAGCATTCCTAATTGAGTATTTTAAAAAAAACAATCCACTTTTATATTGATTCCTGTTTCATTTGGAGCTATAATAAAAACAAATTTAATCCCGACAAAATTAATAAAGATTAAATTACTAGGGATTAAACCAGAAAGAATATGTTGTTCGATAGATGAAATGGAGGCAATTATGTTAGATAGATTATTGCAAATCAATGACCTTGTGGTCAATGTAGAAGATAAAGAGATTCTTCATGGAATCAACTTAGAAATTAAGAAAGGGGAAACTCATGTGCTTATGGGACCAAATGGAGCAGGAAAATCCACACTTGGATACGCTTTAATGGGAAATCCAAAGTATGAGTTAAAAGGCGGAGAGATTTTATTTGATGGAAAAAATCTCAATGAAGAATCTGCTGATAAGCGTGCAAAAGAAGGGATGTTCCTCTCTTTCCAAAATCCTTTGGAAGTATCTGGAATCAGCCTTAGCAGTTTTATTAAAAATGCGGTGGAACAGAGCAGGGGAAGACGTATCAGACTGTGGGATTTTCAAAAGGAAATGAAAAAGGCTATGGAGTTGCTACAAATGGATGAATCCTATGCCAATCGTGACTTAAATATAGGTTTTTCTGGTGGTGAGAAGAAAAAAGCTGAAATTCTTCAGCTCCTTATGTTAAGTCCTAAATTAGCGATTCTTGATGAAACAGACTCTGGACTTGATGTGGATGCTGTTCGTACTGTATCAAGTGGAATTGAGGAATATCAAAAGTCCAAAAAAGGTGCACTTTTGATTATTACACATAGCACAAGGATTTTAGAATCCCTTCATGTTGATTATACGCATATTATGGTCGATGGTAAGATTGTAAAAACTGGAGATGGTTCTCTTGTAGAAGAGATCAATCAGCATGGATTTGAATCCTTTCTCTCTCATAACGCGTAATTATCACTCTTAAGGAAAGGAGAAACCGACAAGATGGAAGAAAAGACTTATGTGGATGATATTGACCGCAGTGTTTATGATATAAAAAATGATGAAAAAGATTCCTTCCGTTTACAAGAAGGATTGACACCTGAAATTGTAGAACGGATTTCAAAAGAAAAAGGAGATCCTACATGGATGCAAGAGTTCCGTCTGCAATCATTACAGACTTATAATCAGATGGAAATGCCAAATTGGGGGCCGTCCATTGAAGGACTTGATATGGAACATATTGTAACTTATGTCCGTCCTAATACCCGTATGACAGCTAAGTGGTCAGAAGTTCCAACGGATATTAAAGATACCTTTGAGCGTTTAGGCATTCCAGAAGCAGAGCGAACCTCCCTTGCTGGTGTAGGAGCTCAGTATGATTCAGAACTTGTCTACCACAATGTGAGAAAAGAAGTGGCAGAACAAGGGGTTATCTACACAGACTTAGAAAGTGCTTTACATGGGGAATATGCTGCTATGATTCAAAAGCATTTTATGAAACTAGTGACACCAAAGGATCACAAATTTGCCGCTTTACATGGTGCTGTATGGTCTGGAGGATCTTTTGTATATGTTCCCCCAAAAGTTTCTGTAACGATCCCACTACAATCTTATTTTAGACTCAATGCTCCAGGAGCGGGACAGTTTGAACACACCTTAATTATTGTGGATGAAGGAGCAGAGTTACATTTTATTGAAGGATGTTCTGCACCAAAATACAATGTGGCAAATCTTCATGCGGGATGCGTAGAGCTTTATGTGAAAAAGAACGCAAAACTTCGTTATTCTACCATTGAAAACTGGTCTAAAAATATGTATAACTTGAATACAAAACGTGCTGTGGTAGAAGAGGGGGGAACTATTGAATGGGTATCCGGTTCTTTTGGTTCTCATGTATCCTATCTCTATCCAATGAGTATTTTAAAAGGAAAGGGTGCAAGAGCGGAATTTACCGGCATTACCTTTGCTGGAAAAGGACAAAATTTAGATACGGGAGCCAAAGTAGTACATAGTGCCCCAGATACTTCTTCTTTTATTAATACGAAATCCATTTCAAAAGATGGTGGTATTAGCACATTTCGAAGTTCTGTAACCGTTACAAAAAATGCCACAAATAGTAAATCTGCTGTTTCATGTCAATCTTTGATGTTGGATGATATTTCTCGTTCTGATACCATTCCTGCAATGGATATTCGCACCAAAGATGCCAATATCGGACATGAGGCTAAGATTGGACGCATTAGTGATGAAGCAATTTTTTATCTCATGTCACGAGGAATCAGTGAAGAAGACGCTAAGGCAATGATCGTCAGCGGATTTGCTGATAATGTTTCAAAAGAACTTCCTCTTGAATATGCAGTCGAAATGAACAACTTGATTCAGCTTGAAATGAAGGGCAGTATCGGATAAGAAGGAGGTCTATTATGGAAAGAAAACTTGATATTACCATCAATCATTTGCCAACACCAACTTGGAATTGGCTTCATATGAATGAAAGTACCTTGTCAGTACCAACAACCTATCAAAATACTCCCATTCATATGGTAGTCCCAAAACGTATTGTCTGTTATGAAGATTCCATTCGAACAATGGAACAATATAAGACGGGAATGGGAGAGGATATGAATCGACTTATGGAGGAAAATACAAAGATTCTCCATATTGAAACAGAAAAAGGACAGAAAATAAAAGAACCTATCACTCTTTATTTTCGTGGTACGAAGGAAAACACCTATCATGAAATAGAAATTCAGGCGAAAGAAGATAGTGAACTCACCGTTATTATGGTATATAATAGTGATGGAAAGAAAGATGCTTTATCCCAAAATTCTTCTAAAATAGAAGACGGGAAAGAAGTTCTCCATCAAGGAATCCGCACAAAACTCTCTGCCAAAGAAAATGCTAAAATTCACCTCATCCAAGTACAGATGTTAGGAAATGAATTTATCCACTTAAATGATATTGGTGGTGTCTGTGAAGAACGAGGAATCATCGATTTATTACAGATCGGACTTGGAAGCAAAGAGGCTTATAGTGGATGTCAGATTGAGCTACTAGGAGCAGAAAGTGAAGTAACAACGAACATTGGATATACAGCCAAAGGAAAACAAAAGTTCGATATGAACTATGTGATCAACCACTATGGGAAAAAATCCAAAAGCTATTTAAAAGCTAATGGCGTGTTACAAGATCAAGCGTTTAAACTATTTAGAGGTACGATTGATTTTAAACATGGTTCTTCTGGTTCAGACGGGGAAGAAAGTGAAGATGTTTTATTGCTTGGCGATGATATTGTCAATCAAACAATTCCTCTTATTTTATGTGCAGAAGAAGATGTACAAGGAAATCATGGTGCTACCATTGGTCAAATCGATGATGATGTTTTATTCTATCTCTGTTCACGAGGTATGACAAAAGAAGAAGCAGAGCATATGTTGATTCAGGCTAGAATTGACACCCTATGTTCAAAGATTCCTGATCCGTCAGTTCTTCAAATGATTCAGGCATATCGAGAGGAGGAAATGAAAGATGGATTTACAGAATAACCCCTATCGAAAAGATTTTCCCCTCTTAATGGAACAAGAAGTGGTTTATCTTGATAGTTCTGCCACCTCTCAAAGACCATCCTGTGTATTAGAAGCGGAACAAGAGTTTTATAAAACTGCCAATGCAAATCCTTTGCGTGGGCTATATGAGTTAAGTATGAAAGCCACAGAAGAAGTAGAGCATTCAAGAAATATTGTCAAAGAGTTTCTTCATGCCAAAGAAAGCTGTGAAATTATCTTCACGAGAAATGCAACAGAAAGTTTAAATTTAGTTGCATATAGCTATGGTCTTACTCATTTAAAAGCAGGGGATGAAATCATTGTCAGCATTATGGAGCATCACAGCAATATGCTTCCATGGCAAATGGTGGCAAAACAGACAGGAGCTATTATCAAATACTTAGAATGTGATTTTGATGGAACGATAACACAAAAACATTTAGACGATGTATTTTCAGAGCGAACAAAACTGGTAGCAGTTGCCCATGTATCAAATGTATTTGGTCGGATTAACCCCGTAGAAACCATTATTTCTATGGCACATGAAAGAGGTGCTGTTGTCGTTCTTGACTGTGCACAAAGTGCCCCTCATATGCCAATTGATGTGCAATCCTTAGATGCTGACTTTGTAGCATTTTCTGGTCATAAACTATTAGCACCTATGGGAATTGGTGTTTTATATGGAAAAAAAGTATTGTTAGAAGCGATGCCTCCATTCCTTGTGGGCGGAGAAATGATTGAATCTGTTACCATTGATGGGGCTCGTTATGCAGAACTTCCTTATAAATTTGAGGCAGGTACAGGAAATGCTGGTGGTGCTGTGGCTCTTGGAAAGGCAATTACATATTTACAATCCATTGGATTTGAACAAATTATGGAGCGTGAACACGCCTTGACAACCTTTGCACTAGAACAGTTAAAAGAAGTAAAAGGCGTTCATGTACTCGGTTCAGATAGGGGAGAAGAGCATTGTGGAATTTTAACATTTACTTTGGATGGCGTTCATCCTCATGACGTTTCTTCTTTGCTCGATTTGGATCATATTGCTGTTCGTGCTGGACATCACTGCGCACAACCGCTTATGGACTATTTAAAGGTTTCTTCCACAACACGTGCAAGTATTGCCTTTTATAACACAAAAGATGACATTGAACGATTCATTGAAAGCCTAAAAAAAGTAAGGAGAATCATGGGATATGAACAATAGAACATTGTATAATGAAATTTTAATCGAGCATAATATGCACCCATTTCATAAACATGATCTAGAGGATGCAAACCTTGTTTTAGAAGGTGTAAATCCAAGCTGTGGGGATGATATATGGCTGAAATTAAAGGTCGTGGATGATGTGATTGTAGATGGAGCATTTCAAGGAAATGGATGTGCTATTTCACAAGCATCTGCGGATATGATGCTGGATTTAATTATAGGGAAGAAAAAGGAAGAAGCATTACGTCTTTCCGATTTATTTTTACAAATGATCAAAGGAGAAATTACCAAAGAGCAAATGGAAGAGTTGGAAGAAGCCTCTTCTTTACAAGACATTGCTCATATGCCAGCAAGAGTAAAATGTGCTGTTCTTGGATGGCATACAATGGAAGAAATGCTAAAAGACGAAAAATAAAAAAGTTACAAAGGGAAATGGGAGGAGATATTTATGAAACTTGTATTATTACGTCATGGAGAGAGTGTTTGGAATAAAGAAAACTTATTCACAGGTTGGACAGATGTGGAATTATCTGAAACAGGAAGAAAAGAAGCAAAAGAGGCCGGTCGTATTTTAAAAGAAGCTGGATTTGATTTTGATGTTTGCTATACCTCCTATTTAAAGCGTGCCATTCATACGTTGAATTACGCTTTGGATTCAATGGATCGAGCATGGTTGCCAGTTGTAAAGACATGGAAATTAAATGAACGCCATTACGGAGCATTACAAGGGCTTAACAAATCAGAAACAGCACAAAAGTACGGAGAAGAACAAGTGAAAATCTGGAGAAGATCTTATGACATAGCACCTCCATTATTAGAGGAATCCGACCAGCGTAATCCAAAATTACAAGAGCAATATCGCAATGAACAAAATGAAGCATTGCCTCTTGGTGAAAGCCTAAAAGACACCATTGCAAGGGTTGTTCCTTATTTTAATGAAACGATTTTAAAAGATATGAAAAATGGAAAACGTGTATTAATTACGGCACATGGAAATTCACTCAGAGCCTTGGTAAAACATTTTGAACATTTATCCGAAGAAGAAATTATTAATATCAATATCCCAACAGGGATTCCTCTTGTGTATGAATTTGATGAATTAGGGAACTTTATAAAAAAAGAGTATTTAGGAGATCAAAACCTCATCCAAATGAAAATGGAACAAGTTGCAACACAAGGAAAAGCAAAAGGGTGAAAAACACGAAAAATGTGTTTTTCACCGCAAATAAAAATAAAATCGATAAGAGAAGTGCTAAAGAAAGACAGTTTCAACTATTCGCAAAACACAACTTTAACGAATAGTTGTATGTTTTTTCATTATTTTTATCCATTTTTAATTTATTTTATTTTCAATTATTTTTTATTTGCATATATTATTTATTAGTTGTATAATTCTATACTGGATTTATAACTATCGCAAGTTTCTTATCATGAATCTTTTATCTATGTGATAATCACTTGCGTATATGAAAATTCGTATCACGTGTTTTCATATTTGATAATGCCTTATGAACAATACAGCAATCATATTATTCAAATATTGTATAATCTTACAATTATGATATAATAGGTATTGAGTTAGGTCATGCTAACCTCTTTATTTGTTAAAAAATTTGGAGGAATAATTATGATTTCTACACAGCATTATCCGTTTATATTACCTGATTTACCATATCCTTATAACGCTTTAGAGCCATATATTGATGAAGACACCATGTATTTTCATCATGATAAGCATTTTAAAAGTTATATTGATGGGCTAAATAAAGCCTTAGAACCATATCCACAATATCATACATGGACGTTAGAGGAATTACTCTCTCGCTTGTCAAGACTTCCAAAGGAGTTACAAACAAGCGTTCGAAATCAAGGTGGTGGTGTTTATAACCATGATTTGTATTTCGATAGTTTAACCCCTAACAGTCAAAATACACCTGCTTTTATCATTGATATTTTTAGTTCAGAAGAAAATTGGAAAACACAAATGAAAACCAAGTCTATGAATCAGTTTGGCTCTGGATTTGGATGGCTTGTTATGGATTTAAAAGGAATGTTACAAATCATTTCTTTACCAAATCAGGATAACCCATTGTCCATTGGTCTTTACCCTCTGCTACCATTGGACGTTTGGGAACACGCATATTATTTACAATATCAAAATCTTAGAGGGGACTATATTGATCAATGGTTTCATATCATTAATTGGAATTTTATTACATTACGATTAAGAAAGGCAAATGAACAGGCTCTTTAAAAAGCGGTTCATTCGAAAGGAGAACACACTATGTACTGTACACGTAAGATAACAGATGAAATTGTTTGGGTAGGAGGTTACGACAGACGTTTAGCACTTTTTGAAAATTTATTCCCAATTCCTCGTGGCGTTACTTACAATTCCTATTTAATTCTGGATGAAAAAGTTGCTTTAATGGATACGGTAGATTCTTCTATCTCTCATCAATTCATGGATAATATTACACATTCTTTAGCAGGAAGATCCATTGATTATTTAATTGTAAATCACATGGAACCTGATCACTGTGCTAATATCGAAGAATTACTCATCCGCTATCCAGATATGAAAATCATTGGAAATGCCAAAACAATTGATTTAATCAAACAATTTTATGACATGGATATTGAAAAAAATATCATAATCGTAAAAGAACACGATGTATTAGAATTAGGAAATCATACTCTTACATTCTATATGACTCCAATGGTTCATTGGCCTGAAGTTATGATGACATTTGAAGAAAAACATGGAATTTTATTTTCTGCTGATGCCTTTGGTAGCTTTGGTGCATTAAACGGAAATTTATTTAACGATGAATTAGATTTTGATAACGCATGGTTATCCGATTATAGACGTTATTACAGCAATATCGTTGGTAAATATGGTACACAAGTACAAAATTCCCTTAAAAAGTTATCTTCTTTAGACATTAAAATGATCTGTCCTTTACATGGTCCAATTTGGCGTTCAAACTTAGAATTTTTACTTGAAAAATACGATAAATGGAGCAGTTACACACCAGAAGAACAGACAGTTGCTCTCTTCTACGCTTCCATGTACGGGAATACAGAAAGTGCAATCAATATTTTGGCAAATGAATTGGTGGAAGCCGGTGTTCGTAACATCGTAGTGTATGATGTATCCAATACACACGTATCCACATTAGTGGAAGAAGTATTCCGTTGTAGCCATATTGTCATTGCTGCACCTACTTATAATGGATCTATTTACCCAGCAATGTTTAATTTCTTACATGATATGCAGGCATTAAATCTCCAAAATCGTACCGTTGGACTTTTAGATAACGGTTCATGGGCTCCAACTGCAAATCGTCAAGTCGTAAGTATGATTGAATCCATGAAAGATATGGAAATTTTACAACCAATTGTAAGTATCCGTTCTGCTTTAAAAGAAAATACACATGCACAGTTATTAGAATTAAAAGATGCAATTGTTGCTTCTTTAAAAAAATAACGTAAACGATGAGAAGCACGCTTTGCGAACTTCTCACGTTCGCAGACAGTCGCCATATGTGAGCATAAATGCTCTCGCATGGCTCGTTGTCTTTGCGTAAACCAAAAAGAGGAAGAACTGTCTTTACAATTCTTCCTCTTTTTCTTTTTGTGAGATCATAAATCAAAAGTGCATTTCATAAGCATACCAGTTATCACAAATCTTTTCCGTATAGTACCAATTATCTCCTTCACTTTCCGTATACTTCCATCCATGTTCTGCTTCTTCAAAATTCATAGATTCTCCTTGAAACCCCAGTGGTACATCATCCGGTGAATAATAAAATCCACTATATGAAGTGGAGGAAGCAAAACCAGAACTTCTGCATAAAAAATCCACCATCGTATCATTCCAGCAATAAATCTGCTTTACTCCATGCAAATGATAACCATCCACATTTTTTTCCTTTATAATCTCTGTTGCTATCCCTGTCAATGTATCCTTATTTTTTTGTACTATGGATGTGGTTTTTTCAATGGAACTCGTCCGTAAAAAGAAATACCCCAAGATACATATGATAATGATACCAATAACTACGAATAAACCATGTGTTCTGTTTCTTAGCATTGCATTCCCCCACTTTCACTATTATTTTATATTAGTGTATCATTGAAAGTATTCGTTGTCAAAAAAATGATTTTTAATAGTACATGGAACAAATCCCATAAATTCTGTGTTAAAATAGTATTAAATACCCATATAGAAAAAAAGTTACTCTGTTCAAACCTCTTCAATTCCTATAAAATACATATGATACCTTATGAATAGGAGTCATGAATCAGATAGAAAAATTATGGAGGTTAATTCATGAAATTACAGCAACTTTTAAGTTATACAAGAAAGGCAGTGGATGACTTCCAGATGATCAAATCTGGAGATGTTATCGCTGTTGGCATCTCTGGTGGAAAAGATAGCTTAACACTATTATACGCCCTTGCCAACTTAAGACGCTTCTATCCTCAGCCTTTTACGATTAAAGCAATCACTGTCCATTTAGGATTAGAAGAAATGGAATTTTCTGAAGTAGCAAAACTCTGTGAAGAACTGGATGTGGAATACCATCTTGTGGAAACAGAAATTTTTGATATTGTATTTAACCAACGACAGGAAACAAATCCTTGTTCCCTCTGTGCCAAAATGAGAAAAGGTGCTTTAAATGATGCTATAAAAGAACTGGGTTGTAATAAGATTGCCTATGCCCATCATAAAGACGATCTTATTGAAACAATGTTGATGTCCTTATTGTTTGAAGGTCGGTTTCATACCTTTTCCCCTGTTACCTACCTTGATCGTTCTGGGCTCACTTTAATTCGTCCACTCCTTTATGTGGATGAATGCAATATTGTTGGATTTAGAAATAAAATGAATTTACCAGTTGTGAAAAGTGCTTGTCCAATGGATGGGCATTCCAAACGTGAATATGCAAAAAATCTTGTGAAACAATTAAATAAAGAACATAAAGGGGCAAGAGATCGCATGTTTCGTGCTATCATGGACGGAAATATGGAAGGCTGGCCACTTCGTCATGTTCATTAAATAGGAAGTGAAAAAATGGAACAAAATTATCATAAACAAATTACAATTGATAACCAAACAAAATTACGAGAGTTATTGCTTGAATTACCGAAGTTCTGCTCTCTCTTCTTTCGTGGAATTGAACCAACAACTTCTTCACGTACCCGTATTTCTTACGCCTATGATCTAAGACTTTTTTTTGAATACCTAATAGAATCCAATCCTTCATTAAAGGAAAATACAATTCGAGATCTTTCACTAGAACTATTGGATGAAATTACACCAATGGATATTGAGGAATATTTGGAGTATTTAAAATACTATGTAAAAGATGGAAAAGAATATATCAACAACGAACGGGGAATCGCAAGAAAGTTAGCTTCACTAAGAAGTTTTTATCGTTATTTTTACAAAAAACAATTGATTAAAAACAATCCTCCAAGCCTTGTAGATGCTCCAAAGATTCACGAAAAAGCGATTATTCGGTTGGAACAAGATGAAATTGTCAAGTTGTTAAACGAAGTAGAATCTGGAGATAAATTGACAAAATCTCAAAAGAAATATCATGAAAAAACAAAAGTACGGGATTTGGCCATGTTAACCCTTTTATTAGGAACAGGACTTCGTGTTTCCGAATGCGTTGGATTAAACTTAAATGATGTAGATTTAGATAACGATGGTGTCCGTATTATAAGAAAAGGTGGAGAAGAATCCATCATTTACTTTAGTGATGAAGTACATGATTCTTTATTGCCGTACTTAGAACAGAGAAAACGCATCATTCCTCAAGAAGGTCATGAAGACGCTCTCTTTTTATCTATGCAACAGCGTAGAATCAGCGTTCGTTCTGTTGAAAACCTCGTTAAAAAATATGCTGGTACTATCACCAGCCTAAAAAAGATTACCCCACATAAATTGCGAAGTACTTATGGAACAAGACTTTATCAAGAAACATCCGATATTTATCTCGTAGCAGATGTATTAGGACATAAAGATGTCAATACTACAAGAAAACACTATGCTGCACAGGATGACTTAAATCGCAGACGAGCTGGAAATGCCGTTCCTCTTAGGAAAGTGGATGATCCAGAGGAACTATAAACCCTTTCGCTCAAATGAAAAGAAAATACTTTTCCAACCTATCTGTGTGTAAATATATTTCATTTTTATTTTAAATTATATGATAATAATCATCCATTGGGCTGTTCACTTTAGTGGACAGCCCAATTTTTGAATATCAAATTTTTTCTATTTAACACTTTAGTTAACATAAAATTATTATGTAAACTAAAAAGAGGATTGAAATGTATTCAACTTGACTGTTATTTCATTTTGTAAAGTATTATGTATAATAGAAAACTTCATTTTTTTGAAAGGTAACATCATAATCCTTGCAAAACTCCATAAAATCTTTGTAATCGCTCTCAGTAAACTTCTTTATCCATTGATATAATCTAACATAGGAATAAAATAAATGATAACTCCCTCTGAGGCATGGTGCAGTCCCCAGTCAAGGGTGTCTATATAACTCTTAAATTTACATTCTGTAATTTGCTGATCACGCTGTTCATGGTGAAATGCTTTCTCTAAAACCTTCTCATCTCTTGTCAAAAGATAAAGCCATTTTAATTGTGGCATCTGATTGGAGCACTGATTCAGATAATCGATAACATTTTTAAAAAGTTCATAAGATAGTACATGGTGTTTATAATACCAATAGGGTTCAGATGTAAGGATATCTTGGCAATAATTCTCGCAAAACTGATACCAAATAGCAAAACGGGTTTTTTCATCAACATTCTTATTAAATTCCTGTAAATATTGTTTCAGAGAATAATTTGCTTTTTTCTTTAAACCAATATTCCATAAATCATAATAGTGTGTATTTAAATCTGCCACAAAATCATCATATGTCATTGCTAAAATCCTCCTTCTGCTTCAGCTAAGTCGCTTTGTCCAATTTCCTGATAAATAGAAAGTTATAGTTTTATTGGCTTATAATGCAATACCTTATCTGCTATTTCCTCCGAAGTCATTTCAGACCAAAATATATAATTTGAAATTTCTGGGTCAAGCACTCCTTGTTCTAATTTTTCAATCAGTTTGTCAATATATTCCTCGTTTTTATCCTCACAACTTGTTATTCTGTCTATCAAATCAATAATTTCTTCTTTAGATAGTAATATCATATCTATTCATTCCTTTCCTTTACACTTCCGACTTCTGATAAGATGTCCTAAATCATATCCTTTGCCAATTCCAACTTATCACTCAGTTCTATGCTCCTATTCTAACATATGGTTATGATCTGTTCCATCAGTTTTTTATCCAGTCACTACTGTAAGCTGCATGGAACCCTTTATCAAAAAAGATGCCCTTAGAGTCATGGTACTTCAATAGATATTCGCTGTAACAGCGTTGTTCTATAATGACATATGTGGAAAAACTTGATTTAATCCGTTTTCTCATGGCATTATAAACATTTATTTATGAGGATTTATAAGAAGACTTTCGTCTATAAAATCAATAAAAAATATTAAGTGGCGAAAAAATGACTTCGTATTTTTGGTTTTAAGACTTAAAAAAATTATATTTGATAAAATATATGTATTTTAAAAAATTACCCTGTAAAATCCAAAATACAAGTAAAAAGAGAAAAATCACAATTTATACCCTTTTATTTCCACTATCTAATACAAAAAATTGAACATCCCCCTTTTTATAAATAACTTAATGATATATTAACTTTATTAACTTCCAAACTTCCAAATAGGTGAAAAATGAGTAAAATACAGCATTAAGGATTCCGAAAAATTGATATTTTTCGGAATCCTTAATTATCAAATAGCAATTTACCGCTATACCATTCTATCTGAGAGTCATATCTGGTTCGCACAATATAAAAATAAGCCATTACATAATCTAAACTATGTAATGACTCTATATAAATATTCCTCATAGACTTACAATATATCCTGTAAAGTATATTTTGAGAACTCTTCAACAAATTCTCTAAGTGCCTGCGTAGAAATGGCTTTTAACTTACATCCCGATTCCATCAAAGGGCAATGTTCTGGCTTTCCAAAACACTCTACAATATTTAAGTTTTCTTCTGTTCTTTTTAAAATTTCTCCTAAGTTGATATTGTCTGGACTAGCTCCTAGCTTTACACCACCTGAGCGACCTTTAATCGAAATGATATAATCTGTTTTCGCAAGATAATGAATTACTTTTTTCATATGGTGCTCTGATGTATTCAACTCTTGAGCCAACTCTTCAACTGTGCAAAGTTTCTCTTGATGTCTTGATAAATAAATCAAAGCCCGAAAACTATAATCACTAAACTTCGATAATTGCATTATCACACCACCTTAATTGTATTTTATATTAAAAAGTATACTCTATATGAATATTAAATACAAGCCCATTCCATCTAGTAACATGGATACTAATTTGATTATATTGTGTGATATTGCATTTATCAAGAAGCCGACATCTTTCATTATTTTGTCACTGCATCAATACAGGAAATGGCATTTAATGTACGTGGAAATCCAATAAATGGAAGACATTGCGTCATAGCCAAAATCAATACTTCACGTGTATTTCCAACGCTAATATTAGCTCCTACATGAGCTTTTGCCTGTGGTTCACAGCCTCCTAGACAACAGATCGCACAAAAGGTAATTAATTCTCTCATTTTTAGATCTAGTACCCCTCTTGTATAAAAATCACCAAAACACCAAGCAGACAGATACTCTTGTATATGTTTCAAATCTTCGGGTGCGGATTCACGCATGGTATTGATATTCTCCACTCCAAAAATCTTTTGTTGTACAGCCAACCCTTTTTCAAAACGAGTTTCCTCTGTAACCGTTGCCTGTTTTTTATTTTCTATTACAATACCAGCTTTTTGAAATGCCTTATTTACTTCTACGAGAGCATTTTGCACTTTTTCTAATCCAATATAAGGAGCACATTGGTACAATGTTTCTTTTATTTCTACTGGTTTCACACCGACTTCTAAAGCAGAAATGGTATAAGTTTCTATGGATGATGTAATCTGACAAGTCGTAAGAGCGGTCAAAGTAATCAGTGCCCTTTGCTGATCAGAAAGAACTCCAAAATCCAAAATTTCCCCACAGAGAAAATTGCGAGCAATTTCTTGAAATTCTAAATCATCTTTGCACATGGCAAACGCCTGTCCATGAAACCATTTTTGATTATTTTTTTCTGCTACTTTTATTCTTTTCATCTTTTATCCTCCATTCTTACTAATTGTAATCTTTTCTAATAGGTATCAACCAGTTCTTAATTTTTAATCGACCAAACATGATTTTCTTTTGCAGATGCAGCAGTATTTTGTGCCATTACCCCTACAAGGGAATGTGGAATATAAGGTTCTTCCAAATAATCCAGTTCTTCTTTTGTTAAAACTAATTCTACCGCTTTTACAGCCCCTTCTACATGATGTAGTTTTGTTGCTCCCACAACTGGCGAAGTAACCTTTGTTAAGAGCCATGCAAGAGAAACTTCTGTCATAGAAACACCATGTTTTTGTGCCAATTCTTCTACTCGTTCAATGATGAGCCTATCCTGTGTAGCAGTGGCATCATATTTCAAACGAGCATAACTATCTTCTTGAAGACGTTTTGACGTTTCGCCTAAATGTTTGGAAAGCCTTCCACCTGCAAGTGCACTATAAGGTGTCATAGCAATATTGTCCTCTTGGCAGAGTTTTGCCATTTCCCTCTCTTCTTCCCTAAAAATCAAATTATAATGCCCTTGAACAGATACAAATTGTGGAAATCCCTCTTTTTCCGCCAGTGCATTTGCCTTAGCCAGTTGCCAAGCAAAACAATTGGAAATCCCAATATAACGAGCTTTTCCTGCCTTTACAACACGAGAAAGTCCTTCTAAAATATCAAAAATTGGCGTTTGATAATCCCACATATGATAAATATAAAGATCTACATAGTCCATATCAAGATTTTTTAGACTCTTATTCAACATCCGTTCAATATGTTGCTGACCAGTAACCCCTGCATTTATTTCCTCTTCTGTACGGGGAAGAAATTTTGTAGCAACAACTACATCTTCTCTTTTTGCAAAATCTTTTAAAGCACGCCCTAAATACTGTTCACTAGTACCACTTTGATACCCAATTGCTGTATCAAAAAAATTAATCCCAAGTTCTAATCCATGCTTAATAATCCCACGAGAATGTTCTTCATCAATCGTCCATGTATGTTGACCATTTTTTGAATCACCAAATCCCATACATCCCATACAAATGCGGGATATTTGTAAATCCGAATTTCCTAATTTCGTATATTCCATCTTTGTACTCCTTTCTTCTTTTTTTATAATTTAATTTTTTGTATTTGTGTCTTTGCAAATTTCATAGCGTAAATAGTCAAGTCGATCCAATCGCTTTTCACAAGAGTGAATTTCATCTAACACTGCACTTCTTTTTTTATTTAATATTTGGATTCTTTCTATTTCTGTATTTTCCTTTTCTAAGAGCAGTCGCATATAATGTTCAACTTCGTCTACACAAAATCCAATGTCATATAAAGTCATAATCATACTCAGATTTTTTAAATCCCAATCATCGTATTGATGTGTATCCATCACTTTTTTTATAATGCTACACCACCCCCAGCTCTCATATTCCCTAAGAATTTCCACTGGTATATGGTATTGCCTGCTGACTTCTTCTCTTGTCATAGTATTACCCCTTTTTTTATTCCACCTATGTTTTTCCATAAAAAATAGTAGGTATTTTCTTTCCACCTACTATTTTAATAACCATATTCTTTTATGTCTAATACCTATATTAAATGATAAAAAATGCCTAATAAGCATTTCTTAAAAACTCAATAAATTTGGATGTAGCAGAAGAAAACATCTGACTTTTCTTCCAAACTAAAACTGCACCCGTTTCTAACACTGGAAAAAGAGGGACAAATTGTAGATCATCATATCGTAAATTTAAGTCAAAACACAAAGCAACTCCAACATGATGTCTTACCATATTGGCTGCATTTAAAATCAAATTATATCTTGCCACAATTTCTACTTCTCCATATCGTTCTCCAAACCAATTGGAAAGTTCATTCTTCACGCTTTCTCGTCCTGGTATTAACAACGGAATCGAAATCAAATCCTCAGCAGAAACTGTTTTTTCATTGGCAATTGGTAAATCTTTTGCTGTTAAAATACCCCATCGCTCTTTTTTAGGCATACGCACAAAATCATATTTACTGATATCCACAGGCTCTGTCAAAAGTCCAATATCCACAATTCCTTGTTCAATTCTCTCCTTGATATCATCGGCATTTGCACTATAAATCTGAAAACTAACAAGAGGATATTGTTTTCTAAACTGAAATATTTTTTCCGAAAGATATGACATATTTTGTGTTTCTCCACAGCCAATTGAAATTTCTCCTATCAGTTCTTCTTCCTTTTGTATCAACTCACCCTTCGTTTTCTCTACAAGAGAAAGGATTTCTTGTGCTCTTCGTTTTAAGAGCAAACCATCCTCGGTTAAGACAATATTATGTTTTCCTCGATGAAACAATTTTACACCAAGTTCTTTTTCCAACTGCATTAACTGTCGAGATAGAGTTGGCTGTGTCATATGTAACTGAATAGATGCTTTCGTAATGTTTTCTTCTCTAGCAACCATTAAAAAGTATTTTAAAACACGAAGTTCTATAACTCACACCTCCTACAATGTTCTCATTTTATCTAGATGAAGCATACAAAGGATTAGCTTTCCTTATACTTTCTCCTGGTACTTGTTGTGTCACTTCCTGGGATGATGTTTTCTCTTCCGCCTTGTGATATTCTGTTGTCGTTATCTCAGATTTTTCTTGTTTTTGAAATTGACATCCTGATAATGTTAATCCCAAAATTCCTATGAATAGAACTAAATATTTCCTCTTCATATTTCCTCCTACACTTGTAATATTTGCTTTTATCTTACAATTGTAATATTTATATATCAAGTTTTAAACACCATTCTTTTTCATTAGGCTTTTTTATCTCTTATAGAGGATACTTTTATAGTAATTTTCGTCACATATTCTTCTTTCTTTGTGGATAGCTCCGTAATTAAATACTCTTCATAAGCATCTCCTGAAAGATAGTAACCGAGCCGTTCTATTTCTTCTAAAATATAAGGATAAATTTCTGGAAGCTCCTCAATTTTTCCCTTATAGTAAAAAACTGCATAACTGCCACCTTTTCTTACTTTTCCTGAACGGTTTTTACTCTTTACAAACAGCCGATCAATTCGCCGAAATTGTCCATTTTTCATATCTTCCTCCGCGAGAATTGAACCAATAAAAGCAGTTCCTTTCAAATTGGTTTCTTGTACAAATACTCCAGAAATATCCTGCCACTGTTGAATAGAGGTTTCCGAATCACAATCATTTTGTTTACTATAAAGAAAGCGTTCTGGTGGCAATTCTTTGATTTCTTGTAATCGTTTGATTTCTATTTCTATCTTTTCCATCTGTATAGTTGCCATCTCATTTAATTTCTTTGGCGATGGATTTTGAAAATACTCTCTAATTTCATTAATAGGAACATTCATTTCCCGTAAAGACAGTAAGGTTCCGAATAGATCAATTTGTGACGTTGTATAATACCGGTAGCCATTCTCCTTGATTCCAGCAGGCGAAAATAGCTTAATCTTATCATAATAAAGCAAAGTATCTTTTGTTATTCCAAAATATTTTGCAAATTCACCTGTGGAATAGAGTTTCTCTTTTTTTCGTTTCATAATTACATTACCTCTTGACTATGGAGTAACTCCATAGTTTATACTCATTTACGCGGAAGCTCACTATTATATTACTCAGAAAGGACAACATTTATGGATTATAAGATATTATTTTCAAAAACATCGCCTATAAAGCTATTTCTGCTAATGGCAATTCCTGGCTCTATTGGTATGCTAGCTTCTGCCCTTTATCAGCTTATCGATGGAATGCTCGTTGGGCGTATTCTAGGTGATACAGCCTTCGCTGCCATCAATCTCGCTATGCCATTAGTCATTATTAACTTTTCTCTAGCCGATTTAATCGGTGTTGGTTCAGCTGTGCCAATTTCCATTCGATTGGGAGAAAAAAAAGAAAAAGAAGCCAACAATCTTTTCACTTGCTCTTGTTTATTGATTGTTGGAACTTCCTTCTTATTTGGAGCCCTAATGTTTCTTCTAGCTCCTACTTTAATTCATTTTATGGGTGCCAAAACAGAACTGGCTCAGTTGGCAATTGCTTATCTACGAGTTTATGCCCTCTGTGCTCCAGTTACCACCATCATTTTTGCAGTGGATAACTATTTACGCATTTGCGGAAAGGTTCGTGAAAGTATGCTTTTAAATATTTTTATGTCTGTATTAACTGCTATTCTCGAATTTACTTTCCTTTACCTTTTCAAGTGGGGAATTTGGGCAGCAGCTCTTGCCACTTGTTCTGGGATGTTTATTTGTAGTTTTATTGCTTTTTATCCATTTGTTAGGAAGAAGTTACAACTTCGCTTTTGCAAACCGCATTTTCATAAAAAATGATAAAACAGATTATACTCTGTGGTAGCCCTAACTTTTTAAATAATATTGCGACACGTATTACATCTATTTTTATGAATATCATACTGTTACGATTAGGCGGTACAATGGCAGTTTCTGTCTATGGTATTCTTATGTTCGTAGATGGCTTCATTCAGCCTCTCCTATACGGAATGTGTGATTCTTTACAACCTGCTATTGGATATAATTTAGGAGAGGGAAATGGGGCTAGGGTCAAATCCATTGCAAAATGTTGTTTTGTTTCCAGCTTTCTTTTATCCATGTTATTGGTTGTTGTTATGATAGCGTTTCCAAAACAACTGGTACATTTATTTACAAGCAATACCGATGATGCTTTTATGAATATGGCGGTGACCGCTCTTTTACTCTTTAGTATCACATATGTAACACGATGGTTTTCCTTTGCAACCCAAAGTTTTATGTCTGCCATTGAACAACCAGTGTTTGCTTCTATTATCTCCATTTCCACTGCATTGGTCTTTCCAATTTTACTTGTGATCCTACTATGGCCAATGAGACTAAATGGTTTATGGCTTAATATGTCCGCAACTTCTTTATTGTCGGGTATTTTATCCATTATCCTTTTAAAAAGATTCAAAAAAGATGCTAAAAAACGATGAGAAGCACACTTTTCATAAAAGGAGATTACTCACCGATATAAATTTTTTTCTTTTTCATATCGACTTTTGCCTCTACACCATATGGTAATACACATCTTGGTGTAGCGTGTCCAAAATTGACATTATACACAATCGGAAGTTCTTTGTTATCAATGACCTTCCGATAAATCTCCTTATATTCTTCGTAATAAGTTTCATCCTGTGGCTTTCCAACTAAAATACCATGAATCACATCAAAAACGCCTCTTTCTTTTAATGCCAACAACTCCTTCTCCAGCAATTCTGGTGTTGGCTTTTCTTCACAAGTTTCTATAAACAATATTTTACCTTTCCACTCTTGTTTGCTTGGAAACAATTGATATTTTTCACAGACATCTTTTTCATCCGCATATCTAGTATCTGTTAAAATATCATATAAACTTTCTAAGCATCCACCAAGCAATTTTCCTTGAAAATTCTCATTTCCTTGTAATAATTCAAATCCTCTCTCTTCCTTATGAGGAACTCGCTCTGTGCCAATGGCTTTCCTAGAAAAGTCCGTTCTTTCTTCATACCATATATTACTGGAAGTAATTTCATTATACGAATTATCAACGAAATAACTTTCAAATGCCTTTTTTGTATAAGGTAACATTTCATCAGCAATTTCTCCTAGATCACAAATAAAATTTGGGCCATAATAGGTGGATAATCCTAACTTATAAAACATGAGATGATTGATTGTTGTATCTGAAAATCCCGTAAACAGTTTTGGATGACGTTGGACAGCAGTGATAAACTCTTGGTCTTCCATTAAATATGGCAATAATCGATAGGTATCATCCCCACCGATAGCACAAATAATACCTGCAATGGAATCATCAAGAAATGCTTGTTTTATATCACTTGCCCTTGCTTCTGGGTGTTCTTGTAAGTAAGAAATTCCTTTTAACGCATTTGGCATAAAAACTGGCTCTAATCCATATTCTTTTAATCGTCTTACTCCAATTTCAATATTGTGACTGCAAAAGTCTTCACCAAGCATTCCGCTAGACAGACTTACAATTGCAACTTTATCACCCTTTTGTAATTTTCTTCCTTTTAACATAGAAATCCTCTTCCTCTCTTTTAGAATTTTTGCCTACTAGTTTACATAAAAATATTATGTAAACTTTAGAATCATGTTTGTCAATACGTTATAGTATTTAAAACTAATTATTAATAAATGATTATAACACATGAACTATTTATATACTATAACTTTTTATTTTAATTAAAAATAATTACAAAAATATGTTACATCAATTTCTCATATAGATGTATCCATCTACTTGATATAAAACGATGAGAAACATGCTATACTAATTTCTCATCGTTATGGTTATAAACTTATAAAATCATGGTTTTTAAATCGTTTCCTCTGTATTTTATATCATAGTATTATCTCTAATGACTTCAATAATAGTATGATTATAAATTCTTTTTTCACCTAAAAAATATGCAAAATATACCCCTACTACAATAAATAAAACAAACAGTAAAATGGGAACAATGGCTATATTTTTCAAAAAATCATATGGTGATAAATAACTTGCATTTAAGGCTACGAAAACAATAGGAATATTAATAATAATACTAAAAATAACAGGTGGAAAACTCACCATAAGTGATTCCATCATTAACATCTTGTGAAATCCTTTTGGTGACATTCCAATTGAAAAGTATCTTGCAAATTCTTTTCTTCTTTGATAGAGTTGCCCTAATGTATTGGAAAAAACATTTGCAATTCCAATACTAGCAAATAAGGTTGCAATGGAATCTACAAAAAAACTTAAAGCGTTTCTCATTTGAATGTCTGATTTTTCTTCTTCAATTCTGTTATCTAGGGTATACGCATTTGTTATCTTTGAAACTAATTGCTTCACTTGTTCTTCTACATAGGAAAGATTCTTAGTGTTTGCTACAAGAATATTAAAATACTCTTCTTCATAAGAAAAATAGCTTTGTAATATTTCCTGATAATAGTCTTCGGATACCACCATCACCAGTGAGTTTTTATTATATTCTTCTTTTAATGTAGGTGGTGTATCCACATACTTATGTATTGGTACTGATATAGTACGGTTATCTTTCGTAGATAAAGATAACGTCAAATCTGGCACTTCCTTTAAAAACGGAATATAACGTTTCTCTACACGTTCACTATGAATATTGTCCCAAATTCGATTTACGATAATAACATCTTCATTATTTTTATTTGTTTCGCCCATCTCACCTGAAAATACTTGAAAACTTTCCGTATCCAATATAACCAATGGAACTTCAATTTCATATCCAACTCCTGCTTCTTCCTTCACTGCATGATCTAAACTTTCTATACCACCCAATTGGTTTAGGTCATCACTAAACATTTCTTTAGAAATATAAGTATAAGCAGTAGATTTTTTATAAGCAATACAAGATTGGACTTCTGGAATATCACGTATCTCTGACAATAAACTTGAGTTATCCTCATGATCTTTCACTGTTAATAGCAGATCCCATATATATCGGTATCGCTCAAAATATGTTGCCTGTGTACTCATTCGTGAAATTGTTTCTAAACTCATGAAACTAAGAAATCCTAAAAAAGATAAAGTCAAAGCAATTGTGGATGTCCGAAATGCCTTTTTTCGAGAATACAGTGATTTTCGAGCCAGTTCCCCTTCGATTCCAAACAAAAAAGACAGGATTCGAAATTGTTTTATTTTCTTAAATTCTGGTTCTCCTCCATAGTGAATAGCTTCTAAAGGAGATAGTTTTCCAATCTTTTTAGCTGGCATCCACGCAGAAATCCATACGGTAATTATGGAAAGTAAGATAGAACCTAATGTAATTCCAATATGATATTGAAACATAACTTCATATTGTCTGACAGAGGATGTTACAAAAAGAATCAATTGTATCAATCCATAACATAATACGGCTCCACAGAGAACACCTATCACAATCGGTATCAAACATAAAATGAAAACTTCTTGCAATAACATTTTACATATCTGTCTTGGTGTTGCACCTATGCTTTGTAAAATTCCAGTTTGTCGTATTTTCGTATCCATTGAAATTTCAAACGCATTATGAATCATGGCTATTAATGCCGAGCAAATAATAAACAATATAAAAGCATAGGCAATGATCATAGGCTCCACATTTTTTGGAGTTTCACCAGTGGATACTATTTTTCTATGGATATAATCACACCATAAATTGTAAAATACCCCTATAATCAAAGAAAGAAATAAGGAAGAAAGAAACGTGATTAGAGCAATGAAAACACTGGTTGCTTTATTATTCTTAATAGATTTTAAGGAATATTCTTTCCACATAAAATTTCCTCCCTCTTTATTTACAAAGCCTTTCATCCGATACAATCTTTCCATCCTGTAAACGAATGATGCGATCTGCTTGTGCTGCAATATCTTCATTGTACGTTACGATAAGAAGAGTTTGGTCATATTTACGATTTGAGTGTTTTAATAATTCTATGATTTCTTGACTATTTTCTTGATCTAGATTCCCTGTGGGTTCATCCGCCAAAAGTAAAGATGGCTCATTCATTAGGGCACGTCCAATAGAAACTCGTTGCTGTTGTCCTCCCGATAACTGTTTAGGAAGATGTTTTCTTCGCTCTGTCAAACCCAAAATATCTAACAGCTCATTTAAGCGTTTTTCATCGATTTTTTTTCCATCTAATTTTAAAGGCAATGTCATATTTTCTTCTACATTTAATATAGGAATCAAGTTATAAAATTGATACACTAACCCTACTTGACGTCGTCTAAAAATTGCTAACTCTTCCCTTTTTTTTGATACACCTCTTCACCATTTACATATATTTTTCCAGAGGTAGGCTTATCCACTCCACCAATTAAATGAAGAAGTGTCGATTTTCCGGAACCAGATTGTCCAACAATAGCAACAAATTCACCTTTTTCAACTGACAAAGTTATGTTTTTCAGAGCGGATACTTGGGTTTCTCCTTCATCATATCGTTTACATAAATCTTCAATTTTCAAAACTTCCATCCAGTTCTCTTCCTCTCTTATATGCAGTCATAACTCTGTGTACTACGTACTATTTGTTTTTAAAAGTACACTCGTTCTCTATCTGGATGTTCTCCTGACCATCCAATTTGTGGTAAGGTATCAAGACGGTACATATCCTCTTTTGAAATTTCAAAGGAAAATATATCTTGGTTCTCCTTCATTCTCTCCATGGAAGAAGATTTTGGTAACGGTATAATATCTTTTTGTATTGCGAATCTTAAGCAAATTTGAGCAGGTGAAACTTGATATTTTTCGGCTAATTCTAAGAGTAAAGGTTCTTTTAGTACTCTAGCTCTTCCAATCGGACTCCATGCTTGTACTTGAATGTTGTGTTCTTTACAATACTGTATGGTTGCTTCTTGCGTATATCCAGGGTGGATCTCTAACTGGTTAAGCATAGGAGTAATTTCACAATTTTGAATCAAGTTTTCAATATGATGTGGTAAGAAGTTACTCAATCCAATTGCTTTAATCTTCCCTTCTTTATATAACTCCTCCATAGCTTTCCATGTATCAATATCCAACTGCTTCCATTCTTTATATCCTACGGTCGGAATAGGCCAATGAATTAAATACAAATCTAAATAATTCGTATTCAAATTTTCAAGTGTTTTTTGAAAAGCCTTCTTTGTTTTTTCATATCCCATATCATCTTTCCACACTTTGGATGCAATAAAAAACTCTTCTCTTGGAATATGACTCTCTTTTATCGCCTGTGCAAGATAAGGCTCTGTCCCATAAAGAGAAGCAGAATCAAAATAGCGATACCCCGCTTCAATTGCCATCTTTATGATAGCTGCATTATCTCCTTCTGCTGTTTTATACGTACCATATCCAATACATGGTATTTTCACACCATTATTTAATGTGTAACAACTAAAAACATTTTTCATACTATACCTCCAACTTTATCTTTAATTCTTGTGTTGATTATAACAAATTTTAAAATTATTTAAAATAGGTTCTTTCCATTGATACAATATTTAAAGCATACTTCCATCCATGGTAGTTATAAGCAGTCATCATCATTATTTTTATAATTTCATATTATTATATAAAATTAGTTCTTCTTATTATATAGTATATAATTATTTTTAAAATCAAAGCAATTGTATACTATATAAAGGAATCTGAATTTTCTTTTTTCGACATATTATGATATAATAAATAAAACTTATGTTTTTATAAAACGAGGTGTTGATATTCTATGAATAAAAAAACAAGTTATCAAGAACAACTAAAAATCAATCACACATTAAAACTTAGGACACAACTTGCGGAACTTCCCGTTTATGTCAAACAGTTTTTTCGGGGTAAGGAAACAAGCACATCCAATCGAACTCGTATTGCCTATGCTTACGACTTAAATATTTTTTTTCATTATCTAAAAGAAACAAAACCTGAATTATCTGATACTTTAATTAAAGAGATTCCTCTATCCTTCTTAGAGGAATTGACTATTTTTGATATCGAAGATTATCAGGATTATTTAAAGATCTACCATTCTGCAACCACAGGGATTCAACAAACCAATGGAGAACGTGGAATTGCAAGAAAATTATCTGCTCTTCGGAGTTTCTTTTCTTATCTTTACAAACGTGGTCTTATTACACAAGATCCGACCACATTACTTGAAATGCCCAAAATCCATGATAAAGTCATTATT
>CASDVE010000008.1 GCA_949284175.1 uncultured Eubacteriales bacterium
GATTTTTTAAAAAAATGCCGAATCAAATATAGGGACTTTCTGCGCCTTTAAGGGCTGAGAGGTTTACTGTATTTGAACTAGCACAACGAGTTAAATTATTATCTTTACTAATAAATATAACACATTCTGTCCAAAAATCCTTTTCTGCTACATGTTGCTTAATGCGATTGATAATATTCTCTGCTTCTCCTATATAAACCTGCTGTATATCTGTATTATCATCTGTACCAAATAAAAAATACACTCCTGTATTATTTAAATCAGGTCTATCTCCACAAAGATTAATATATGTACGTGGAATTTTATAGGCTTTTCCTGTCCAATTAGAAAGCTCACTTACCCAACGCCCATCTGCTAATCCATCTATTAAAAATTGTCGAATTGTTCTCCCTCTCATCATTATTTCTCCTTTCTGTAGTTTAGGATTATAAATTTTTACAATTTATGTGTTGTGCAGTATATTATAAACAGAAAAATAACCTCTTATAAGAGTTTTATCTTTAACAGAAAGGTAACATAGAAAATGCCACCCTAAACCAATCAAAGTTTATGAGGATGCCCTTTCTATACTCAAAATATCATCTAATGCAAGCATCAAAGTACTAAAATCCATCAGAGCTTTAAGATGATTATTTCCATAATGATTTTATCCTAGCACTTCATTACTGACAACATTACGATTTCAGTCATCCTCAAAACCTTATAAATACTTATTTTTTGCAATTTAATAAGCAAACTGTTTCCACATGTGCCGTATGTCCAAACTGGTCAACCACCTGCACTTTTTCTACTTCATACCCATTGGCACAAAGTATTTTTAAATCTCTAGCAAGGGTCGCTGGATCACAGCTTACATAGACAATTCGTTTTGGTTGCATTGTCACCATCGTATTCAATAAAGTTTCATCACAACCTTTTCTTGGCGGATCGACTACGATCACATCGGCATAAACTTTATTTTTCTCATATTGTTCTGGCAACACGTCTTCTGCCTTTCCAACAAAAAACTCCACATTGTCCATGCCATTTAACTTGGCATTTTTTCTAGCATCCTCAATCGCCTCTGGGATGATCTCCACGCCATACACTTGTTTCGCTTTTTGAGCTAAAAACAGAGAAATAGTTCCAATACCACAATACAGATCCCAAACTGTTTCTTCTCCCTTTAACTGTGCATACTCCAACGCCTTTTTATAAAGCACCTTTGTTTGAATAGGATTGACTTGATAAAAAGATAAAGGTGATATCTGATACTTCACATCTCCAATATAATCGGTAATGGTATCACTACCCCAAAGGGTGATGACCTTATTCCCAAGAATCTTATTTGTTTTTTCTTTGTTACTGTTAATGCTGATACTCTTCATACCATCAATTTTTATTAACCTCTCAATGAGTTTATCGGCGTTTGGAAGAACTTCTCCATTTAACACTAGACATACCATAATTTCACCTGTCACAAAGCCAACTCTTGTTAAAATATGGCGTACAAGTCCTTGATGGCTCTCCTCTTCATATGGTGCAATTTGATACTCTTGTAAAAATTCTTTTATCATCTCTAAGATCGTTTCATTGATCTTGGCTTGAATATAGCAATGAGTATTGTCAATAATAGAATGGGTTCTTCCTGCATAAAATCCTGTAACGATTTTACCATCCTTATTTTTTCCCACTGGAAATTGAGCCTTATTGCGGTAATACCATGGTTCTTCCATTCCAAGAATTGGCTCCATTTTCTCTTCTATTCCTACCAGTCCACCAATCCGCTCTAAACAGTTTTTCACTTTATTTTGTTTGTATTCCAACTGCTTTTCATAAGAATAGTGCTGTAAACTGCACCCACCACACTGGCGAGCAACTGGACATTTTGGCTCTACTCTATCTTTGGATGGCTCTATAATTTCCTCTACTCTTCCGTATCCATATGTCTTTTTCGCCTTGATAATTTTAATCTTTACCACATCATTTGGAACGGCATCCTTAATAAAAATAGGATAGCCTTCCACTTTTGCAATTCCTTCTCCTTCACTTCCAAGATCTTGTATTATCACTGTTAAAATATCGTTTTTTTTCAACTCCATGTATAAATTCCTTTCCACTTCCTACTGCTATTATCCTATACTTTTGATTATCTAACTTTCTATAAAATGTGTTTCATCCATAGCCTATGTTTCTATTCACTCATAAGTATCACTCATGCTCTTGTTATACTCATCAAATACATTGCTTGACTCTTTGTCTTTCCTATATCATGAACGTTGTCCCTGCTTGGCTCATTGCTTTCATTATATCACAGATTCTATCCTATATCTTCCTACCTTGCTTTTTCTTCCTTTATCGGCAGAATCAATTTTTCTTTTATGGATTGTATCACTTGATAAAATTCCTCTTCCTCCATGTTGCCAGCTCCTATCATTTGAAAAGAAAGGACATACTCCTCATTGATTCGCATTCTTCGTTCTATTATGGTATCCTTCGTTCCATAACCGTATACTTCTTCTGCTCCCCAATCTTCCTCTGCCATTGGCTCTACGATTTGGTCAAACATATTTGCTGTTTGTTTTAACTCCTCTTTTTCTCCTTCAAATGCTTTTTCAAAAAGAGTATTTCCCATTTTCTTTTTATAAATGGTATATTTGATAGAACAACTGCCTTGCTCTCCTTCATAGGTCATACTTTCAATAAAAGGACTTTCTTTTTTAACTTCTTTTGTTGTCTTCCCTTCTCCGAAAAGATCTGCCATTGTAACCTTTGCATTCCAGTTACTTTTTTCTTCTATCTCTCCTTTATTAACAAAAATGCCAACTCCCATAGAAATGACTAAAAAACAGATAGCGGACACAGCAAAGAATCCTATTTGTAGTTCAAATTTCTTCTCTTCTATCTTTGCCTTTTTCCAGATGATAAAACAGCACCATAAAAATATCAGAAATATTGCAAGACCTGCAACAATTTTTAATTGAATCCATTGTTTTTGATACCAGACATTAGTGAGCCATGCTCCAATAAATAATAGCACGCCTACTCGAACTGTCCAACGATGTAACGTGAAAATCCCTTTGCTTAACGTCTGTTTTTTGTTCTTTTTCATAAAAAAACATATGACATCTGCTAAAAGTGGCAAAAAGCAATAAAGCATTAACAGAATAAGAATTGGGAAAAGAATGATAGGAAACATAGATAATAACTCTCCATAAGAAAAACGATGGAAAAAAACATCCCGAACTGGTGAAAGAAAGAAAAAATAAAATCCCCATAAGATAATATTTGGCACAATATTTCCTACCAATTCTTTTTTCATTTGCATGTTTTCAATTTCTTGATCCGTCTGAATATCTACCACCTCTTGTTCTTCTGAGGCAAAGATTACATAATTTTTGCAGTGTCCAATATAATTCCATCCGGCCTGTTCACAATAGGAAATATAATGATTTTCCTCTTCTTCCTTTTCCTCCATTCTTTGAGAAAACGAACCTTTTTTCCTCTTATAAGGTTGGAACAATTCAATGGCATATCGAATTTTTCTCGGCTCGCTCTTTTTTAAAACTCCATAAGACAAACATATTTTCTCAAGTTTCCACCCTTTTAAAGCCAATTGTTCTAATTTTTCCACTAAAATATCTCTATTATAAAGCTCTACATTGAGAGAATACAAACGATACTTCATAAAAATCCCCTCCCATCTTCTACCATCTGCAATAGACGATCATACTCCTCTTGTAATACCTTTCTTCCTTTTTTAGTAATTACATAGGTTCTCTTTCGACCAACAACTTCTATTTCTTCAATCATACCCTCTTTTTGAAATCTTCCAAGCAAAGCATACAAAGTTCCAGGTCCTACTTTCACCCGCCCATGAGAAAGTTCTTCTACTTTTTCCATAACATCCACTCCACATCTCGGTTCTAAAAATGCCAGTAAAATATAGTACATAGGCTCTGTCAATGTTTGAAATTGTTCTCTAGCCGTAAAGATCACCTCCCTTTTTTATAGTAATCTATTTGTTACACATGACTCATATCTTTCCTTTGCTTTGATTCATTCAATCCTTGCCACAATATCGAATATCGATATTACACTTTCATTATATTATCGAATATCGATATTGTCAATTCATACAAAAACAGGAATTATCAGCTTTTGCCAACAATCCCTGTTTTTTATCTCCTTATTCTTTTATTTCCCCATAATAAAGTTTATTACATGTATCCTTTTCTAGTGCTATTTTATTCAACAAATGCCGGTGGTGCTGGTGGTTTGCCCATAGCACGTTCTATCATCGTTGTTATAACAAAAGAAATACATCCTAAAACAGCACCAAACACAATAGCCAAAATACCAAATGGCTCTCCTAACACTTGCCAAACGACTGCTGCAATAGAACCTACTAAAACGCTGACAATACCGGAATTTTTTGTGGCATTTGGCATAGCAAGCCCAAGACCATAAGCAGCAAATGGCCCAGCGGAACGAAGGGCAAAGGCGAATAGATTTAATGTCACAATACTAATATTTAACATGGCAATAATCATAGCACAAACGCCGATCACGATGTTACACGCCCGCGTCATAATCAGTGTCTGGTGATCCGTAATATTTGGATTGATATACTTTTGATAAATGTCCTTTACAAAAATCGTAGAAGAACACAAAAGATTGGAATCACTACTGGACATGGTAGCTGCCACAATAGCTGCTGCAATTAGTCCGGTAATAATCGGTGGTGCATAGCTCTTTGTAGCAAACATCAAGGCACTGGTTCCAGTTCCTCCATCGAGATTTGGATTTTCTGCCAATGCCACAAGACCGATGACCGCAGGAATAAATGCCATAAGAGCCATCATAAGAGCGGACAACCAAGCCGCTTTTCTCGCCGTTGTTTCATCTTCAGAAGAAGCAAAACGGCTTACAATTTCTGGCCCAGAAAGGAACGTACAAAAATAATTTAAGATCAAACTGATAATCGTAAACCATCCCACTTTTGTAAAATCCATCTCTTCTGCTGGAAGGGCACTTGTTACCGCCTCCCATCCACCTGCCCCTTGTACGATAAAAGGCAAGGAAATCAACAGCCCTCCAAAGATAATGATCCACTGGAAGAGATCCGCAATGGAATCCGCGATTAAACCACCCATACTCGTATAAAACAAAACAAGAGCAGTTGCCAGAACAATACAAAGGCGAAGATTAAGACCTGTTAAAGAACTTACCACTGACCCAGCTGCCAATATTTGTGATGCAGTTAAGCAAAACAAAGATAAAATATTTAAGACAGCAGAAATTGTTCCAACCCCATTGCCAAACCGCCGACCAATGACTTCCGGAATCGTATATGCCATCGCCTTTCGAATCTTAGGAGCAAAATAGGCAAGTGGAATCATAGCCACCGATGCAGCTAACACGTACCAGCCAGCCGAAATTCCCCAACCATTAAAGGCTTTGGCTGCTACCCCTGTTGTACTCCCTCCACCAACGTTGTTGGCAGAAAGAGAGGCTGCAACAAATAAAAGTCCCATTCTTCGACCACCTAATAGATAGTCATTACTGTCCTTGATCAAAAACTTATTGGATAGAAACCCGATGGAAAGCATACCCGCTAAGTACACGAGCAAAATAATAATTGGGACTACCTCAATTTTCATTTGAACCATATGTAACACCCTCCTCAAAAATTATAAAAATTCTATAAAAATAGTGAAATTATTATATCAAATATATAAATAAAACACAATAGTCAGACGATAAAAATACAGTTTTGTCATATAGCAACAAAATAATTTTTTCCTTTCATAAAAAAAAGACTCGCTTTGGAGTCTTTTTTTATGGTTTTAAATTCGGTTTTGAAGTGGCTCTAATATTGGATTCAAAAAATCGGTTATAGCCAAGCCATTCTCCACGCTCTGTTTTTTCTTTATCCCGTTCTAGTTCTTCTAAAAATGTTTGAATTTTTGCGTCCGTATTATCCGCATAAGTAAGTGCCAACGCTTCAATGAGTGCCGGTTTTTTAGGTGAACCAAATTCAAGCTCCCCATGATGAGCCAAAATACAGTGCAACAATTCTCGTTGCAATTGTACAGGGAATCCTTCGATCGTCTGCATACGCTCTTGCAATTTCATCGTTCCAATAACAATGTGTCCCACCAGTTGTCCTTCATCGGTATAGTCATTTTCAGGAAGTGGTGATAGTTCCACCAACTTTCCAATATCGTGAAAGAGAGCGGATGTGATGAGCAAATCCCGATTTAATATCGGATACTGGGTACAATAAAATTCACATAAGTTGGCAACGCCTCTTGTATGCTCCAATAGTCCTCCAATATAACCATGATGAACCGTTTTAGCAGCAGAATGCTTTTTAAAAGCATTTTTAAACTCTAAGTCCTTTACAAAGAAACTCTCCAACAATTGTTTTAAGTACATATCTTTTGTTCTGCTGATCATGGAAAGAATATCGTCATACATAGCATCAATGTCTTTGCCTGTGCATTTTAAATAATCGCTTGGAACGTATTCTCCCTTCTGTGCCTTTCTGATCCTCTCAATGTTTAATTGGTTAGAACCTTGAAAACTTGTCACACGCCCATAGACAAAAATGTAGTCCATGGAGTCAAAATTTTCAATTCCTCTAGAACTTAAGTCCCATACCTTTCCATCGAGAGTACCTGTTTTATCTTGCAAAATCAAGGAGTAATAACTCTTCCCCGCTTTTGTTTTGGCTGTCTGTTTGGTCTTGCAAAGGTATACTTCTGATACCATTTCCCCTTCACGCAATTCGTTAATATACCTCATCATTTCTCCTTTTCTATTTTCTTAAATCATTATAACTTAAAAGCAAAGCATCAATTCCCTGTTCATCGATACGATTTAAAAGTTCTGTTCTTTCATTTCGATATTCCGCAGGTTTTTTATGATTTTTACGGAAAGCAACTGCCATTGTGGTTTCTTTTGATGTGAATTGTTCCTTTACATTTTCAAAAAACTTCTTTCCTTTTTCTGTATTGATAAGCACAAGGCTCACCCCTTTTTGATCTTCATAAAGGGATGGAAATACTTCTTCTGCTCCTAAGAAATCTCCAACTGTGATATCGCCAGCACGATATCCTTTCATAAACTGACACCGACTACAACTTGGACGATCCAAATAAGAATTATGATACGCTCTCATATAATTATTTTTTCTTCCATTCACACACATTTCCTGTCCATTTTCAAATTGGATACAGACTTGGTACTGCTCCATATCCCATCCATTCCTCTTATCTCTGCAAACAAAATTTACAACAGGAGAGCCAAATTTCTTAGAAAGGTATGCCATATATTTTTCAAACACCTTTGGTGATGGAGCGGAATGACAAAGCACCTCTTGGATGATCAAGTTATCATAGTCCTTTTTTAGATAAGCACGAAGCCCTGCACATTCACATGGAAGTCCACTATACAGAACTTTCTTTCCATCTTTTAGCATTCTCTTTACTTGAATAAAAATGCCTTTTAAATCGGTTTTGGCGTATTTTACACCATAGAATTTTTCTGCCTCTTCCATCGTATCAGCAATCTCTGTTACAACGTGCATCGTTCGGTCATAACGACTTCCAAGAACCACACCATTTTGCTTTTCGATCATCTCCTTACAAAGAGCTGGGAACACTCCACCAGATGTACTTTTCATTCGAACAGCCAAATCTTTATTTACGGCTCCATAGATCAGCGGATAAGAATCTTCTGTCACATTGTTATCTTTGCGACGAATGCACACTTCATTGCATTTTCCACAGTCAGTACAAAGTCTTTCTTCCACCTTTGGATAGACAAATCCTTCTTTATCCATCTGCATTTCAATGGCGTGTTCTGGACAGACAGCCTCACAGGCAAAACATCCATAACAATCTCCTCTTGTAATATTCACAGGACATTCCACCTTTTGCCCATTTTTCGTGATCTGCAATGTTTCTTCCAGATCGGACAACGATTGTCTTCTTAATGCAATCATTTTACGATTTAAAGCACCTTTTTTCTCCCGTATCGCAAATCTCTCCTCTTGTGGCTCTTGATCCCATTGATCTTCTACGTGATATAAAATTCCCATCTCGGTTAAGAAGTTCATAATTCTATTTTTATGATTTCCAGTGTTTAAATAGACGAATGGCTTTTCATAAAGCACCGCTACTAAAACTCCAATCATGGAATCTGTTACAATTTTTGTCGCCTGTGATGCCACAGCTAAATAATATGTCACATCATTTCGATTTTCTTTTATATTTTTTAGAGCAAGTTGTTGTTTTTTTGCCACTTTTTTAGAAAAGGCCATAACACTGTCATCCCATTTCTCCACATCCACAAATACAAAGGGCTGTTCTTTTGGAATGCGATCTTTGATCTTTTCAATGTCCTTTCTTTTAATCCAAATAAGTGGATCATTTACAACGGGAACTTCTTTTGAAAAAGTATGTTCTGCTCCCTTTTGGACAGATAAGCTCTCAAACTGAGAAAAATCTCCTTTGGCACGTTCTCCATGCAAATCCCATCCATAGGCAATTTTGGTTTCCTCTCCTTTTATAAAGTTTAAAAGATAGGCATTATTTTCTTCTCCTTTTGGATTATATTCCCGATCCAAAATAGAAATGTAGGCATCTAATCGGAAATCTTCTTGATAAAGTTCTTCCAATGTTTCTGCATTGCCAAGCAAGTTCACATGGGTATTGATAAACGAAGATGGCTGTGTGATCTTTTGTCTTGTCACTGTCTTTTTATGAAATAGCCCTTTCTTTTCCTCATGAACCTGTCCATCCCACGGATGATAATGAATCACATATGGTGCAGAACCATAGGCATCCAATGTTTTATGAATCGCCCATGTTTGGAGATCCGATTCCAATGTTCTATCCGCATGATTTGTTATAATTCCGATCTTCATTTGTGCCTCCTGTTTCTTTTTAAAATTAGCAATCCACAATCTCTTTGTATAATAGCAAAATAAATCCCTTTATTATTTACAACTATTCAACATATTAGCACAGATTACATAAGGATTCAACCGTAGAGCTTCTCTCATTTCCTTACTATTTTTTCCTAAAGTCCCCCTTCCAGTTTTACCCTATTGGTTGATTTTTCGCACAATGCTTGCATAAACAGCATTTCAAATTTATAATAGGAGAATAATAACAAAAACTTTATAATAAAAAGGTGAATAAAATGAACGAAAAAGCTCTAAAAATTTTAGAATATAATAAAATCATTGACCATCTTGTGGAACAAGCTAGCTCACCTATGGGAAAATCCCTTTGTAAACAGCTCATGCCTTCCACAGAACTTAGCGATATTTTATCAAGACAAGCAGAAACAGCGGATGCACTTTCCCGTCTTTATAAACATGGAAGTCTTTCCTTTACAGGACTAACAGACATCACACCATCTTTAAAACGTCTGATGGTAGGGGCATCTCTTGGAGCAGGAGAACTCTTATCCATCGCAAAACTTCTCTCCATCGCAAACACTGCAAAGCAGTATTCTCATACATCTGATGATTCCAATGACAACGATAGCCTGACTTTTTTATTTGAGGAACTCATGCCACTCACTCCTCTTATGTTGGAGATTAAGCGATGTATTCTTGCAGAAGATGAGATAAGCGATGACGCCTCTCCTACCCTAAAGGACATTCGCCGTCAGATCAAACAGACCAATATTAAATTGCATAATCAGCTGACTTCCATTGTCAGCTCTCAAAGCAATAAAAATATGCTTCAAGATAATATTATCACCATGAGAAATGGTCGCTATTGTATCCCTGTAAAACAAGAGTATCGAGGAAGTTTTCCAGGGATGATTCATGATCAGTCACAAACGGGTTCCACTCTCTTTGTAGAACCAATGGCCATTGTCAATTTAAACAACGAGTTAAAAGAATTAGCTGGAAAAGAGCAGTCAGAGATTGAAAAAATTCTTGCTGGTCTTAGTGAACAAGTGGCTTATGAACGAGAAGAAATCGAAAACAACCTTCGTATTTTAACAAACTTAGACTTTATTTTTGCTAGAGCCAAACTGGCAAAATCCTATAACGGAACAGAACCTGTCTTTAATGACCGCGGAGAAATTAATATTAAACAGGGACGCCATCCACTTCTCTCCCCTCAAAAAGTTGTTCCTATTAATGTGTATCTTGGAAAAGAATTTTCCATGTTGCTCGTTACGGGTCCAAACACTGGTGGTAAAACCGTTTCTTTAAAAACGGTGGGACTATTTACTTTGATGGGACAGGCGGGACTTCATATTCCAGCTCTTAGCAACTCTGAACTCTCCGTCTTTGATAACGTCTATGCAGATATTGGCGATGAACAGAGCATTGAGCAAAACTTAAGCACCTTCTCTTCCCATATGACCAACATCATTTCCATTTTAAATCATGCCACAGAACACTCTTTAGTTCTTCTCGATGAGCTTTGTGGCGGTACGGATCCAATGGAAGGAGCAGCTCTTGCCATCGCTATTTTGAGCAACCTCCATGGAAAACAGGTAACAACGATGGCAACCACCCATTATAGTGAACTAAAATCTTTCGCTCTTTCAACCGCTGGCATTGAAAACGCTTGTTGCGAATTTGATCTTGCCACATTGACACCAACTTACCGGCTATTAATTGGGCTTCCAGGAAAGAGTAACGCCTTTGCCATCAGCCAAAAATTAGGTCTTGATCCTTATGTCATCGAAGATGCAAAATCTCAAATCGATGCCTCTGCAAGGGATTTTGAACAGATGTTAGCAGAACTGGAATCCAGAAAGATTTCCATCGAAAAAGAACAAGAAGAAATCTATAAAAAGACAGCAGAAGTAGAAGAACTTCGTCGTTCTCTAAAACAAAAGGACGAAGAATTAAAACAAAAACGACAAGAGATTTTAACGAAGGCAAGACAACAGGCAAGAGATATTTTAACGGATGCAAAAGAAACAGCAGATGAAGCTATTCGAAAATATAACGGTTGGAGTAAACACACATCCCAAAACAATACAAAGAAAATGGAAGCAGAACGCAGTAAACTTCGTGGCAAAATGGGTGAACTTGATAAACAACTGGCTTACAAATCCAAAACAAAGGCGAAAAAACGTCATAAACCAGAAGATTTTAAAATTGGAGATAGCGTTTTTGTAACAACGTTAAACTTAAAAGGAACGGTTTCCTCCCTTCCAAACCAAAAGGGGGATCTCTATGTGCAGATGGGAATTTTAAAATCCCTTGTGAACATTAAAAACTTAGAAATATTAGAAGAGGAAAAACCAAAACAAAACAATCCATCTTCTGGATACAAAGCAAGTTTTGTAAAATCAGCAACCATTTCTCCTGAAATCAACTTATTAGGAAAGACTGTGGATGAAGCCATTATGGAACTGGATAAATATTTGGACGATGCGTATTTATCCAAACTAAACCAAGTGACCATTATTCATGGAAAAGGGACAGGAGCTTTAAGAAGTGCCATTCAAGCCTATCTTAAAAAGCAAAAACATATTAAGTCATTCCGAAGTGGTGTCTATGGAGAAGGCGAAGCCGGTGTTACTATCGTAGAATTTTAAGCATGTTACCTTTTACACAGAAAGGATTTACTATGGTTACAAAACAAAAAATTATGATCGTGGATGATGATGCCAATATTGCAGAACTCATCTCCCTTTATTTAATCAAAGAATGCTTTGATACGTTAATCGTATCCGATGGAGAGGAAGCCCTTTTAAAACTTCCTACCTATGAACCAGATTTAATTTTGCTGGATATTATGTTGCCAGGCATCGACGGATATGAAGTTTGTACCGAAATTAGAAAGACAAATCAAGTTCCGATTATTATGTTATCTGCCAAAACAGAAGTGTTTGACAAAGTTCTTGGACTAAAACTTGGAGCGGACGACTACATGATAAAACCCTTCGATTCCAAAGAATTGGTGGCTCGTGTAAAGGCGGTTCTTAGACGCTATCATCCATCCCCTTTACAAACTCCTACTAAGCCCACCTCTCCAGCCCAGACTGGCTCCTATGTGGAATATGAAGATCTTGTTATCAACATCACCAATTATTCGGTTACGTATAAAGGCAACAATTTGGAAATGCCACCAAAAGAATTGGAACTGTTTTATTTCCTCGCCTCTCAGCCAAATCAAGTATTTACAAGAGAGCAACTCCTCGATCGCCTTTGGGGCTATGAATACATCGGAGATACGAGAACTGTGGATGTTCACGTGAAACGACTTCGTGAAAAATTGGGAACAAACCCTTCTTGGTCCATTGCTACGGTTTGGGGAATCGGATATAAATTCGAGGTAAAATAATATGAAGCGAAAAATTCTTCCAAAGTTCTTTTTGCTCTATATGTGCATTATTGGCATCAGCATTTTGCTGGTACTCTCCTTTGCCAATCAGTCTTTTAAAGGAGTATTGATAAAAGAAAAGCAAAGTGCTATGCAAAAAGAAGCAAAACTCATCGCAAGACAATATGCAAGGGATTATTTTTCTGGGGATATGTCCACAAGACGGCTTTCCCAGTATTTTAGCGAACTAGACAGCCTGCTCAATTCCGAAGTATGGCTTTGTGATCAAGAAGGGGTTATCGTCATTACCTCTTCGGAAGAAGAAGAACAAATTTTAAATAAGAATATTAAAGACATTAGGAAAGATGTGGATTTGGAACGGACATTTCGAACAGCAGGAACCTTTTCCCATTCTTTTGATGAAGATATGATAAGCACAGGACGTCCCATCAGCCTTTCTGGGGAACTGGTGGGATATATCATTCTTCACTCTCCAATCTCTACGCTTTCTTCCACACAGGCTGGAATTACAAAGGCAACTTACGTGGCATTAGGCATTTTACTCATTGTAATTTTCATTTTGATGTATTACTTTTCCCACAAAATTCTCGTCCCCATTGGAGAGATCAACCATGCCGCTAGACAATACGCCAAAGGAAACTTTGACACTTTAATTCCTATTGAACGCACTGATGAGATCGGAGAGCTGGCCTCTTCTTTAAACTTCATGGCATCGGAGCTTAGCAAAACGGAGCAATATCGAAAAGATTTTATTTCCAATATTTCTCACGATTTTCGCTCCCCTTTAACTTCCATTAAAGGCTACTTAGAAGCCATGTTAGATGGTACTATTCCGCCAGAACTTTATGAGCGATATTTGGGAGTGTTACTGGATGAAACCAAACGGCTTACCAAATTAACAGAAGGACTTGTAGCGTTAAAGACTTTAAACGGAAATGCTCCGATGTTAAAACTTTCTAATTTTGATATGATAAAAACGATTCACTCCACCATCAACACCTTCGAAGGACAGTGCAATACAAAACAAATCCGCATTCATCTCTTTTCCCCATTACAAAGCTGTATGGTGCGTGCGGATAAAATAAAGATGGAACAGGTGGTCTATAACTTAATTGACAATGCTATTAAATTCAGCAAACCTGGTGGAGAGATTCGAATTTCTGTCACAGAATTAAACCACAATAAAGTTTCGATTTCCATTAAAGATAACGGAATCGGTATTCCACGCTCGGAACAAAGCCATATATGGGAACGCTTTTATAAAGTGGACAACTCTCGTGGCAAGGACAAAAAAAGTCATGGAATTGGACTTGCCATCACAAAAGAGATTATTCACGCTCACAATGAACAAATCAACTTAATTAGCACTGTAAATGTGGGAAGTGAATTTGTATTCACATTGACAAAGGCAAAATCCTAATATACAAAAAAAAGAAGCAGATAATAAAATCTGCTTCTTTTTCATTTACCCCTACCATTCATAATGATGGAGTTGTCCTTCCAACTGTAATTGATCAAATCCCTGCTGTCGCATAGCCTCATACGCTACAATAGCAACGGAATTTGACAAGTTCAAAGAACGAATATGAGGGAGCATTGGGATTCTCACGCAATCTTCTTTATGTTCCAATAAGATCTCTTCTGGAATCCCTGCACTCTCTTTTCCAAACATAATATAGCATCCATCTTCATAAGAAACATCCGCATATGTCTGTTTGGATTTTGTGGTGGCCATATAAATATGAGCCCCTTTATTTTTTTCTAAAAATTCTTCAAAGTTAATATACGTTCTCACATCTAATTTATCCCAGTAATCAAGCCCTGCTCGCTTTACGGATTTATCATCAATTTTAAATCCTAGGGGTTCGATTAAATGAAGTACCGCTCCGATGGCAACACAGGTTCTTCCGATATTTCCAGTATTTGCCGGCATTTCCGGCTCATGAAGTACAATATGAACCATGATATTTCCTTTCTGTTTTTCTTATGCTTTCTTTCTTAATGTATCAATAAAACGTTCCACTCGTAAAAGGGCTTCTTTTAGTTCTTCAATGGAATACGCATAAGAGATACGGATAAACCCTTCTCCGCATTCCCCAAATGCAGACCCCGGAACAACTGCCACTTTTTCTTGTTGTAACAATTTTGTTGCAAATTCCTCTGATGTCATACCAAACTCTTTAATACAAGGGAAGATGTAAAACGCTCCATATGGTTCAAAACATTGTAATTTCATCCTTCGCATGGCACTCATCAAATAATTTCTTCTTAAATTATAAGATTTTCTCATTTCCTCTACATCATCTTCACCATTTTTCAATGCACTAATTGCGGCATACTGACTAGTAGTCGGTGCAGCCATAATACAAAACTGATGGATCTTTGTCATTTGCTCCAAAATAATTTTTGGCCCTAAGGCATAGCCAAGTCGCCATCCTGTCATGGCAAAGGCTTTAGAAAATCCATTGATAACAATGGTTCTCTCCTGCATTCCTGGAAAAGAAGCAATGCTTGTATGCTGAGCACCATACGTAAGAGCACTATAAATTTCATCCGAAATGACAAACAGATCTTTTTCCACCACCACTTCTGCAATAGCTTTTAGATCTTCTTTTGTCATAATCGCTCCTGTTGGATTATTCGGATAGGATAAAATCAGCACTTTTGTCTTATCCGTAATGGCATTTAAAAGCTGATCTTTTTGTAAACGGAATTCATCTTCCTCTTTTAACTCAATGGAAACAGGAACTCCATTTGCCAGCTTAATACATGGCAGATAGGATACATAACAAGGCTCTGGCATAATAACCTCATCCCCTGGGTTTAACATAGCACGAAGAGCAATATCAATGGCCTCACTGCCTCCAACGGTGATGATTACCTCTGACTTTGGATCATAGGTAAGTCCTAAATGTCGCTTTGTATAGTTGACAATTTCTTCTCTTAGTTCCATAAGCCCTGCATTAGAAGTATAATAGGTTCTCCCTCTTTCTAAAGAATAGATCCCTTCTTCCCTTATATGCCATGGCGTATCAAAGTCTGGCTCTCCAACACCAAGAGAAATGGCGTCTGGCATCTCATTTACAATATCAAAAAATTTACGAATTCCAGAAGGTTGAATCTCTACAATTCGATCGGATAAAGGATTTCTCATGGAAGGATCGCCATCCTTTCTGGTTTTGTTACGGCCTCCATCACCGTTCCGTGATCTTTATATTTTTTCAAAATGAAGTGGGTTGCTGTGCTTAAAACCGGATCGAGTGGTGCTAATTTTTCTGATACAAACATGGCAACTTCCTTCATGGTTCTTCCTTCAATCACAACTGTCAAGTCAAAACTTCCTGACATGAGATAGACAGATTTCACCTGTGGAAAATTGTAAATGCGTTCCGCAATCTCATCAAATCCTCTTCCTCTTTGTGGTGTCACTTTCACCTCAATAAGAGCCGTTACGAGTTCTTTGTCTGTCTTATCCCAATTGATCAGAGTATGATAACCACAGATCACCTTTTCTTCTTCCATCTTTGCAATCTCACTAATCACCAAAGATTCATCCACCCCAAACATATCCGCCAAATCTTTTGTGGATAGTTTGTTATTCTTTTCAATCATCGTTAAAATTTCTTCTCTCATTTTTTTCACTCCATTGCGAATATTTTATTGATTTCATCGGATTTTGGCGGTTCCAAATATCGTTCTTCTTCGCCATTTTTTATAATGCGATCATGATTTTTCGTTGTCTTTCCAATGACAACCGCAGGGATTCCAGCACTGTTTAATCGTTCTACCACATCATTTCCTCGATCCGTTCCAATTAAAAGACAACCGACCGATTCTAAACAGTAAGGATTGAGATCAAAAAACTCACAGACTTCCACTGTTTCCTGCTTTAAAGGAATCTTCATGAGATCGATATTCAGTCCCACCTTTCCGGCGGCTGCAAACTCCCAAAGTGCTCCAAATACGCCCCCTTTTGCCACATGATGAATCGCACAAGTCCCATATTCTTTTATGACGTTCATTTCTTTCATGATAAAAAGTTGTTCTCTTAACTTCTTGGCACCCTCTAAAAAATCATCGGGATACCGTTTTTTTAGCTCCTGCTCTTTTCGAAGAGAAAGTCTTGCTGTACCACTTTGTCCACACCATTTTGTCATAACAATTTCTTGTGAAGGTTTTAAAGCGGAAGAACAAAAGGTTGTATTCTCCTTTGTCACTCCAACTGCTGTAATGGTGAGAACTGGTTCATTTACAGCAGGAGTCACCTCTGTATGTCCTCCTACTACATCTATTTGGTACTTTTGACACTGGATTCTTAAATCCTCCATAATACGCTTTAATCCTTTTTCTTCCATATTTGCTGGAAGAAGAATGGAAACAAGAATGGCAATGGGTTCGGCACCAGAGATGGCAACATCATTTATCGCCTCAAAGAGTCCAAACTCTCCTGCCTCTTTTTTTGTTCCAATAAAAGGGTTTGTGGAAAGCACCAAACGATTCTTTGAAGAAATATCAATGACACTATTTTGTTCTCCAAACGCTGACCCTTGTAATACTTCTTCTCTCTTTTTTTTCAATTGTTTTAAAACGCTACGGACTAAAATATTTTCCGGTGCTTTTCCTATCTTCATAGCCCTTCCTTTCTTTACTCTTCTCCCGTTTTTACCTCATCGGCAGTTTCACTGGTGGAAGAAGTTGTCTGTTGCTCTGTTTTTTCTGTGGATTCTGTTGTGTTCTCCTCTTGCTTTCCATTTTCTGTTGTATCCTCTGGATTTTCTTCCTTTGATTCTTCTTTTGGTTTTTCCACTTCCGGTTTCTTTGTTCCAACGGTAACTCTTCTTGGTGACGCTTGATAGGTACTTGTATTTACAAGTACAGAGTCTTTCTTCTCGCCATCAATATAAATATCTTTCCAAAGTTGTGCCTTATATCCCGTATGGGCGGACTGGGTGACTACCATCTGTCCTTCCATCATGGTCGGATCTTCTTTCTTTATATCCGCTCCCGGTTGATAGGTTTCCAATGTTTCACTTCGGAATTTGATCTCCCGATTGCTGGCTCTTGTATCTTTTCCATAAATCGTAAATGTCAAAGTTCGATTATATGCTGTCCCTTCAATATAGATCGGTGAATCCGTGTTATTTTTAAATTTTAAATTTTTATAAGTTCCTGCCATGGCGGCATCCGCAGCTAGTGGCACATAAGTAACAATCATAGAATGTGGAGAACGCTGTGTCACCTCCAACTCAGAGCGAATAATCGCGTTGTAAAGAGTCGTTGACACTTGACAGACACCTCCGCCGATGTCATCCACGACTTCTCCGTTGGAATAGGCTTTTCCAGAACGATATCCATTTTCATATGTATAAGGAGCGATCTTTTCATAAGTGGAAAACTCCTCTCCAGGATACAGAACGGTTCCGTTGATATGTCCCGCCCCTGTTGCCACATTTGTGGCTCGATCAGACGTAGAGGAAGCAAAACTGGTAGTATACGTTCCAAGCACATCTTTTACCTCTTTTAAAGCATCGCTTTTGTACTTTGGTTCATCCACCACTGTACTCAATGCAAACTCTATATCTGTGCCATCCCACTGGCTGTTTACATAAGTCTTAAAATCATTGGCTGACTTTTTATAATCCACTGCCACTCCTGTTTCTTCAGGAATAATCTGAAATGCTCCATTTTCACGCTTTAAAGTAGCATTTTTTGCTTCTTTGCCAAGAGCATCCTCTGACTCTTTTATTTCTGTCTTTACTTTTTTAACACTGATTGCTTTATCCAGTTTTAAATTCACTGGATTTTGTTCAATATCCTTTTGCTCTTTATAACGCTTAATAATATTTCCCACTTTTCCATAAGAATAAGCCTCTGAAACAACCTCTTTATTTGTATAGGACAGCCCCAGTTCCTCCATAGATTTAGAAACCGTTCCAAGCTCTGTCTTAAAGGTAACTTGTTTTTCCTTTAACTGTTTTATATAGGCATCCACCTTTTTTTGTGCTTCGTCCTTCGTATCTCCACTTATATCGATCCCATCAATGGAAATTCCTTGATAGATGTGATCGTCTTTTGTCTTAGCATAAGTTTTTTCTGTTTGTACTCCATTTACACCAAGAAAGATTGCTCCTGCTAACAAAATCGATGCCATCCATTTTTTCTTCATGTTTCTACCCCTTTTTCTGCTTACCAAGACGCTTTTTTCTATCAATTTTACATAAAAATAGAAGCGATTGTCGGTACCACCATTGCTACAATAATAAGAATTACAATAACTGTGGAAATTAATCTTCTATGTTTATTCACTGTAAACATCTCCTTTACTACTACTTCATACTTTATATGGATTAAAATCGTTTCATAATTCCATGTTTTAAAATAATGGAGTCAATGAGTTTTGACGCCTCACTCTTTGATAAATTCTCCATTGGTGTTTTGTTCTCTATTTTATGATATTTTAACAGATCATTCAAGTATCTCTTTTGTTTAGCTGTGGCAGGCTCCCATTTTTTTGGTCGATATAACAAAGGACTTGGCTCAAACTTCTTTGGATTGTCAGCACCAAATTGTTTTACCATCTGTTCGTAACAATACGCAGTTGCCCTGGCATCATAGACAGCACGATGAGCATTGGTATTGGTATAGCCATAATGCTCACAAAGCGTTCCCAGTTTTTTATTTGGAAGATCCGGAAGAAATTTTCTAGCCAAATCCAACGTATCAATTCCTTTTTTTTCAAAAGGCAATCCATAAAAAGAAGCTCCTGTTTTCATAAATTTATAGTCAAACATCAGATTATGTCCAAGCAATTCATATCCATCACAAAACTTGACAAACTCCTCGATTACAGGCTGTTTTTCATATCCTTCTTTTGTGAGCATCCCATCAGAAATGCCTGTTAACTCCGTAATAAATGGAGAGAGTGGCTTATGTATATTGACAAAGCAAGTAAATTGCTCTGTCAACCTTCCTTCTACGACCTTGACTGCTCCAACTTCAATGATCTCATCTTCTTCTACATTAAGCCCTGTGGTTTCCAAATCAAAACAAATATACGTTCTTAACATAGGCTACACCTCACTGGACGGACAAACAGACCGAAGGGTGCAGCGTTCACATTTTGGACTCCTAGCAGTGCATACTGTTCTTCCTAATGTGATAATTTGAATATTGTAAAGAATCCATTGTTCTTTTGGCAAAATCTTCATGAGATCCTGTTCAATTTTATCCGGATCGTCTTGCTTTGTGAAACCAAATTTTTTAGAAATTCTTTTTACATGGGTATCCACCACAATACTTGGCTCATGATAGATATTTCCACGAATCACATTGGCAGTCTTTCTGCCAACGCCAGGTAGAGCTGTTAATTTTTCTATTTCTCTTGGCACTTCTCCGCCATATTCTAACAATAAAATCTTTGCACAATTGATAATATTTTTGGCTTTATTTTTATAAAATCCAGTGGAATAAATATCCTGTTCCATCTCTGCCAAATCCGCATTGGCAAAAGCCTCCAATGTGGGATATTTCACAAACAGATCTTTTGTCACTTGATTCACTCTCTCATCGGTGCATTGTGCACTTAAAATTGTGGCAAATAATAACTGCCATGGTGTTTCATGATTCAAATAACAAATATATTCTTTTCCAAAGGTATCATTTAATATGTCAATGATTGTTCCGACTTGTTCTTTTGTCGCTTTTTTTACTGTTTTCTTTTGTGCCATAAAGCCCTCCTTTTCTTATTCGTCGACACTACGATTTTCTTTTTCTTCTTAAAATTCCAACACTTTTGTTACTGCCTCATAGGTGAGCGGATTTCGCTCCTCATAATGAAATGCCATATGGCAAGGATTTCCTGCTTTCTTTCCAACCTTTGCAGTCTTTTTCACATCAAATCCAAAGGCTTCAATATGGGCAGTTTTATGCTCTTTATAGTATGGCTGATATAGTTTTTTCAAACTCACTTGATCCTTTGCCCATGAAGGACGTTTTTTTACATTTTCACGAAGATATAAGTCATATAACATAATATCCTCCAAAATCTCTATCTCAAAGTCTTTATGAGAAAGAGCGGATTCTTTTATAAAATCCATTAAAATTTCATATCGTGCTAAACGATTATGCTTTAATAAATGAAGTCCTTTCTTTTCATAGTATTGAGCAAGACCTTCATACAGGTGATATGGACTTTCAAAGAAGTGGAGCAAATAAGAAATCGTATGGATATACTGATTACTGTTATAATAGACTTCCACCATCTCTTCCACACCTTTTAACTTTAATACTTCATCATAACCAATCCAGTTTGTATAAAGCACTTCGTAAGGTGCTTTGTCCCAATACGCAATGCCATATTCCTTTCTCATGCGGTGCATTTTAGAGCCTTTTAACACCTTTAAAAAACCAAGCTGTAACTGGTTTGGATTCATTGCATGGACATCATTAAAGGACTGGATAAATCTTGAATAATCTTCATAAGGAAGCCCTACAATTAAATCCAAATGCTGATGAATATTTTCATAGGAATTAATGCGACTGACAATGGATTTTAACCGTTCTAAATCCATAGTGCGATCAATTTCTTGAATCGTTGGCTCATAGGTGGATTGCACCCCAATTTCTAATTGAATTAACCCTGGTCGCATCCGTTTAAATAATTCCAAATCCTCATCCGTTAAAATATCCGCAGATACTTCAAAATGAAAATTGGTAATTCCATTGTCGTGCTCTGTAATGTATTCCCAAATGTTTCTTGCATGTTCTCGATAGCAGTTAAAGGTGCGATCCACAAATTTTACTTGTTTGATGTTGTGATCAAGGAAGAATTGTAGCTCTTGTTCCACAAGCTCTTTTTTTCGAAAACGCACGTTTCGATCCACAGAAGATAGACAATAACTGCAAGAAAACGGACAGCCACGACTGGTTTCATAGTATATGATTTTATTTTCAAACTCTTTCATATCCTCGTTTTGGTACACAAATGGTAACGTATCCATATCCAGCACTTCACGTTCTGGATTCACATGAATTTGTCCATCTTTTGTGCGATAGGCAATTCCTTTTATATCAGCAAGTGAGACCGTTCCCTCTTGCTTCATGGAAAGCAATTGTTTAAATGTTTCTTCCCCTTCTCCCATCATAACTAACGATACCTCTTCGTGATTCTTTAGCACTTCATAGGCATCATAAGAAACTTCTGGCCCTCCAAGCCAAATCGGAACATCGGGGCGTAGTTTATGAAATTCTTTTGCTAAGGAAAGTACCATATCAATATTCCATATATAACAAGAAAAGCAAAGAAGATCCCCTCCTTGTTTATAGAGTTCTTGTAAAATATCTTCCTCATAATGATTGATTGTGTATTCTAATATTTGAATATCCACATCTTCCCGATTGGCATAAGCCTTTAAGCTATAAACGGCAAGATTGGAATGAATATATTTTGCATTAATAGCAGTTAATAAAAGTTTCATTATAAATCTCCTTACTATTATTAATATTTCATTCTATCACAAATCCATACAGATCACCATTCCAAACAAGCAAAAAGGAAAAAAATGGACTGCTTTTAAGGAATTTTTGTCATTTTCCTAAAAACAATCCATTGTATTTTTCTATATTTAAGAGCGATCCACAATTTCGCCTTTTGGTGAAATCACTGTAATCTGCCATGGAATCATCTTTTTACTATCCATAAGTGCCTTCTTAACGGCATTTTCAATCCCTCCACAGCAAGGAACTGTCATCCGTACAACATGGACACTTTTTATATTATTTTGACGGATGATTTCTGTCAATTTTTCGGAATAATCAACGGAATCCAACTTTGGACATCCAATCAGTGTCACATGATCCCGCATAAATTCTTTGTGGAAATTTCCATACGCATAGGCGGTACAATCAGCAGCAATTAATAGTTTTGCATCTGCATAATAAGGTGCTTTTACAGGTGCTAGCTTAATTTGAACCGGCCACTGCATCAGTTCACTTTGCATCGGGCAACTATCTTCATGGCTCTCTTTTTCTTCTCTCACTTGTTTTGTGTGCTCAATCACAGACGCTTGGCTTCCTGGACATCCACCAATAGGAGTGCTTTCATTTTTCTCCATCTTCCGTTTCTTTAGATGTTCTTTTACTGCCTCTTCATCATAAGGAGCTGCCTCTCGCTCTTCAAAAGAAATCGCATCCATTGGACAGGCAGGTAAGCAATCTCCTAACCCATCACAATAATCTTCTCTTAATAACACCGCTTTTTGATCTTTTATGATAATGGCACCTTCATGACAGGCGGTGGCACATAACCCACAGCCATTACATTTTTCTTGATCAATTGTTATAATTCTTCTAACCATTTAAACTTCCTCCTGCTTTGCTTTCATTCTTTTCCCATTTTTTTATTTTATCATAAAACTCTTCTGTTTGTATCATGAAAAAATAACAATACAAATCACATTTATGTTGTATATGCAACAGAATATATCTTATCACAACTTTAGTGACTTTGTCACATTCAAGGTTTTTTTGTTATGCTATAATGCAACCATAACAAACACCGAAATAATATTTTTCACATGAAACGTTTGAAAAATAGACATACTATGAATTAGACATATCATTCCAAAGGAGGAATTTACAATGAAAGAATTAACAATCACAACAGAATCTTTTCAAAAAGATGTTTTAGAAGCAGAAAAACCAGTTTTAGTTGACTTTTGGGCTCCATGGTGTGGACCTTGCCGTATGCTTGGACCAGTAATCGAACAAATTGCAGAAAAATATTCTGATAAAATGGTTGTTGGTAAAGTTAACGTGGATGAACAGCCAGAGTTAGCAAGCAAATTCAACGTTATGACAATTCCAACTCTCATTGTTTTCAAAAATGGTCAAATAGCAAATGTTTCTGTTGGAGTAAAATCTGAAGAAGAAATTCTTGCTTTATTATAGATAGCACTTTTGCTATGAATGAAAATAAAATGTGATAAAATAACCCATGTTTTTAATGCTCGCCCATCAGAGAGGATGGGCGAATTAGAAACTTTCAACCTTATAAGTGATACCTTATCGCTTACTCCCTATATATGACTCTGTATTATCGAAGAAACGCACCTTTTTCATTTCTTCGAGATAATGAGAAACTCATGAAACGTGTTTCTCACAAAAAAACTCTGCTAACTTCCTACAAAGCAGAGTTTTTTTGTTTCTATCGAAGACTTCCCTTCGCCCATGCAAATAATTGATCGAGATCGGTGATATGAACCATACCTCTTGAAAGTTCCACCGCACCTTCCCTTTGAAAATATTTTAACATCCTTGTCACCACTTCTCTAGCAGTTCCAAGATTTCTTGCAATCTGATCATGGGTAATCTGAATATCTGTTGTATTTTCCATTTCACTTGTTTCAATTAAAAATGCCGCAAGTCTTGCATCAAAACTCTTATATAAAATCTGATCGAGCAACCACATAACATCAGAAAAATTGGCTGCCATAATCTGATTCGTATAATTCACCATTGGAAGAGATTTTTCCATCAAGCTCTTATATAATCGAACAGGAATCACCCATACAACCACATCCGTCTGGGCTTCAACGGTAATATCAAAGTCAATATTGGGCATCATACAGGAGGCGGAAAATAGACAAATATCCCGTTCCAGCAGACGGTATAATGTGATCTCTTTGCCTTCATCTGAAATGATAAAGGATCTTAAACACCCCTGTTCAATTAAAAGTAGCCCAATGCAGTCGCTCTCTCCATTATGTAGAATTGTTCCTTTTTTACACTCTCTTCTTACGACCCCTTGTTCTAATTTTTCTTGTTCTTCTTTTGTCAATTGATTCCATATAGGAAATAATTCTTTAAATTCCATTTCTATCCTCCTTGAAATCTTTTTCCCCACGTATCCATATAATAAAATAATATACTCATTCTATACTGGAACAAATTCTATGTCAACAAAGAGGTTTGATAAAAAATACCTTTGAACGGCTCTCTTCCCACTCAAAGGTATTTTGTGATGTTTATTTTATTTCTTCTAATCTGGAAGTTCCAATTGCTGGCATGGTGACACCAAAGTTATCTGCAATGGTTGCCCCAATATCCGCAAAACTTGTTCCTTCTTTTAATTCTCCAAAAGAAGTCATAGATTTTGAATAAGCAATAAATGGCACTTTTTCTCTTGTGTGATCCGTTCCTGTATACGTTGGATCATTTCCATGATCCGCTGTGATAATTAACAGATCATCCTCTCTTAACTGCTCTAATAAAATGCCCAACTTTTCATCGAATTTCTCGATCTCTTTTCCATAACCAATCGGATCTCTTCTATGTCCCCAAAGAGCATCAAAGTCCACAAGATTGACAAAGCAAAGTCCATGAAATTCCTTTTTGGTCAATTCAATTGTCTGCTCCATTCCATGAACAGAACTTGTAGAACGATACGCATCTGTGATACCTTCTCCATCAAAAATATCTTTGATCTTTCCAACGGAGATCACGTCATACCCTTCTTCTTTTAAGAAATTTAAAACTGTTTTTCCATATGGCTTTAATGCGTAATCATGGCGATTGCTTGTCCGCTTAAATTCCCCACGTTTCTTTCCAACATAAGGTCTTGCAATAACACGTCCTACTTTCCATTCATCCTTTAATGTGAGTTCACGTGCGATTTCACAACAACGATAGAGTTCTTCAAGACCAAAGGTTTCTTCATTGCCACAGATTTGAAGAACGGAGTCAGCAGAAGTATACACAATCATATTGCCTGTTTTAATCTCTTCTTCTGCAAGCTCATCTAAAATCTCTGTGCCACTAGCACTTTTATTTCCAATAACTTTATGCCCTGTTCTCTTTTCCAATTCTTCAATCAGCTCTTTTGGAAATCCCGTATCGGTAAATGTCTGAAATGGTGTTTCCACTTTCAGACCCATGATTTCCCAGTGCCCTGTCATGGTATCCTTCCCCTTGCTCGCCTCATTTAATTTTGTATAATAAGCAAGAGGTCGCTCCACTGGCTTTACTTGTTTTAACGGATGCAGGTTGGCAATTCCTAGCTTTTGTAAATTTGGAATATGAAATTCCTCCATTTTTTCTGAAATATGACCGAGGGTATCCACATTCTTATCTCCGTATTGTTCAGAATCCGCCATCTGTCCTACGCCCATAGAATCAATGACAACGGTAAATATTCTTCTATATTTTTCCATGCTATCTTGTTGCCAAACATCTATCAATATCTATAAATCTCGTTTCATTCATGGTAACAGGACATTATTCCTAATACTATGCTAATTTATAATATTTTTAGGTTTAGCATACTCCTTTCCTTTCTATTTTATATCCAGACTTCTTTAATCTCCAAGACTTACTAGCTTTTGTTTCGTTTGTAATGCTTCTTGACACAAAGCATACAATTCCTTTGCAAAGGTCAAATATTCCTTTTTGTCAATACTATATTGGGAATGAAATGAGCATTCCAATGAAGTTATTTTATCCACATTTAATAAATCTTCTGCAAATCGTTTTAGAGCTTTTATCTGTTCTCGTAATAGCATTATATCACCGTATGGTTCTAATTCAAGATAGATTTGAATATTTTCTTTCCACAGTTGTTGATGCTTCCAAATAAATTCTTGCATCGCATCTTCCATTCTAACATGAGGTAAACCCATCCTCTTATAAGGTTCTTCCATTGAACTTGCAATATAAATATCAATTCCCATTATTACTTCCTATGAGATTCTAAATTTCCACACCTTTTACGAATTTCTTAACAACCATGCCTTGCTCTCCGTAATAAATCACACGTTCCAAGCGTTCAAACAGAGTAAGTCCTTTTTGATTGATCTTGCTATCGTCTAAAATAACCGCATCAAAATCATATCCATTTTCAAATGTTCCGACCTTTCCAAAGAAACTTCCTCCTAAAAGGGTTGCCATATAAAAGACTTCTGGAATTGTTAGAATGTCCTCCTCTTCATCCACATAGAGTTTATACAGTTTGGATACACGAATGGCATCTGCCATAGCAGAAAAGATGGATAATTTTGTTCCACCAGCCACATCAGAGCCAAGTCCGACACAGATTCCTTCTTTTAAAAATTTCTTTACAGGAGCAAGTCCACTTGTTAAGTTCATATTGGATTCTGGGCAATGAGCAATCCAAACCTTTTGCTGTTTTAAAAGTTCCATTTCCCGTTCTGATAGGGCAGAGTAAACACAGTGTGCCATAATAGTATTTTGCTCATTTCCAAACAGCCCAAATTCATCATAAGCCTCCGCATAACAAGAAGTTTCTGGATGAAGTTCTTTTACCCAAGCGATCTCTCCTTTATTTTCGGATAAATGAGATTGCACTGGAAGTTTTTGTTCTTTGCTTATCTGTCCAAGCTCCTTCATAAGTTCTGCTGTACAACTTGGCACAAATCGAGGCGTCAACATTGGTAATACCCGTTTGTATTTTTCTTTGGATTCTTGAATCCACCGTTTCGTTTCCTCAATGGATTCTTTTGTTTCTTCTATCAAATAATCTGGGGAATTGCGATCCATATTCACCTTTCCTACATAGGCATAAAGTCCAGATTTTTCTATCAGATCCATAAGAATCTCTGTGCTTTCTCTATGAATCGTTCCAAAGATACCTGCTCTTGTTGTAGCACTGTTCTTTAGATCTTCTACAAATACTTGATAACTTTTTTTCGCATATTCTGTGTCTTTATAGTTTTTTTCCTCTGGAAACGCATAGCGATTCAGCCATGGGAGCAATTCCATATCCATTCCTAACGCACGAAAGGTATATTGTGGTGCATGGACATGGAGATCGATTAAACCTGGTATGATTAATTGCTCACTATAATCTTCCACTAAGATGTCTTCAAAATCTTTTGGCATTTCCTCTTTTGTTTTGCATACGGTAACTATGGACTCACCGTCTACGAGCAAATATCCATCTTTTATCTGTACCAACTCTTCTTTATTTTTACTAAAGAGAATATCGCCTTTTAATATTCTTTTTTTATTCATTTCTTGTTACCTCGTTTTTTCCGTCATCAAACAAACTGTCTGTTCTAATTGTTATGCTTCAACGCCTGCCACATAACGAGCTACAATGTTTCGATCATCTGCTAAATGGATCACTCGCTCCATACGTTCTATTACAGATAATTCATCCAGTATCGTTCCAAGAGAGCTATCATCAATGACAAGGGCATCTAACTCATATCCTGTTTCAAAACTTCCAACCTTGCCAAAAAACTGTCCGCCTCCTTTTGTTCCCAAGTAAAATGCCTCTGGAATGGATAAGAACATGTCTTCTTTTCCTGTATCCAACCATTTTAACTTGGATAAATAGACCGCTTCTGACATCGCTCTAAAAATACAAGGACTGTATCCGCCTGCAATATCAGAACCAAGTCCCGTTTTAATGCCCATGTTGAGCATTTTTCGAATCGGTGGGATTCCCGCTGCCACATTTCCATTGGACTGTGGACAATGGGCGATGGTAACACCCCGTTCTTTGATTAAAGTAAGCTCCTCATCCGTTGGATAAATAAAATGTGCCATTACCGTATGATTGGTAAGAAGACCGAACTGATCATAGACAGCACCATCGTGATCGATTTGTGGATACCGCTCTCTTACAATCTCCATTTCCCCAATGTCCTCGGAAATATGAGAATGCACCGGCACATCAAATTCTTTTACAAGCTCTCCAAGACCTTTTAATACAGTTGTGCTACAAGTTGGAATAAAACGAGGGGTGATAGCTGGTTTTACAAGAGAAAGTTTATCCTTCCATTCTATAAGCCATTCTCTTGTATCCTTTAAAGATTGCTCACTATCCTCTCTTAAACTGTCTGGACAAAGGGTATCCATATTGACCTTTCCAACATAGCCACCAATTCTCTTCTTTTCCAAAATCTCCATTAAAAGCCCTGTGGATGGCACATGGATAGTGGAAAAAATCACCGCTCTTGTGGTACCATTTTTTGCAAGGGCGTCGGCAAATGCCTCATAATAATTTTTTGCATATTCCATATCAGAAAATCTGGACTCGGTTGGAAATGCGTAAGTTTCTAACCACTGCATCAACTGTAAATCCAACCCTAATCCTCGATAAACATACTGAGGTGCATGAACGTGCATATCGCACATTCCTGGCATAATGAGCTTATCCCCATAATCCTTTACTTCTTCCTTTTCATACTCTTTTGGAAGTTCTTTATAAATTCCTTTAATCACATTATCCACTGCAACGAGATAGCTATTTTCATAATATTCAAACTGATCTTTTGTTGGAGTGTGAATAATCGTACCTTTTAAAATAACTGTATCGCTCAAAATATTTCCTCCTTTTATCGTTTGCCTTTTTCATACGCAACACCGTTTGCCTTTGGAGCAACGGATTTCCCTACAAAAAGCATTAAAATAATCAATGTTAATACATATGGAATCATAGAAATGATTTCCGCTGGAATCAGATCAGAACCACCGAGCATAATGGCGATGGCCTGTGCAAGACCGAATAATAAACAAGATCCATATACTCCATGTGGTGTCCATTTTCCAAAAATAACCGCTGCAAGGGCAATAAATCCTTGCCCACTAATGGCTGTTGGTGTGAACTGAGCAATGATAGCCAGTGTTACGGATGCTCCACCAAACCCTGCCAATACACCACCACAAACTACACAGGCATAACGAATTAAGTACACATTGATACCTAACGTATCCGCTGCCGCTGGATGCTCTCCCACTGCACGAATGCGAAGTCCCCATTTCGTCTTATAGAAAAATACATATAAAAACAGGACAAGAACAAAGGCAATCACCGTTGTAATATCCAAATTTAAGTACTGCTTAATCCCTTCATTTCCAGCTCCAAAGATTTTTGGAAGTTTATTTGGCACTGGTTGGGACATGGTAGCCCCATCAAAGAAAAGACGGCATAAGAAAGTAGCCAGTCCCGCTCCAATTAAGTTAATGGCAATACCAGAAACTGTTTGATTGGCTTGAAATGTAATGGAGGCAATGGCATGAAGCAACGCAATCGCCCCTCCTGCAAGCCCTGCACAAAGAAATCCAATCCATGGATTTGCTGTATAGTATCCAACACACGCCCCTGTTAAAGCTCCAATTGTCATCATGCCTTCAATTCCAATGTTGACAACACCAGATTTTTCAGAAAGCATTCCGCCTAACGCTCCAAAAACAAGAGGTGTGGAATACATTAAGGAAATTCCAATTAATAAAAGAATATTATTTGCCATGCTTTTTCCCTCTCTTTTCTAATTTTTCAGATAGGATCACTACTACTTTAGAAAGTGCAACGAAGAATACAATGGTTCCCAACATAATATTGATGATTTCTGATGGTGCTCCAACTTCGGATTGTACCGTCTGTCCCCCATATAAGAAACCACCAAATAACAGTCCTGCAAACAGACATCCAAGTGGTGAGTTACCTGCAATTAACGCAACGGATACCCCATTCCAACCATAGTTTTCAAAGGCTGGAAGAATGGAAAGTTTGTGTGGGGACATTCCTGTAATGACTAAAGCTCCTGCAAGTCCAGAAATAGCACCAGCGATTAACATGGATTGTAGAATATTTTTTTTGACAGGAATGCCTGCAAACTCTGCCGCATCCATATTGAGTCCAACAGCTTTTAATTGATATCCTTTACTCGTATATTTTAAAAGAAGCATAACGAGGATCACCGCAATAATGGCAAAAATAATTCCTGCATTAAAATCCGTTCTTAAAATAATTTCTCCCCAAAATGGACTTTCTTTTAAGGAAGCCTGTCCCTCTTTTGTTCGTTTCATCTGATCAAAAAAGACAATGAAGCCAGAATCATTAATTGGATACGTTCCTGTTGTATTATCTTTATGAAGTGCCTTTAAATTCACAACGAAGTTGTTAAAATAAAGAGCAATCCAGTTTAACATAATACTTGTAATAACTTCATGAATCCCAAAGTACGCCTTTAATAGACCAACAATGGCTCCATAAAGAGCTCCTGCCACCATACCAGCTAACAGGATCAGTGGAATTTGGATCACTGGTGGAAAATCAAAAAGGACACCAACGGTAACGCTGGCAATGGTTCCCATGATATATTGACCTTCTGCTCCCATGTTAAATAAACCTGTCTTAAAAGCAAAAGCAACACTTAATCCTGTTAATATAATCGGTGTTGACTTAATAATCGTATTGGCAATGTATTTTGGTTTGGAGTAGATTCCGCGAAATAGTGCAGAAAATGCCTCCATTGGATTGTAGCCAGCTACGGATAAAATAATCGCAGCTACGATAAATCCACAAAGGATCGCAAGCAAAATGGCAACAATCTGTTTTTTTAGTAAATTAGTGATTTTCTCTATCATCAGTACCTCCCGCCATCAAGTAGCCAATTGTATTTTCATTCACTTCGCCTTGTTTAAATGTTTTTGTGATTGAGCCATCATAAATAACACCAATGGTATCAGCAACATTCATAACTTCATCAAGTTCCAAAGAAATGAGCAATACTGCTTTTCCAGAATCCCGTTCTCTTACAAGAGCCTTATGGACATATTCAATCGCCCCTACATCAAGACCTCTTGTAGGCTGGACAGCAATTAAAAGATCCGGATCACCTGAGATCTCTCTTGCAATAATGATCTTTTGTTGATTTCCTCCTGATAAACCTCTTGCCTGTTTTTCTGCACAGTCCTCTGGACGAATATCATAATCTTTGATCATTTGTTCCGTATACGCTTTGATGGACTTCCAATTCAAAATTCCTTTTTTAGCAAATGGTGCCTCATTGTTCTTTTCAATAATCATATTTTCTTTTACGGTAAAATCAAGAACAAGTCCTCTCTTTTGTCTATCCTCATGAATGGTAGCAACTTTATGTTTAATGACATTGGCTGGGCTTGTATTTTGAATTTCTTCTCCATTAATTTTAATCGTTCCCGTTTCCGATTTTGTCAAACAGGTGATAGCCTCCACCAGTTCCTTTTGTCCGTTGCCATCAATACCAGCAATTCCAAAGATTTCGCCTTTTCTCACTTTCAGAGAAAGATTCTTAACAGCAGGCAATCCTCGTTCGTCTTTTACTGTCAAATTATCAATTTCAAAGATAATATCTTTTGGCTTTGCTTCTTCTTTATCCACGACTAATTTTACCGCATGACCAACCATTTTCGTCGCCAAATCTTCTTCTGACACCTCAGAAACATCCACTGTATCCACATATTCTCCCTTTCTAATGATGGTACAGCTTTTTGCAGAGGCTTTAATTTCCTTCAACTTATGAGTGATAATAATAATCGTCTTGCCACTCTCTGTTAAATTGTGCATGATTTTAATTAAGTCTTGAATCTCCTGTGGTGTTAAAACTGCCGTTGGCTCATCCAGAATTAAAATTTCTGCCCCACGATAGAGGGCTTTTAAAATTTCAATTCTCTGTTGCATCCCCACAGAAATATCTTGTACATAGGCATCTGGGTCAACTTCCAAACCATATTTTTGTACAATTTCTTCAATCTTCTTTCTAGCTTCCTTTTCCCGAATCACTCCAAATGGATTGGTCACCTCTTTACCGAGGATAATATTTTGCAATACTGTAAAATTATCAACGAGCATAAAATGCTGATGTACCATACCGATTCCATGACTAATAGCCACATTGGGGTTCTTTATATTAACCTTCTCTCCATAGAGATAGACTTCCCCCTCTTCTGCTTGGTATAGCCCATAGAGAACATTCATTAAAGTACTTTTCCCAGCACCGTTTTCACCTAACACTGCATGAATGGTTCCTTTTTTTATATCAATATCCACATGATTAAGGGCGGTAAATGTTCCGAACTGTTTTGTGATACCACGCATTTGCACTGCATAGTCTTTGCAAATCTCCATTCCATATTCTCCTTTTATCTATCTGCTTTCTTATTCATTCGTTACATTTGTAACAAAGAAAAAAGACGGCTTCATTCTCAGTTTTTACCCTTTGAAATATCCGTCTCTTCCTTTCTACCATAATCTTTTATAAATTATAGACTGCTTACATAAGAATTATATTCTTCTTCATTGGCTGGAGCAGTAATATTGCCAGCTTTTAATTCTTCTTGTAATTTCATTGTATCTTCATATACTTTATCATCGATGTTATCATGACCTTCTGCAAGACCTACACTGCCATCAGCAAGACCATATTCATAGTTTTGTCCTCCGATTTGCTCTCCATTGAACATTTTTGTAGAGAGGTCGATAACTGCTACATTTACGTTTTTCATCGCAGATGTTAATACGTTATCAGGAGCTAAATATGCTTGATCTCTATCAACACCAATGACCCATTTGTTTGCTTCTTTTGCTGCCTCAATCACACCAAGCCCTGTTCCACCTGCGGCATGGAAAATAACATCCGCACCAGAGTTGTACATTTTATTGGCAATGGCTTTTCCCTTTGCGGAATCCGCAAACGTTTCTGCATATTGAGAATCTACTTGAATTTCTTTTCCCAATTCTTTTCCTGCATAGGCAACACCAGCTTTGTATCCCCATTCAAACGCATCAATCGTATCACTCTTTTGTCCACCAACAAATCCAACATGATCCGTTGTTGTCGTACGACCTGCCACATAACCAGCTAAGAAGGAAGATTCCTGAGCCCTAAAAGTAACGCCAAATACATTTTCTGGAGCTTCACTAAATGCAAAATCAATAACCCCAAATGTCACATCTAAGTTCAATTGTGCTGCTTCTAACGTAGCATCTGCAACCGTATATCCATTTCCCCAAATGAGCTGATTGCCAGCGTCAATCATTTTATCCATGTTGGTGATAAATTCAGAAGTCTGTTTTGACTCCAAATAACTCACTTCAACACCAGTATCTTTGCTCACCTGTTGAAGCCCTTCCCAAACAGATTGGTTAAAGGATTGGTCGTTGATTCCGCCTGTATCCGTAATGGTACAAATTTTTGATACAGCACCTACATTGGTCTGTTCTCCACCCTCTTCATTTTTTGCCTCTGTCACTGCTGTTGTGTCACCACTTCCACTACTTGTCCCGTTAGAACTAGAGTTTCCACAACCTGCAAATGTCATAGCCATCATTGCCCCAACTAAAAAGATTGCTACTGTTTTTCTCATAATATTGTTTCCTCCTTATATGTGGTCATCTATTCTGTAATTGCCACTGCTGTGTTAAGTGCCACTTCCATCATCTGACGGAATCCTGTTTGACGCTCTTCTGCTGATAATACAATATTTTTTAAGATATGATCGGATACAGTCATAATAGAAAGAGCACGTTTTCCTGCTCTTGCTGCATTCATATATAACGCAGCAGATTCCATTTCAACTGCTAATGCACCCATTTTTACCCATGCGTCATTGACATTTTCTTTGTCGTTATAAAAAACATCAGAAGATACCACATTACCAACAACTGGTGTGATACCAAGTTTTTCCGCCTCTGAAACAGCAGTAGAAAGCAATGTATAATCCGCTGTTGGAGCATATGTGCCTGGAAGTTCAAACTGTGCCCCATAATTAGAGTCTGTACAAGCTCCAATTCCCATAATAATATCGCGAACATTTGCTTTATCAGAAATAGAACCAGCCGTTCCAATTCTCATAATATTATCCACATCATAATAATGGAACAGTTCATAAGAATAAAGCCCCATAGATGGCATTCCCATTCCACTTCCCATAACAGAAATACGTTTTCCTTTGTAAGTACCTGTGTAACCAAACATATTTCTTACTGTATTAAAGCAAACGGCATCCTCAAAATAATTCTCTGCGATAAATTTTGCTCTCAATGGATCGCCTGGCATTAAAACTGTTTTTGCAATATCGCCTTTCTCTGCTGCATTATGTGGTGTTCCCATGAATTAGTTCCTCCTTTAATAAAAAACCCGATCATGATTGTCGGTATGATTAGTGCCTGTTCTTTGTTTTACGAACTGTTTTAATCGTTCATAATGGAATTCATCAATAAAAATTTTCCCAGAATCAATTTGAATGAAGTCTTCTTCTTGCAATTTTTTCACACTGCGATTGAGTGTTTTTAACGAATAGCCAAGTTCGTTGGAAAGCTCATTTCGCGTTTTTTTTAAACGGAGTCCATGAGCTCCTACATGGCTCTCATAGATGTTGACCAGATAAAGAGCAAGCCGATCCACACCATGCAAGAATAAATACTGCCGATCTCGACAGGACTGTTCTGTCATATCTTGTGCAAATTCTTGTATTCTCATGAAAAGAGCGTTCACATCGTGTTTTAACCATTTTAAATAAAAATGAGCAGGTATCATCAATAAGATACTATCCCTTGTTGTATTAATGGTAACACGATATTCTACAATTCCAGCTAATACTTCAAAATCATCCACAATGGTAACGGGTTTAAAACTTAAGAATGTATAAACTCGCCCATCAAATTGTTCATCAATTCCTTGAAGACTTCCTTTTAAAAGAATATAGACGGAGCTTATCGCTTCTCCAGCCCTTGAAACAGTTCTACCTGCTGGAATTTGTATTAATTTCATACTGTCCATGACTTCACTTGGACAATTGAGAAAAAATCTTTCCAAACGCTTTTGCTCTTCATACGTTACGACGGAAAGTGCTTCTTTGATACAACTCATTCGATAACTCCTCCTTTTCTCTATTATATAGTAGTTCTTGTAAACTGTAAAAGGTCATATGACCTTTTTATCGTCATTTCTTCTTTTTTTGTGACTTTTGACAATTTATTTTATGTCATTTATTACATAATTACCAAAGTTTATGTTTTTACTCCTTGCGATTTTATCCATATTATGACGATTATAATAAAAATTTTTTAGATTAATTCATCAAAAACCATCCTCTTTTACTATTTCTTTACAATAAAAAATAGGTATTTTGAGCATTTTTTTATTGATTAATCCATAGAAAATTTGCATTTTGATCTTATTCCTTTTTATTATATCCCTATATCTCTTTTCCAATTAATTTTCTTATCAATGTTCCTGCATCATTAACTCTATTAAAATGGCTAAGTAGACTTTTACTCCCGTTAATAAAGCCTTTTCATCAAAATCAAACTGGGTGTTATGATGAGGTGCTGTTATATTAGCTCCGATTCCCAAATATAATGCTTGTCCCCCTTCTTTTTGTACCTCCTTCATAAAATAGGTAACATCCTCAGAACCTTTAAACTTTTTCTTCTCATACAGCGTATGAATATCCATCTCTTTCTCCTCTTGTCCCTCCGTCCATAAATAAGACTGTATCAAAGCCTGTTTTGCTCTTTTTATTACACCTTCATCGCTTTTTGCCTCAGAAGCTCCTCCTTTGATTGCAAACTGGCATTCACATCCATACATCATAGCAGAACCTTTGATACAAGCAATCGCCTTTTCATATAAATCCTGTTCAATCTCTGTGGTTTCCCCTCTTGTTTCTAATTGAAGGAAAGCTCGATCCGCAATCACATTTCTTCCACTTCCCGCCTTCATAACCCCCACATTAATCCGGCTTACTCCTCGACTATCTTGGCAAAGTGTTTGTAATGCCATCACTGCATGGCAAGCACAAAGCAGTGCATTTTTTCCTGTTTCAGGAGATGCCCCTGCATGAGCAGATACACCAAGAAACGTCACATCCAACTTGGTGGTTGCTAAAAATCCATAGGTTCCAAGAACAAGCTCTCCACTTTTATTATCCATTCCTAAATGTCCTGATAAAAAATAATCGGCATGATCAAGAACCCCTCCTGTTGCAAAGCTCTTTCCTCCCCGAACCCCTTCTTCTGCTGGCTGAAATACAATGCGAATTTCTCCTGATAGTCTGTCCCGATTCTCATATAAAATTCGTGCAAGTATAAGCCCCATTGCCATATGTCCATCATGTCCACAGGCGTGCATGCACCCTTCATGTTTGGAACAAAAATGTTTTTTTACAGGAACGCGATCTTCATTCCTTGCCTCTTCCTCTGGTAATCCATCCATATCAAAACGAAGAACTGTCACCTTTCCCTCTTTTTTTGCTGTAATAACAGCCTCTACGCCAGTGATTCCTTCCATTTCTTCCAAGATCTCGTTAGAGATCCCCAACTCCTTTGCCTCCTCCTTAGCAAGGGCAATCTGTTCTTCTTCTCTTCCCCAAAAAAACTGTGGATTGGCAATTTCTTTTCCATAGCGAAAAGGAATCTCATACTTTTTTAAATACTCTATAATCTTTCCTGTGGTATAAAATTCCAGCCATCCCACCTCCGGATATTGATGAAACTGCCTTCTTAATGCAATCAACTCTTCTGTTAGCTGTTCTGCTTCATCAAACATAACCTTTGTTAGTGCCTGTTTTTCTTCACATTCCATTTCTTTTTCCTCCTTTTTATATCAAAAAATTCCCTTACCATGCTATAAAAATCAAATAATATGCTTGACAACAAAAAAAATATGAATTATAATGAGCGAAATAATTATAAATTAGTAGGCATATAATATAGGTGAAAGTACCTTGGTAACCTACGTGGTCCATGGTCATATTTTTAAGGGAGATAGCATAAAACTATCTCCCTTATTATTTGCGCAAAGACAATGAGCCATGCGAGAGCATTTATGCTCACATATGGCGACTGTCTGCGAACATGAGAAGTTCGCAAAGCGTGCTTCTCATCGTTTATACCGAAACAACGAGTCATGCAAAAGCATTTTTCAACCTTCCTATCATGTCTTGTTCTTTTATTTCATCGTCTTTAAATATCTCCAATTATTAGGAAATCCCATAATGCGTTGTATCTTCTTTACAGAAATTGTAGTTAATGTACCTGTCAGCTCTTCTAACAATACTTCTATTTTCTTTTGATAAATATTGTATTCTCTTGTATTTAATAACATTTTAAATACAATCATAACAGCAAAATATGTATTCTTCGCCCCCGCTATTCTAAAATAATTGAAATATTTATTGTTGATCAAATTTACATATGAATTGTAGCAGTACAATAATTCATCATGTGCACAACGATTTCTAATAGAAGAAAGAAAAAAAGACAATTTGATAATTCGTTTTCTCTCACTCCCCATTTCATACATTTTGCAACCTCATTTTTATCATGTTGCAACATATTGACATAGAATTTACTAATCTCTCCTAATGACATTGTATTGACCAATACCCAAAGAGGAATATAATTTTTTCCATTAACATAATGGGAAACCGAAAGATCTTTATCAATATTATCTGAAATTTTTCGATATAATTGACTTAATAACTCACTAACCTGTTTATATTTTTTACTACCATTTGTATCAAAATTTTCGTATCTTAAATAATCTTTGTGACCATATTCCTTTGAAAATGTGTATGATATTAAAGATTTTACTTGCTTTTCTATTTTTAGAATAACTTCCAATGTCACTATTCTAAGTTTTCTATCAAATTCATACAAAGCATACAATTCCTCGAATCTTGTACCATTTAAATAGGTTTCATAAGATGTATTTTTTCTAAGAAAAGGGGTTTTATATCCATTTATTAAATTATAATAGTTTGTTTCTCTAATTATTTTTTTAGCAAACTTCGTGTTCTTAATAACAAGCCCCCTACTTCTTAATATTCCAATTTGAGTTCTCGTATCTCTAAAAATTTTTTCATCCAATTCATAGTATCCTCCTATTACATTTTTCCAACTTGCAAAAGTAAGAATACAATGTTATAATTTGGTTGGAAATTAAATTGAAAATAACTAAATTGTATTTTACTTTTTAGCAAGTAGCCAAGCGATATGCTTGGTCTTTTTCATCTATAAAAGACTATATTCCTTTTTATTACATGATATTGGTTAGTTCAAATTATAATTCTACCTATAAATAAAGTCAAGCATTTTTCTATATATTGTGTTTTATTATTTCATCCCCACAATATATAGCGTTTTATTGTGACTTATATTCTTTTTTCGTGATTGCTTTCTAAACAAAACATAAATCTTCATTACACCTCTATTAACATCATAGAAAGAAATCCATTTGATTCCTTTCCTCTTTTTCTTTATAATGTTGTTGAACCTATCAGTAGTTTTCTTTTCTTCATATCCCATAAAGAAATGGAGCATACTTATTATATTAACTAGGAAAGGATTTTATTTATGAAAAAAATATTACTTCTTGCAACAGGTGGAACCATCGCCTCTGTGCAGACAGAACATGGTCTTGCTCCTGATACAACCGCTGAAGAAATTTTATCTTATATTCCCGAAGCCAAACATATTTGTGACCTCTCTGTTCGGCAAATCTTAAATATTGATAGCACGAACATTCAACCGGAACACTGGATTACCATTGCAACAACCATTCAAAAAGAATATGAAGTCTATGATGGCTTTGTTATCACTCATGGAACGGATACGATGGCTTATACCGCCTCTGCCCTTTCTTATCTTATTCAAAATCCGGAAAAACCAATTATTTTAACAGGAGCACAACGTCCTATCAGTGCCCCTATTACTGATGCCACAAAAAATTTGATGGATAGTCTTCGCTTTGCATCAAAAGACCATGTAAAAGGTGTCTACATTGTGTTTGATGGAAAGGCTATTGTTGGCACAAGGGCTAGAAAAATTCGTTCCAAAAGTTATAGTGCTTTTGAAAGTATTAACTACCCTGTGGTAGCCTTTATCGATGAGGCTCGCATTCTTCAATATGTAGAAACAGAACGAGAACCCCATGCACCTATTTTCTACAACCGCTTAAACCCAAAAGTATTCGTATTAAAGCTGATTCCAGGCATAGAACCCGATATTTTAGAATATATCAGCGAACATTATGATGCCATTATCATCGAAAGCTATGGCGTTGGAGGAATCCCATTCCACGACAATCGCAACTTTTTCAATGAGCTAGAACGGATTACAAAAAAAGGCAAAATTATCGTCATCGCCACCCAAGTCATGCTAGAAGGCAGTGATGCGGAAATTTACGAAGTAGGATTTAAAGCCATCAATCAGTATAACGTGTTACAAGCCTATGATATGACGGTGGAATCCGCCTCAGTCAAGCTGATGTGGATTCTTGGAAAGACGAAAAATTTTGATGAAGTGAAAGAACGGTTTTATAAAAAAATCAATTATGATATTTTAATCCCAGAATAAAATACAAAAGCATAAAAAAGAAGCTATTGTTTTCCTAACCTTTTTGGTTAGCACAATAGCTCCTTTTTATCTTCTATTTTTATAATAGATTATGCTTTTTTAATTTTCTGCAATTCTACATTTGCCATCTTTAACATCCGATCCGCTTTTTCTGGTTCAGAAGCAACCATTGCAGACATATCTAAAAAGGAAACTCCTCCCATAATTCCAAGCATGGAGCGTTTTGTTTGCATGGTTCCATAAGTATTAATCGCACTAATTAAGATATTGGCTGTGTCATCATTTTCTAAAATTTCACTAACCAAATCATGGATACTATAATAGCCTTCCTTAAATGTTAATTCTGGTAACTCGCCATTCTCATCCACACCTTCAAACCAGTTTCTAGCTCCATCGGTTAAACTATCATCCTCTTCTTCTGGTCTTACATAAGCAGGATTTGGTTCACTTACTTTCTTAAAGGTCACAGTATCCGCTGTGCATCCATCCGCTTTTGCTGTGATCACATTGATTTCTTCTGTTAATTCAATATTTTCAAATAAGAAGATTTTATCCCCTTTTACGGTTGCTTTTTCTTCTCCGTTCACATACAATGTGACTTCTTTTTGATTGGAGTACACTTTTACCGTCATTGTTTCATATGGGCGTTCTGCATATCTTCTTCCTGTAATATGCACAAATGGTTCTTCTGACCAGTATGCTTTATAGATAAAGTAAGCGTCTTTTTTAATCTTGCGATCCAGTGTTACAAGACCTTTATTATTTCTTCCTTTTACGCCACCTTCATCCCTTGCGTCACAACCAAAGTCAAACATATTCCAAATATGAGTTGCCCATAAATATGGTCTTTCATCAATAATCTTTGCCATATGTTCATGGTATTCTGCTTGATACTCTTCTGTATAGTCTTTGCACTTTGGTTCATCCGTATGCCAGCTTACAATGCCTTCACATCCGTATTCAGAAATTCCAAACCCTCTATCTGGATACATGGCATGGAACTCATCAAACCATTTTTCATTTTCTGTATAATCACCGCCATACCATCCAAAGTAATGATTATAACTTAACACATCAGTGATCTGATTTTGTTTGGATTCTTTTGGAAGTGCGGACACTTGTGCCATTGTTGTAAGCCTTGTTGTATCCAACTCTTTGACTAATTTGTTTAAATCTTCTAAGTTTTCTTGTAATCCTTCACGCTCTCCGCCGATTGTGATTTCATTAGAAATTCCCCAGAAACAAATAGATGGATGATTATAATTTTGATAAATTAACTCTTTCATCTGTTCCCGACAATTTTCATGTCCTTTTGGATCTTTGCTCATAACAGAAATAAATGGAATCTCTGCCCATACAATAAACCCTAACTCATCACACGCATCATAAAAGGCTTGATTGTGTTGATAATGAGCAAGTCTTACTGTATTCGCTCCAAGTTCTGCGATCATATAGGCGTCATCCCAATGATCTTCTTCTGTTAACGCATTTCCTTTTCCGAGCATATCTTGATGTCTGGATACTCCACGAAGTGGCATAGATTCTCCATTTAAGAAAAATCCCTTTTCTGGATCTACATAAAATTCTCTTACTCCTAGATTTGCTTCCACTTCATCAAGCACTTCATTATGACGAATTAGTCTTGCAACAACTGTATATAAATATGGATCTTTTACGCCCTGCCATAAATGAACACTTGGAATCACAGTAGCGGTACTGCTCACCTCTTTTGCCGGTGTGAAAGCCTCTGCCACAGTTTCTCCTTCTTCATCATAGATTTCAAACTGTACCATGTCACTTTCTTGTGGGTTTGTAACCCATGAATTTAAGTTCACTCTCGCATCTTTTCCCATTATTTTCGTATCGAAAGCTACCCCTTTGCTTCCATAATAATCTAAGCAAAAATGTGTCTGTGGAACTGCAACGATGTTGACATCGCGGTAAATCCCACCGTAGAATGTGAAGTCAGCCATCTGTGGATAGACGTCAGAATAATTTTTGTTATCCACAATAACTCCAAGTTCCATCTTGCCCTTCTTTAAGGCATCTGTTGCATCCACACGAAATGTAGAATATCCCCCACGATGTTCGCATACTTTTTCTCCATTTAAGAACACCTCTGCTATGGAGTTGACCCCTTCAAATTCTACATAGATTTTGTAATCTTCTGGAACATTTGGGCGGTTTACTCGTTTTACATACACAACTTTTCCACGATAGTAATCTCCGCCACCATCTTGTCCATCAAAAGCGTTGTAGCTATGAGGAATCTCTACTTTTTCCCATCCCTCCTGCTTATCACAATGACAAGGTACTTGTTCTGGTAGCTCACTTCTTTTTGAAAATTTCCAATTTTTATTTAAAGATTCAACAATTCTCATAATGCTTCCTTTCTGATCCTAAAATCTTGTTTCCCATCTTCCACAAAATACATTCTCGTTATATCTACCTTTAAATTCGCTCTTGCCCATCATTTTATTTAAAGTAGCTTCAAAACTTTCGTGATGATCCATATAAGAGTTGATATAGCATCTTGCCATAGGCACATCAATTAATGTATTAGTAAAACTTAAAGATACAACAAAGGTTGGAAGTTCTGACATATACCAAGGCTGTTTTGTTGGTTCATCCCATTTTGTACGCATCGTATTAAACTGTGCAAAGCCTTGTGTATTTAACACTAATAAGACGCAGTCATATTTTTTCTTAAACTCTTCCATCTTGCCTTTGCTTTTCATGACTTCTGCATCCACTTCAAAGCCTGCTGTTTCTAGCTGTTCCACAATATCCTTAATAATTTCTCCATCGTTTGATTCAAACTTTGTTCCTGCAATGACTCTTCCTTCTGAACCAATATAGACTAATTTAATGCGTTTATATTTTTCAGGTGTCATTGGCAAATAAGAGAGGCGATCTTTTACTAATGTTACATAGCGATCGGCAAATTCTTTTGATGCTTTATGATGTTCTTCACATCCAACAACACAGAGGTTTTCTTTTGGTTCCACTAATTTTCCTTCTTTTTGTAATGTAGGAAGATTTAATGCTGCTTTTACCCCTAAAATTCGATGTAAAGCATCGTTTAAACGTTCTTCTGTAATGGTTCCATTTTTATAGCCTTCCATCATATAGGCAAAATCTTCCTCTTTGTCATTGAAGAATAAGAACATATCACATCCTGCTGCAATGGTTCCTGGTACTTGTTCGCTTCTTGGAATGCTAGCTCCAAAAAGTCCAATCATATGAGAAGCATCCGTTACAACAAGCCCATTAAATCCTAACTGTCCTTTTAACAGATCTGTAATCAATTCTGGTGCTAATGTGGCTGGACGAATCTCTTCATCTTTTATTCCCGGTCTTAATTTTTTAGAATAAGCTGGAAGTGCAATATGACCTGCCATAATGGTCATAACGCCTTCATCAATTAATTCTTTATAAACTTTTCCAAAGGTTGCATCCCATGTATCACAATCATATTCATTAATTCCCATAATTAAATGCTGATCGTTTTCTTCTGTTCCATCCCCTGGAAAATGCTTCATACACGTTGCAAAGTTCTGTGTTTTCATTCCTTTAAAGAAGGCTTTTGAATAACGAATGACATCATCTGGATTGTCATTAAATGCTCGCAATTGAATAATTGTATTTCTCCAATTATAGGATAAATCAACAATTGGAGCAAAATTCCAGTTACATCCAACCGCTGCTGCTTCTCTTGCTGAGATCTTTGCCATTTCATAAACAGCTTCTTCCGAATCAATCGCAGAAAGAGCTGCCTCATTTGCAATCGGTGTTCCTTCTTTACATCCGCCATTTCCTCCAGCTTCACAATTGGAAGCAATTAATAATGGAATTTTTGTTGTTTTTTGTAAACAGTCTGCCATCGCCCAAATTTCTTCTTTGGACGCATTGTGATAACGAATAGCTCCTGGATGATAAGTATCCAACATCTTTTTTATATTTTCAGGTTTTCGATCCTCTTCATTTGCCACCATATTCACAAAAAGCTGTCCAATTTTTTCCTCCAATGTCATAGAAGCAATGGTATCCTCTACCCATTGAATTTGTTCATCGTTTAAGTAATATGGTTTCTCTCTTAAATTTACCATCGTATCATCCACCCTTTCTTTTCTGTTACTCCTATCATACCCCTTTTTCTTCTTCAAAAACAGTGATAATTTATATTAAAAATCATACAATTTTAAGATCTTTTATAGTATAATTGAAAATTATATGATTTTATATCTATCTGCATTTTTTTCATGGAGGAATTACAATGAATTTAAATCAATTACTGTTATTTCAACAAGCCATTACTGCCTATAATATAAACCATACTCTACTTTTAAAAGATGACTCTAACCTTCCCCATATTGACAACGGATTTCGTATGTCCTTATACGAAAAAAATCCTTATTACATGATCCAATCCTTTTTGACATCCTATGTAAAACCAGAATCTTTCATCCGTTATGTGGACGAATTTGAAATGATCTATTTTTATATTTATATCCCAGAGAATTATATCAGTGAACTGGAATCCCCTTATTTTGTAATTGGACCTTTTTTAGAATCCATTCCCTCCGATGATCAAATCCATAGCATCATGGAACGCTTGCACTTGCCAGAGGAACTATTTCACGATATTACCTTTATTTATTCTGCCATTCCTTTAATGGAAAAAAATGAAAGTTTTGAATCCCTTATCTTTCGCTTAGCATGCGAGCTTTTTAAAACCAATTATCAGATGGCATATTTTCCAAACCAGCCAGTATTTATGGAATACTCCCCTGTATCGCTCCAGCTACGACAAAAACCACAGCTGGTTCTCTCTAACATTGAAAACCGCTATGACATAGAAAATCAAATGCTTCTTTATCTTTCCAAAGGTGATACGATTCATGCCTATGAGTATTATAGGAAATTAGGCACTTTTCCAATCACCCCTCGAAGTGAACAGGTGCTACAAAATCAAAGACATCATTTTATTATATTAAATACACTCTTTCGTAAAGCGGTGGAAACCAGTGGCGTTCATCCTCTCTATATCGATGAACTCTCTTCTAAGTTTGCTGTTTTAATTTATCAGCTCCAATCCAAACAAGAATTTCATGAACTGGCAAAACAAATGGTGCATAAATATTGCCTTCTCGTAAAAAATCACGCAATGAAAGGGTACTCCCAAGTGATCAAAGACATCATCTCTTATATTGATTTTCACTATGCAGAAGATCTAAGCCTTTCCTTCTTCTCTCAAATGTTTAACTTGACAAAGCCTTATTTATCAAGCCTTTTTAAGAAGGAAACGGGATCCACTCTAACGGATTTTATCCACCAAGTTCGGATTCGAAGAGCCATTACTATGATAAATTCCTCTTCCCTTACCATTCATACCATCGCAACTTCCTGTGGATATCACGATATTAATTATTTTATTCGCATTTTTAAACGAACCTACGGAATGTCACCAAAACAGTATCAAAAATCCATTCTAAAACATCAAAGATAAAAAAAGGGAGAACCTCATTCTTTTGGGTTCTCCCTTTTCATTCTATTGTTATAATAGCCTCTACAAAATCACATTTTTTTGTTCGCCTTCTAAAAAGCTCTTTAAATTATCAAAAATAATGTCCGCCCTCTTTATCATAGATTCTTTTGTAGCAAAGGCAATATGCGGTGTTACAATCATATTTTTTGCGTTTAACAACGGATGATCCTTTGGAATTGGAGGCTCCATCTCAAAGACATCCACACACGCTCCTGCAATCTTTCCTTCGTTTAACGCTTTTGCAAGGGCTTTGGAATCCACAACAGGACCTCTTGCCTCATTGATTAAATACGCTGTTGGTTTCATATAGCTTATGGTTTCCTCATTGATAATTCCTTTGGACTGCTCCGTTACGGGGCAGTGAAGAGATACAATATCCGCCTGTTCCATCATTTCTTTCATTGGAAGATAGGTAATCTCTTCTGTGCTTTCTTTATGGGAAAATCCATTATAAGCGATAATTTTGCATCCAAAAGCACGACATAATTTTGCCACAGCCATTCCAATAGCTCCTGTGCCAATAATCCCTACGGTCTTTCCCTTTAGTTCACATCCAACAAGCCCCTCTTTTGTTCCACCCAATCGGCAACGTTCTTCCACCTGTGGGAAATTTCTTAATAAGGATAACATCATGCAAAGCGTAAGCTCTGCTACGGCATCATTGGAATATCCGCTGGCATTGCTAACTTTTACGTTGCATTTTTTCGCCATCTCTAAATCCACGTGATCCACCCCTGTAAAGGCTACATTGATGTATTTTAATTTAGTACACGCCTGAATCACTTCCCCTTTTAAAGGCATATTGGCAATAATCAAAACTTCTGCATCTTTGGCTTCTTCTATTTGTACTAAAACATCATCATTTCTCTCATAGACCAGAACTTCATGCCCCATAGAACGAAATGATGCCAGATAGGATTCCAGTTTTTCCTCTTCAATTCCTAAACGTTCCAATAACACGATTTTCATATGATTTGATCTCCCTTCTTTATAAAACAACCCAAGAAAGATCGCTCTTTTCTTGGGCTATTTTTCTATCACTTACTATCAATATCTATTACAAATTTTCATAGATTGCTGTATATTTTTCTTTTAAATATTCGGTATAGTAGATAGGATTGAATCCTTCTCCTGTCATATCTTTTAAGATCTGTTGCATAGTTTTTGTCTTACCAAAGCGATGAATATGCTCTCTTAAATAGTCTATAATTGGTTGTAATTCCCCGTTTCTTAAATGCTCTTCTAATGGCATTACTGTCTTTAAATGAGCATAAATCTGACTTGCTACGGCATTACCAATGGCATAAGATGGGAAATATCCAATGCTTCCTTGTGACCAATGGACATCCTGTAAAACACCTTCTGTATCATTAGTTGGAGCAACTCCTAAATACTCTTCGTATTTTTGATTCCAAAGCTCTTTTATTTCTTCCATTGTCAAATCTTCGTTCATAAACTGCTTTTCAATTTCATAACGAATCATAATATGTAAACAATATGTCAACTCATCGGCTTCTGTACGAATAAGAGATGGTTCTGCCTTATTAATCCCGATCATAAAGGTGTCAAAATCCACATCTTGTAACTGCTCTTTAAACAGTTCTTTTAACTTTGGAAAGACTGGTTCCCAAAACGCCCGACTTCTTCCGATGTTATTTTCAAACAGACGGGATTGGCTTTCGTGCATTCCCATAGAAGATCCGCCACCCACTGGTGAGAAGGTAAACGCATCATCAACACCCATCTCATAGAGTGCGTGACCACCTTCATGAATCGTTGAAAACATAGCACTTTCCACTAGATTTTCTAAATAAGCGGTTGTAATACGAACATCCTTATTATGGAGATTGGTTGTAAATGGATGAACGCTTTCTGCAATCACTCCCTTATTAAAATCGAATCCGATATATTCTGCTAAGAAGCGATTAAACTCCCTTTGTTGTTCCACAGGATACGTGCGATATGCGTAATCTTTTTTAATCTGATCGTTCTTTTTTACAACCATCTTGACAAGTGGCACAATGGTTTCTTTTAATTGTTCAAAAAATTCATCCAGTTCCTTTGTTGTGAAACCTTCTTCGTAATCGTTTAATAATTTATCATAACGGGTTGCAAACCCACCCTTTTTCTCAAGGGCGTAGTCTGCAAATTTTTTCTGAAATTCAATGATTTTATTCAAGGTTGGTGCAAAGATGGAAAAATCATTTTTTTCCTTCGCCTCTTCCCATACGTGTTGTGATATGGATGTGAGTTCAGAATACTCTTGATATTCCTCAGCAGGAATGAGCTCTAAATCCTCATAGGATTTCTTTACTTCTTTTAAAACCGCTTTTTCATACGCATCCAAATCTTTTTCTTGATCTAACTGTTTTAATAGTCCTTTTACCTTATCATTGATCAAAAAGTTATAATACTCTCCTGATAAAATCCCCATGGCTTTTGCGGTATTTTCGATCGCCTCTTTTGGAGCTTGTGTCGCATTATCCCAACCAAATAGCACGAGGGACATTTCAAGAGCCTGTACTCTATCTAACTCTTTTTTTAATTGTTCAAAAATCTGATTCATTGTTATCCTCTCTTTTACAATACAAAGTTTCCATTTTCAAATACTGGCACTTTGGTTCCGTCTTCTTTGATTCCTATAATGGATAAATCAGAAGTTCCAATCATAAAATCCACATGGTTCATAGAATGGTTGCCACCAGCTTCAAAAAGCTCTTCTTCTGTCATAGCATTTCCGCCTTGGATGGTTGTTGGATAACATTCTCCAAAGGCAAAATGGCAAGAAGCATTTTCATCAAATAGTGTATTATAAAATAATATATTCATATTAGAAATTGGAGATTCATATGGAACCAAAGCCACTTCTCCTAAGTGTCTACTTCCCTCATCGGAATTTAAAAGACGCTCCAGTGCCTCATATCCTTCTTCTGCTGAAAATTCCTCTATCCTTCCATTTCTAAAAGTAAGACGGAAATTCTTAATCAAAGTTCCTTCAAAGGAAAGAGGAAGGGCACTGACAACCGTTCCTTCTCCTATGCGGTGATCTGGCATGGTGAATACTTCTTCTGTTGGCATATTCGCCACAAATTCCACACCGTTTTCATCTTTTTCAGAACCGCCTTCCCAATGATGATTTTTAGCAAGCCCTACAATAAAATCTGTTCCAATACTATTTTTATAATGAAGTTTTGCAAACTGCATTTCATTTAATTTTTTACATTTTTCCGCTAATAAAGCGTTATGAGCATTCCATTTCTCAACCGCATCTCCTTCATCAATGCGAACCGCTAAGAAGATCGCATTCCAAAGTTTTTCCATCGCCTCTTCTTCTGATACATTAGGAAATACTTTCATCGCCCATTTTTTATTCGGCACTGCTACCACATTCCATGGAATTTCACTTGCCATCATTCGTTTATAAAATGGCTCAAAGGCTTTATCGGATGCTTTTGCATTGGCTTTTAACTTATTGCTATCAACCCCTTTAAAAACCTCTGGATCTCCACCAGAAATACTGATAAAACAAGCACCTTCTTTGGCATATTTGTTTAAAGATTCTGCTTGCCATTCTGGCACTGTTTCAAATACAGAAATATCCGCATAATCATAAGTTAATCGACTGATCTGCTCATCCTTAAAATGCACAATTACTTGCTTTGCTCCTGCCTCATAGCCTTCTTTTGCTATCATTCGAGCAAATTCATAACATTCTGCCGGACAGCGAAGTACAATATCTTGTCCTTTTTGCACATTCACCCCAATACGCACAACCAATCTCGCATATTGTTTTAATTTTTCTTCAAACGTCATCCTCTTCTTTGTACAACCAAAGCATTATGCTTTGTTGTACACTCCTTTCTATGTTATACTTAAATCTAAACTTTCTCAATTTTCACTTTGTAGTTTTCCTCTTTATTATACAAAATATGTATTTAGAAAACAACCATAGCCCCAAGAAGGACACTGTATCTTGGCTTCTCAGCTTATTGTCCTTCTTTCTTCATTTGTTCTCTTAACAATTTTTCAAATTCTTTGGCTGGCATCGGTTTTGCAAAATAATATCCTTGAATATTGGAACATTCATTTTCTTTTAAAAACTGATATTGTTCTTCTGTTTCCACACCTTCTGCCGTAATTTCCATGCCAAGTGATTTTGCTAGCTGAATGGTATAGACAATCAGTTTTTCCCCTCTCTCACTTCCAATAGCATCCACAAAGCTCTTATCCAGCTTTAAGGTGTCAAATTTTATTTCTTCTAATGACATCAAAGAAGAATACCCTGTTCCAAAATCGTCCAATAAAATTTTATGTCCATTATTTTTCAATTCTTGAATGAGCGGGAAAATTTCTTTATTCTCTTTTGCTGCACTCTCTGTTACTTCTAATTGTATGTACTCACTGCTGATTCCAACTTCACTTAATGTCTTTCCATATTGTTGTAAAAATGTCCCTTGAAAAAGATGGGCTCTTGAAATATTTACTGAAACCGGAACGATGGAAATGCCCTCATCAAGCCATTCTTTTTGTTGTTTACAAACCATTTCAAAAATTAAGTCATCCAGCGGTGTAATCAATCCATTTTGCTCAAATAATGGAATGAATTTTCCTGGCAAAATCATCTCACCATCTTCTTTAATCCAGCGTACCAACGCTTCTGCCCCAATCAATGTTTTACCATCAATATCATATTTTGGTTGATACCAAGGCTGAAATTCTCGATGTTCTATTCCATAGAAAAATCTATCTTCTAGCATTTTATTTTCCAGCATCTTATCACGTATCTCTTCATTATAAATGGCATAATGCTCATCTTTTCTTCCCTTAACCACACGACGAGCCATACCAGCATAATTATACATATTATCCAAAGATGCCACATTATTTCCTTTTGGTATGAGATAAAGACCTAACGATGGATTGGTTTCTTTCATATATTTATCAACGGATAAATTCTCAATTTTCTTTTGAATCCTTTGAATCCGTCTTTCTAGTTCATCCTGATTTTCATAGGATAACAGCATTAAAAATTGATCTGCAACGGAGTGTCCGGACACTTCGCCAGAGCGTAATTCTTTCTTAATTACATCCCACATTTTTTTGATCAGTTCATTTCCCTTTTCAAATCCAAACAATTCATTGATGAGTTTGAATTTATCAAGATCCAATGACACTAACGCCAAATTTTTCTTTTTTTCTTCCAGTAACTCTTGTGCAACCTTTGAAAATTTTGCATAATTATTTCCCCCTGTAATCGGATCAATATAAGCCAACTCAAAAACCTCTTTATTTTGTCTTTTATTTGTCAAAATAAAACCAGCACTTCCTGCCAAAGCGATCAGAATTGTGCTAACACAAATTACATTTGTTTTCCACACAATTGGTGTGACCCTTTCTTTTAACACACGAGATGGAACAATGGTAAGCAAATACCAGTCCACCGTTTTTGATGGAACATAATAAAGATATTTTTGCTCCTCATAATTATATCGAATATATCCCGATTTTCCTTCGCTGACATCCTTTTTCATTTTTGCAATGGCTTCTTCATTATTTTCCCCATTTTCCGTCATGGCATCAAAAACATTTTCACTTCCATAAATTTTTGCTTTTTCAGTATCTACAACAACTTCTCCGTCCCTTTTCATGATATAACTATACCCATTCCCTTCAAAGGAAGTGATTTCAAGTAACGTTCGAAACTGCGTTATATCATAGGTTGCAAACACAATCCCCTTTATCTTCTGATCCGTTGCTCCTATAATGGGAACCGTATACATATTCACATCTTCTTCTCCAAAGATTTTTTTTATTCTTCCAGAAATATGTCTTTTCCCTTGAATTCCCTCTTTAAAAGCATCTTGTTTTGAGAGATTTAACTTTTCCCCTTCTGTTGTATAAGCAATGCCATCTAAAAAAATCACTCCCATGTCGTTAAATTCATATATATTCCGAAACTCACCTAATAAATCTCCAACTTGAGAAGGTTTTATTGTTTCTAATTTACCAAGCCACTCCGCTACACCTTCAATCAAAGAAAATTTATTTTCCAATTCGCTTTCCAAAGTCATCTCATTTTGATCGCCCACATCTTTTAATGACTGCATTAATTGTTTTTCTAACTCTTTGGATATTTTAGATGAATATATCATCATGCCTACAACAACCGCCAAGCAAAATAGTCCTCCAAGCAATAACGTTTGCTCTATACTCTTCCGTCTTATCATTGTTCCCTATCCTTTTTATCCTCATTGATTTCAACTTCGTATGATAAATATTTCAATAATATTAAGTTTCCTCTTTTCCCCATTCTCTTTCCTACTTCTCTTATCCTCCCTCCTTTTCTTCTTTTATCATACAAAAAATCTTACTTTTTTGGAAGACCTTATGATAGCAAAATTGTTGACACCAAAAGAATATAATAATATAATAAATTAAGCATATTTTATGTATTATATAACAAAAGAAGGATAATTTAATGAAGAAATTAAAGAAAATTACATCCATACTCTTAAGCATGATGATGGTATTGGCAATGCTTGCAGGATGCGGAGCTCCTAAAGTGACTCCAGATGAAAGTGCCACTATTTTACTTGACATTATATTAAAAGGGGATAATTCAAAGATGGATTCCGTTCAGATGACACAAGCAGAATTTGATGAATTAAGAACGACCATTGAAGATTCCATGATCAGTCAATTTGATTCAAGTGGAATATCCATTAAAGATGAAACAAAGCAAAATCTTTCAAATGGAATCCTAGAAGCATTTAAAAAAGTAGAATATGAAGTAAGTACAACAAAAGAAGACAAAAAACAATCTGAAGTAGAAATCAGCATCAAAGGAATTGATATGGAACAACTAATACAAGACCTACAAGCAGATGCACAAAAATATGCTTCTGAAAATCCATCCCTAACACAAGAAGAATTACTCGATTATATTTTTAATAAAGAAGCAGAACTCCTTTCCAATGCTTCTTTAAAAGAAACACCGGAAACAATGACGATGACTCTAACCAACGAAGATAACTTTTGGATTCCAACCGAAGATGATATGGCTAATATAACCTTATTAGCTATGGGCGGAACTTTATAAAAAATAAAGGGGAGAATTTCTCCCCTTTATTTTTTACCATCCTTTACACACATCAACCCATTCTTTATAATTGGAATACTGTTCTAATTCTTGTAAATTTAACTCAATCATACTGTTATGACTTCCCGCTGCTGGAAATACGGTTTCAAACCGCTTTAACGATTCATCCAAATATACCAAAACCCCATCTTTAATTCCAAATGGACATACTCCGCCAACGGCGTGTCCGATCTTTTCCAAAACTTCATCTGGACTTAACATCTTTGCCTTTGCATGAAATTTTGCTTTATACTTTGCATTATCGATCTTCGTATCCCCTGCTGTCACAATAAGAATTGGCTTTTCTTCCACTTGAAAAGAAAGTGTTTTTGCAATTCTCTCTGGCTCACATCCAATGGCTTGGGCTGCCAATTCTACCGTTGCACTGGATGTTTCTAGTTCAATAATTCGCTCTTCCATTTCATATAGTTTAAAATATTCTCTCACCTGTTCAATCATAATAACTCCTACATCTGCTTTCTTACAATTCGATACTCGTCATTGTTTTGATAATATGGACAATGATAGAAACTATCGGACAAAAATCTTGCCATTTCATCTTCATCCAAGTTCACTTGACACTCATAGCACTCATATTCTTCATCGTATACATAATTTCCACAAAGTTCACAACTTGTCTTTGCCATGATTTATATCACCTTCTTTCTATTCTTTATACCATCTTTCCATGATAAGACTCTGTCCTCAATGTTTCATGCTCTTTCGATATAAGATATAAGAATACACATATGGAGCAAACACCATAAAAATAATGATATAAGCAATGGCAAAATTCACGAATACTGGAAAGAATGGCGTGAGTAAAAATAAAATTCCACCTATGATATATAAGTAGCCAGCCATATGATGTGTCCGATTCCAATTGTCCTCATCACAAAGTGTCCAAGGGATTCTAATTCCTATTGTATAATTCTGTTTGCATTTTGGCATATAATTTCCGATTATAATAAACAAAACTCCAACAAGAATTGAAACAATGCTACCAACGGATATATCCTTACCTAATGCAATTAAAATCGTAATTGGGTTCAGTAATAAAGACATAATCGGCACAAGAAATTTTAAAATTAATTTCACTTTATCAGAAGTATTCCTTCTTTTTGGATCTGCTTCTGTACTTATATTCACAATGATATTGATAAACGCTAAAAACAAGGGAAGTCCAAACACAGCAAACTCTTTGGAAGCATATCCATTTGCCTCTCCTTCCATATTCCAATGCACCGCTACTTCCTCTGGCAACCGATCGTATACAGTAAGAGAAAATACGATTGGTAGCAAGCATAAAATAGTTGTAATAACAAGTATTTTCCTATCACGCTTCATTTTTTTTGTCATGATAATTCCCTCCAAACTGTGAAAACCAAAGCATGATCTCCTCAAAAACAGAAACATTAATTTCATAATAAATAAAATTCTTATATTTTGTTTCAAAAATCAAATCTGCTTTTTTCAACTGTGATAAATGATAAGAAATGGTGGCATTTGTCATATCAAATTGATCTGCAATCTCTCCTGCTGACATTCTCTTTCCTTTCAACATAACAAGAATTTCTCGTCGAACCGGATCGGCTAATGCTTTAAATGTTTCTGGAAACCCCATGCTCTTCACCTCTTTCTTCTATTTAGAAATATTTCTAAATAGATTGTAAGTCAAGGGAAATAAAAAGTCAATAACTATTTAGATAAATTTCTAAATAGTTATTGACTCATTGTTTCTAGTTCGTTCACAGAGGATTTTATGCAATTGGTGTCATAAGAATCCTTCCTGTTCCACGATAAACATTCACAAGTCCTTCTCCAGACACAGCCGAACCCAAAAGACTTTTTGTAGATTTTTCAACGGTAAATTTTAAAGAACCACTCCATGCAATGGCAAAATTTCCATCAATTTTTACCACATCATCGTTTAATACAATTTCTATCAACTCTTCTCTAGGAACAGAACTTTCAATGACTGCGATTCCGCGACCTTTTAAAGCTAAATTAAATAATCCTTCATTGCCTAACACCGTACTGGAAAGATTACTTCTTGCTACAACAGTCTGATCAACCGTATCTTCACAAGCTAAGAATAATCCATCATCAAGAACCATTCCCCCTTGCCAATCTTCCACATTTTCTAACAAAATATGCTTATAAGTTGGTTCAAGCATCACATATCCTGTTCCAAAATATTTTGGTTTTACCGCAGATTCTTTTGTAACAGAACCTTTTAACGCCTTGCCAAAGAAATCTCCTACTCCCTTAATATCGCTTTTTGCATCCACACTTCCTGCTGTCCACTGCATAGCACCAGCACTCACTACAATTCCACTGTTATCAAGGTCGACAAAGACTTGACGTTTCCGAATATTCATTTCAGAACAATAATATGCGTTCACCGCAGATGCCGGATTCACACTCAAATCTTTTACATATTCAATTACTTTAATTCCTCTTTTTTCTTCCACAACTCTTAAGTTAGGATTATCAATTAAATTTTGAATCGTAATCATAGTTCCACCCTTTCCTTTCCCATAATGAATCTGCTGTACTCCTAGCCACTTTTGACTATTCTGATTATACCATTGGAACTTCCTAAGGTAAACATTCAATGAATACCAAAAAATATCATTGACAAATTAGAAAAAAATATATACTATGTTATGTATAGTATACAATACATAGTATGTGACACTCCATACTATAAGCACAAAATAGGAGGTTTTTATGGATACACAGAGAAAGAAAGGGATTCTTGATATTTGTGTGCTATCGGTACTTCATAACACCCCTTCCTATGGCTATCAGATTATTAAAGAAGTATCCAACTGTATTGAAATATCCGAGTCCACGTTATACCCGATCTTAAAACGATTAGAAAAATCCGACTGTTTAACAACTTATAAGCAAGAATATAACGGACGGATCAGAAAATATTATGAGATTACACAAACGGGGGAAGAAAAAATACAAGCGTTTTTATCAGAATGGGAGGAAATTAAACAGATTTATGGGTTCGTAGAACAAAAAATACAAGAAAAAAAGAGCTAATTGTTAGCTAGAAAGAGAGGTTTTTATGAGCATAGGACAATATATAGAACAATTGATGGAAGAAATCAAAGATTTTGAAGAACAAGATAAAAAACAAATCAAAGAATATTTTGAAGAAATGATTTACGATAGAATGGAAGATGGAGAATCCCTATCAGATATTCTTAACACCCTTGGTTCTCCAAAAGAAGTGAGTTATAAACTAAAAATGGAATATGAAGTGCATATGGAAAAAAAACAAAAAATACCACATATAAGCCTAGACAAAAAAACTTCTATTGCTTCTCTTCTAAAAAAAGAAGAACCTATTTCTTCCATCCAACAACTCCCGACTTCCATTTTTGTTCAATCAGAAAACGTAAAAATTATAGTTTTACGAGAAGATATTCCATATCCACAAGTTGAATTTGAATCAAGAGAGGAAATTGATCTACTTTCCGTCACAGAGGAAGATGGATATTTTAAAGTCATTCATAAAATTAAAAAATTATGGTTTCTTGGTCTTTTAGGCTTTCATAGAACCAAAGATCTCATAATCCATATTCCAACTACATTTCATGGTGCATTAACACTAATCAGCTGTAATACCCCTATCCATTTACAAAACTTTGATTCCCTTACCGAATTAAACTGTAATACGAGCAATTCTAAAATTAGCCTTGAACATATTCATGCAGACCATTTCCTCCTCCATACCTCCAATTCCTCTATTAAAGTGGAGGATATTGCTGGTGGAGATGTCCACGCAAAAACTTCTAACGCTAAAATTCTATTGAATAAAGCTACTTTTTCTAATTCCATTGATTTAACTACTTCCAATGCCCCAATTGAAGTTCATGAACTTTGCGGTACTTTTATTAAACTTCGTACAAGTAACGCTTCTATTAAAGGGAGCATTTGCGGTAGCATTGTGGATTATAATATTACAAGCAGTACAAGCAACGCCTCTAGCACATTGCCAACCCATATGAACACAGGAAAAGACAAAGAGTTAACAGCTAAGACAAGTAATGCCAAAATTCATCTTACCTTTGAACAAGATCGATAGTTGATAGAACAAAGTGTGCATTGCACAACACTCTTCACTATTTTATATTACTTTTATCAATGCACACTTTGCCACGCGCGAGCAGTTTGCGAAGCAAAATTATCCTCTTTGCGAGCTGCGCATCGTTCGCACGTAGTGCTTTTTTATGTTATAGGATGACTTGCTTTGCGAGGAATTCTATAATATAAAAAAGGAGATAGACTCTATTCTTAAAGTCTATCTCCTTTTTCTTTGCTTATTATAGTAATAAACAAACGATAACATAATAAGTGTGCGTTTTATTATTATGCGTTTAAGAAATTTAAAACTGCTTGTACTTCTGTTTTTACTCCGGCTTCCATCGCCTCTTCTTTAATCATGAATTTAGGGTGATGGTTAGCAAAACCACAGCCTTCTTCTGCTGTACCACCTCCGAGAATTACAAAACATTCTGGTGCAATTGTTTGGTAATAAGAGAAATCTTCACTGGCACTTGTCATAGGTGCTACATGTACCAATTCTTCTCCTAATACTTCTTTTGCACTTTCCATAACAAGACTTGATAAATCAGCATCATTGATAACTGCCATATAAGATTTTATATAATCTAAATCATAAGTAGCCCCATATGTCTTGCATACGTTATCAATAATATCTTTTACTCTTTGTTCTATCTTATTGCGAGTTTCTTCATTCACTGTACGAATGGAAGCACTCATATAGGCTTTGTCAGGGATAATATTTGGTGCATCTCCTGCCTTAAATTCTCCCACAGAAATAACAGCAAGTTCTCCCGGTGTCACATAGCGAGAAACTACGGTTTGAAGCTGATTGATAATCTGTGTTCCTACAATAATTGGATCGACTCCATTTTGAGGCATAGAACCATGACTTCCTTTTCCTTGAATATTTAAGAAAAATCCATCCGCTGCTGTTGTAGCCGCCCCTTCTTTATGAATATGAATACTTCCTGCCTCTAAGTTTGGAATAATATGAAGTCCTACTACCGCATCCACATCATTTAACACACCAGTTTCAATAATTTGTGTCGCTCCACCTGGTGCTTTTTCTTCTGCGTGTTGGAAAATCAATTTTACAGTTCCATGCAACTCATCTTTCATTTCAGATAATACTTTAGCCGTTGCTAAAAGCATCGCTGTATGAGTATCATGTCCACAAGTATGTGCAACATTGTCTACTTTTGAACGGAAAGGTAAATCCCCTTCTTCTTGCATAGGAAGAGCGTCCATATCCGCACGAAGTAAAATGGTCTTCCCTTCCTTTGCCCCTTTAATAATTCCTAATACACTGGTTCCTACTGGTTTTTCTATTTCAATATTTCCAAAAGAACGTAGTTTTTCTTCTACAAAAGCTGATGTTTTAAATTCTTCGAAGGAAAGCTCTGGATTCTCATGGATATGTCTTCTCCATTCTATCATTTCCTGAACAGGAATCTTGTTAAACCATTCTTTCATCTGTCATGCCTCCTATTTTTTATTTTATTTTCAAGGCGAAAGTTTCTTCCTTCGTCATTTCCGATCTTTTTAATTTTCTTGTGGTTTTTTTACTAATAATGCCGCAACTCCTGAAATTACCATACAAATAGCAAGTCCAATAAAGGAATTTAAGTAACTATCCTCTTTTGCTAAAGCACTTACAAGCTGTGGAGAGATGATACCTCCAATAAATGCTCCAATGTTTAATACTGCAAAAGAAGAACCGATAATCTTTCTTGGAACTAATTGATATGGAACTGCTAACAATCCTGAGAATGCGATCATCATAAGGAAATTAGCAACATATAAAGCAACGATTGCTACCTGATAAGCTGGTGCAATAATAAATACAATCACACAAATTGCTGTTAAAATAGAAGCTACAAAAATGAACTGTAATTCTTTTCCGCTAAAGAATTTTGTAATAATTGGGCCACCTGCCGCCATGGCAATTGTCATAACAACATAAAATCCTACCATGATTTTAGAAAGTCCAGCAGAATCATTCACTCCAAAGTTTACACGTAATACATTTGGAAGCCAGAATAACATGGCAACTCCAACTAAGTTACTAAATAAAACAGAAATTGCTAATAAAATTGTATTTTTATTTTTCCAAGCGTCAAAGAAACCAACTTTTTCAGTAGCTACTTGTGCTTGTACTTTTTCTACTTTCTTTTCTTTTAAGAAGAAGATAACAGCAAGAAGAGCAACTAAATAACCTGCTGATAGGAAGTAATACGCATGGTGCCAGTTAGAATGAATCATTTTTTCTCCAACTGTACTAGCTAAAATACCACCGATACCTGCTGTTGCTACAACGAATGATTGTACTTTTGCACATTGATCGCTTGCATAGTTATCACTGATGATCTTTGGTGCACCGTTTGTATAACCCGCTTGACCAAATCCAACCATAAATCTTAAGAATAAAATAGCAAATAAGCTACTTACATTTCCAAAGAGGAAAGAAAATACCATAAGAATTGTTAAAGAAACGATAACAAATTTCTTATATCCAAAACGGTCAACGAGCCAACCACCTGGAATGGTAACTAAAATAAAACTAATATAAAAGACGGAAGATAAGTTCCCCATCTGTTCTTTCGTAAATCCATAGGTGCTGATCAAATTATCCGCAGTAAATCCGATCATACTTTTATCAAGATTTGCAAAAATTCCTATGAAGAATACAACTATAAATACGATCCATTGATTTTTTGTAAATTTCATATGTCTATCATCCTATTCCTTATTAAATTTTTATAATCCTCCTATAAAAAAGCCATGTGTATATTGTTAATCCAATATCAATGACCTCAATAGAAGATCGCCAATAATTTTTGAATACAGAGCGTATCTCTGTTCCATTGTTCCTTTATCAAAGCTCTATCCTCAAAAATTATTACAGGTCTTATACTCCACAAATATTTTAAAGTATCATTTCTTCTTCCATCATAGAAACGGTTCCTCTTGTGTTAAAGATATAACATTCTATTTTGGGCGAACAAAAAGGAAAGTATTTTTTCTTCCCTGTTATATTTCAAATATCTGTGTTCCTTACCTGCTAGATGCTAACTGGACATCTGTCCATAAGATTTTTTTGACAACTCATGCCAAACTTTTCGTATCACCTTCTAACTCTTTTTATTGGAACATCGAAATGATGATAAACCCTAAAGGTAGTTTAGAGTCAATACCTTTTTAAATTTTTTTATAAGGAACCCATACAAGATGAGAAATAAAATAACTTTCTTCATCTTGCCATCTTGCCAATAATACCCTTGATACACTTTCTCCATCAATGACTAAATGATTTTCCTTTGCAAAATTTAATAACATTTTTACTGTTTCTTGAAAATCAATATTCGCTTTTGCCTCATAATAAAAGATAATGGCAGGACAACTTTTATAAAACTTCACGACCTCGCTCTCTTTGATCTCTAAAAACTCCGCTGTCTTCTTATCGATACAAAATCCAAAATCAAACTCATTTTCTCCATGAATTAAATGTTCTAAAGAAACGGAACCAGACATAAAAGTAAGATCAGAGTATTTTAACCATTTCATCAGTTCATTTTGTACTTCTTCCTCTTGAATCAACTCATGGTTTTTTTGATAATTCATTCGATACAAAGCAGGACGATATCCTAAAAAACACCCTTGTTTTGCATTTTGTGCTTGTCGCATACAACTAAGATTGGCATGGATACTATCTAATTTTAACTGTGTATAAAATGCTTCTCTTAAAATCCTCTTCTCCTTTTCCCTTAATGACTCCTCCATCTCTGGTATGGATTCTGTCTTCATAATGTCTCCGATTTCATGTAGCGTATAGCCAAATTTTTGTAATCTTTGTAAACTCATTAAATAATTGATCTGGATAATATCATAAAAACGATACCTCGACTCCTCCTCTTTATAAGGCTTAATCAATCCTTTTTTTTCATAGTTTCGAATCGTTTCCGAGCTAATTCCTAACATTTTTGCAATCTCGCCAATTTTATATGTTTTCATCCGTTTCCTCCAACTTTCTTCTTTCACCACTTACCATCTTTATATATTATTTTATATCAATTTTATTTTTTCAATCAACCAAATTCTATCCATCTATGATTCCATGAATCAACGACTCTCAATCATATATTATATAGAATTATGGGCATAAAAAAAGATCAGATATCAAAAAATATCTAATCTTTTGGAATGTTTCATATTGATAAACAATTGCTACAAATTCATAAAAGTCTTTTTTCATGACTAGTTACTTTTGCTAAAAAAATAGAAACTCTAGTATAACTAAAGTTTCTAAAAAACAAAAAGAGCACGAGACGGGATTCGAACCCGCGACCCTCGCCTTGGCAAGGCGATACTCCACCACTGAGCCACTCGTGCAAAGAGCGGGTGATGGGAATCGAACCCACGTATCCAGCTTGGAAGGCTGGTGTTCTACCATTGAACTACACCCGCATATTCAATTTTAATTTGTGTCGTTTTAACACTCATTCATTCTACATTATTTCTTTTATTTTGTCAAGAACTTTTTTCTTGAATCTTCTCTGAAATAACGATATTTGGTTTACAGATTTGCTCTGTTCCCTTTCAACGTATTATACTATATCATACTTTTTTGTCTTTGACAAGAGTTTTTTTAAATTTTTTGTCTTTTCCAACTCCATATATTTTCTTGAAATTCATGAAAACGATAAGAAGCACACTTTGTGAACGTTTCACATTCGCATACAGTCGCCATATATGAGCATATATGCTCTCCCCTGGCTCGTTGTTTTTTCGTAAATAGAAAAATGCCCAGAGCCGGAATCGAACCAGCGACACGAGGATTTTCAGTCCTCTGCTCTACCGACTGAGCTATCTGGGCAAACTGTCTAAAAGTGTTAGACAGTTTGAATTATAGCGTATTCTTATATAAATGTCAATATATTAACAGAACTTTTCCATAATCATGATATAAATCATTGTATTTTTCTGGATATTTTATTCATTATAATATTTTTTATTACCGTTTTTCCTGTTCTGCTTGAGTTTCTTCAGAAGTTTCTACATTTTTTAATTTTTCCACTAAAACTTCCTCAATCTTTGGTCCACGCATCTTCGTCACGCGGAATTTCAATCCATAGGCAATGACAATGGCACAGCTTCCATTTCTTGGTATCATGTTGAGCTGATGATAAATAAGACCTGCTACCGTTTCATATTCCATCACTTCTGGAATCTTTACCTGCATTTCTTCTTCTAGCTTATTTAACATCATACTTCCTTTGACTCGCCAAATATTCTCATTGACTCGCTCAAATTCTGGTCGTTCTGCTTTATCAAACTCATCGTAGATCTTACCGACGATTTCTTCTAACAAGTCTTCTAATGTCACAAGACCGGATACTTGACCATATTCATCTACCACAATAGCGATATGCTCTTTTCTCCTTTGCATTTCCTCAAATAGTGCATCTGCCTTTAAAGAATCTGGCACAAAGTATGGCTGTTTTAATAACTTCTGCCATGGTTTTCTCGCCTGTTCTTCTTTGCTTTCGTTTAGTAAGAATGTCTTTGCATTTAAAATACCAACAATGTCATCTTCATCTTCTCCATAAACAGGCACCCTTGAAAAACCAGTTTCTGAAAATATATTTTTAATCTCCTCTGCATTCTCCTCATCAGAAATCATTGTAATATCCGATTTTCTTGTCATAATGGTATCAATATCTATATCATCAAATCGAAATACATTTTGAATCCACTCTTCTTCTGTTTCATCAATGGTTCCTTTTTGACTTCCCAATTCCACCATCATACGGATCTCTTCTTCTGTGACATTCTCTTCTTCTGCCTCCGTATGCAGTCTTAAAATTCTAAGCACTGCATTGGTTGATAATGATAAAAACCATACAACAGGTCGCATCACAGTGGCAATCATAGAAACTGGTGTACACGCTATCTTTGCAAAAAGATATGGCTTTTGCATGGCAATTCTCTTTGGCACCAGCTCCCCTAAAATCAATGTAAAATATGCTAAAATAATCGTAACAGCCACCATAGAAAGTGTTGCTAATATTTTTACAGGAATGGCGTGAAATCCAAGGACATTTGTCACCCAGTTCACAATATAACCTGAGAAGTTCTCAGCAGCAAAAGCACTACCTAAAAATCCCGCTAATGTAATACCAATCTGAATGGTGGATAAAAAAGCGGCTGGTTGTTCCACTAATTTTAGAAGTTTTCCTGCCTTTTTATCTCCTTCTTCTTGCATTTTTCTCAGTTTTCCAGAGTTTAAAGACAAAAGTGCAATCTCTGTTCCTGCAAAGAACGCATTTAATAAAATCAATATAATCTGTATCAATATTTGTTGCGGAATCGAGTCCATATTTTCTTTTCTCCTTTTTGTTACATTATTCAAAGTATGTTAAGTATTTTTTTCCTAATTTCTTTTTTAATCATTATAACCAATTTCTTCTTACTTTCATCACCATCGTTTTCTTTGATAGAAACACAAAAAGGCATAGTTCACCCTTGCCCATGTAAATGCAAAGGGTAAACCATGCCAATTCTTTTTTATCGTAATTATGAAATTGTTCCCGGCAGTTTCACTGTCAGAATTATCCATTTTATTCTCCTCTAAAAAATATAGTCGTATTTATTTTGTTCGTATATAAGTCAAATTATAACAAGTTTTATTACTTTGTCAATAGAGATATTTTATAATAAAAAAGTAGAAAAAAAAGAGTTATCTTGGATTGGGTGTTAGTATGGAAACAATGATAACTACAATTATAATGCTAATTATGGAAATTAAATGATTAAAAATATAAAAAATAGATCATAAAAAGAATATCATGCTTAGAAAAATCTTAAGAAAAAATTTTGACAATCATTGTAAAGATGCAAAATGGACAATTAATTGATGAAAGTAATTACCTTCCTCTTAACAGATCCATTCTTTCAAAACACCTTTACTACGATTGACATTATTTTAGAAATCAAGTCAACGGCTGAATAAACTTTATTATTCTATACATTGAATGTTATTTCATTTCATTTGGATGCTTATTTACATTTTTTCCATAGTTTTGGAACTTGTTTTTCATGACTTCCATTTCATCGTGATCTAAGATAATTGGATTTCCTATACTTTTTGCAATACAGTATATTTTAGAACAATACTCTACTTCCTCAATGATGTTAAATGCCTTATCTAAATTGCTATCTCCACCTAATATTCCGTGGTTTGCTAGAATAACTGCCTTTCTATCACGCATTGCCTCATACGCATTTTTTGCTAATTGTTCTGTTCCAAAGGTAGCATACTCTGCAACTCTTACATCCTCGCCAGCAACAGCAACCATATAATGAGTTGGTTTTAATGTCTCATGTAAGCAACTTAAAACGGTTCCATAAACGGTATGTGCATGGATAATGGCTTGCATATCATCTCTTTCTTTATAAAAGATACTATGCATGATCCATTCACTGGATGGTTTTTGTCCAGATTTTGCTTCGATAACATTGCCTTCTAAATCAATCACGACTAAGTCATCTTCTGTCATTTCATAAAAATCAAATCCTGATGGTGTAATAAGAATTTTTTTATCCTCAGAATCATAAATGCTAATATTTCCACCTGTACCACTGGTTAAATCATAGTCTACAAGTTTTCTTCCATATTTTATTATTTCTTTCTTTTGGGCTTCTGTAAACATTTTATACCTCTATTCTACATCGATCCACTTTGAGTCATTGATTGCACTTTTATAAACAGCATTGCAAATGCGTACTATATTAGCACCTTCCTCAAAGGTTGGATACTTGTTCTTTGATACATCTTCACTATAAAAATCAGCAATCAATCTTTGAAGAGAATCATTGAATCCATTGCCAAAACCATCTTTTATTACATTGGTTTGTGAAGAAACTTCATTATAGTATACTTCATTATTATTTTGTGAGTTCCATCCCGCTGTCATTTTCGTTCCAGTAATTTCATATGCAAGATAATTGGAATATCCTTGGGATATTTCTGATAACACCACAGAACCAATTGCTCCATTGCTCAGTTTCAAATTGATTAATGCCACATCTTCTGAATCCACGTGTACAACAGATTTTTCTTCCTCTGGAAACTCTTCTGTTGAGTGCATCATCCCATCCTCTAAAATTCTAGTTGGATTAAAATTTCCAAATAAAGCAGATACTTGAACAATTTTTAACCCTGTCACATATTGAATAATATCAAACCAATGCGTTCCAATCTCTGTTACTGCACGCATCTTACCTGAAAGTTCTGGTATGTATCTCCAATTGTATGGAGTTGGTAACAAATGAAATTGTTGAAGATATCTACCATGAACTAAATGTACAGAGCCAAAGGAAGGATTTTGTACAAGTTCTTTTACCTTTGATGACATATTATGGTATCTGACATTTAAATTAATGGCACACTTTAAATGTTTTGATTTTGCCAAACTCTCTAATTCACTTGCTTCTTCATTAGAAAAGCATAATGGCTTTTCACAAATCACATTTTTACCTGCTTCTAATAATCTTTTTACTATTTCATAATGGGTATCTGGTGGTGTACATATATGAACGCTTGTAACGGCTTCTTCAAACAAAATGTCCTCTGTTGTTCCATAATGTTCTACTCCCCACCTTTTTGCAAATTCCTTCGCAACTGTTTCTGATCGATCCACGATCGCATAAACTTTTATTCCACAATTTCTCAACGCCTCTGCATGTGAATGAGAGATAAATCCAGCTCCCAAGATTCCTACTCTTTCCATAAAGTACCTCCAATCCATCGAATATTGTCGTTTCATTAATAAGCGGATTAAATGCTAGGATTATTTGAAATTTTTCAAAAGAATATTTAATATCAATTTTTTCAAAATCCTAGCATCCAATCTCTATCGCTGTAACACATCTAATATTTTAAAATAGTCCTAAACCGCAGGTTCTATTTTTTTATGAGAAATTCTTATGATTCTAAAACATATATTATAATGTTTTATTTGTTTTCAAATAATTGTTTTAATCCTTCTTTAAATGGTGCTCTTACGATTCCTTTTTCTGTCACAATCGCTGTAATCAGTTCTGATGGTGTAACATCAAAGGCAGGATTATATGTTTTCACTCCTTTTGGAGCTACATAATCACCATTGATAATAGTAATTTCTTCCCCATCTCTTTCTTCAATTGGAATATCCGCTCCAGTTGCAATTGCCATATCAATGGTTGGTGTTGGAGCTGCAATATAAACAGGAATATTAAAATAGTTTGCTAAAATTGCAACGCCTAATGTTCCAATCTTATTTGCAGTATCTCCATTGCTAGCAATGCGATCGCATCCTACAATAACAGCATTAATTTTTCCTTCTTTCATGACTTCTGCTGCCATATTATCGGTAATTAAAGTAACATCAACCCCTGCATTAAATAATTCAAATGCAGTTAATCTTGCACCTTGCTGTCTAGGTCTTGTTTCATCCGCATAGACTTTTAATGTCATTCCTTTTTCTTTTGCAAGATAAAATGGGGATAATGCTGTTCCATATTCTGATGTAGCTAATGCTCCTGCATTACAGTGTGTAAGAACGGTATCATTATCGTTTAATAAAGATAATAAATTTTCTCCGATAGCTTTGTTAATAGCAATATCAGAATTATGGATGTCAATGGCTGCTTCTTCTAATTGTTTTTTCAATTCTTCTACTGAATCTCCCATATAGCTTGCAACAACTTTTTCCATTTCATGAATCGCCCAGCTTAAATTAACAGCAGTAGGACGAGCAGTTTCCAAATACTCACATTGTTTTAATAACTCTGTTTTAAATTCTTCTACTGTATCAATTGCAATATTGTTAGCCGCAATTGCTACACCATAAGCAGCTGTAACTCCAATGGCTGGTGCTCCTCTTACGATCATATCTTTGATGCTATCAAAAACACCTTGTAATGTGTTTAAAGTTACAAATTCCACTTCAGTAGGAAGTTTTGTCTGATCAATCAAAATTAATTCTTTATTTTTCCATTCTAATGTTTTGCAATTCATTGTATAACTCCTTCTTACTTATAAACTAATTCACCTGTTACTTTTTCAATATCTTCTGCGTGTTCAGGGAACTTCTTGATCATCTCTTCTCTTGAACCGAAAATAAAATCATTATCCATATAAGAAGGTGACATAGTTGTTCCCATTAAAGTAAATCCCATTTTCCCACCAGGAATGATTCTAGCACCTTGCCAAACATTTTTCTTTACTAACACTTGAGGGGTTTCTCCGTTTAATAAATCAACACCTAATTTATGGATAGATTTTTCTCCTGTTGCATCATCGATCTGAATAATTTCTACTGGATCTCCGTAATAAAAATGCCACATTTCATCTGCGGATAATTTATGTAAATGTGAAAAAGAGTTTTCTGTTAAGAAATAATAAATTGCGGATCCAACTTTACGATTTTCATAAGTTTCTTCGCTCTGATAAGTTTCAGCAACTAATCCCCCTTCTTCGCTAAGTGGAACTAAGTTTAATGTTTTAATAATATCTTCCATTGTTAACTGTGTCATTTATTTTTCCTCCTTTTTATATGAAATTAGATAAATTACAATACCAATCAATGTCATCAACGCTAAAAATAAGAAAATATTTGTATATGGTGTCATTTCTTTTTTATCTAATGAGATAATCGTTGTTTGTATAAATTTTGAGTTCAATAAAAATGCTGTTATGGAAATTCCTAACGCATTTGCAACTCGAACGATAAAGTTAAAAATTCCAATTCCTGTTCCCACTTCTTCTTCATGTAAAGTGGTAATCGCTCTTGTCAATAATGGTGCAAACGATAAAGCATATCCACCTGTAATAATCGTCAATACAATAATAACATAATTAACTCCAATATAAGATAAACACCCACCTAATATAAATCCTACAATAATAAGGATAGCACCCAATGTTAAGGTTCTCTTCATTCCAACTTTATTAATGATAGAACCTGAAAAGATAGCAATAATACCAGATACTGTATATGGCACAATATAAATAAGAGATACTTTTTCTAATGAATAATTAAATAGTGCCTGTAATAAAAATGGTGTAATAAATACTAGTGCCACCTGAGATAAATAATAGAAAAATGTTGCACATAGTGTAATTACATAATCTTTATTTCCAAAAAATGTACTTGATACAATTGGATGTTTTGCTTTCCTTATATAAAGGCTAAAAATAAAAATAAGAACAACGGTTGTAACTAATAATATAATGCTTGGATTTGATATTAAGAAGTTTACATTGATAGAAAAGATCGCTAATATCAAAAATCCAATATAATCCACATTGCTTTTTTGTTTTGGATTATCCGGTAAACATTTTAAAATAACTGGAAATGCCAATAACGCAATAAATGGAATATAAAAAATACATTGCCATCCTAAGAACGTGGACATGAAACCACCTGTTAATGTTCCAATTACTGTGGAAAGTGTAAAACTGGCTGTTGAAAGCCCCATCCATATTACCTGTTCATTTTCTGGTAAATACCGAGCAATCAACACCAAGTATAAGGCAGATGTGGAAATACCACCAACTGCTTGAATAAAACGTGCGATTACCACCACATAATAAGAACTTTGGAATAATAATCCAATGACAGATGGTACGCAAAATAATATAAGTCCCAGTATCAATAATCTCTTTTCACTAAAGAAATCGGTAAAACTTGAAAATGCGAAAAATCCAATGGCGATACCAATTCCACCTAAGGATGCAACCCAACTTGCAACATCTGTGGAAATACTAAACTTTTCCACTAGAATTGGTGTAATTAAATTAAACGCATTATCAATTAATTGAGTTAAAATCGTTAATAACAGAACAACTAAAATCGCTATTCTTACTTTCTTTAATTCTTTGCCTTCTAAAACTGCTTCCATTTTCCCTTCTCTCCTACAATTGCCCAAATAATCCTTCTATCACTTTTGCAAACTTATCCTGTGCTAAACCAGTAACTCTTTCTAGCTCTTCATCACTGACGTTAGAACCTAAAATTCCAGTGGCATAATTAGATACACAAGAAATCGCTAATGTTTGTAACCCACAATAAGCACTCATAATCACTTCTGGAACTGTGGACATTCCAACAATATCTCCACCTAGCATTCGAAATGCTCTAATTTCAGCAGCAGTTTCAAAACTTGGCCCTGTTGTAAATACATAGTTTCCTTTATGTAAAAAATCGCTATTTTGTTCTAAAACCTTTTGAATCAGATCTTTTGAATATGCGTTTGACATATCCACAAATCTTGGTCCAAAGGAATCATCATTTTTTCCCCGTAATGGATTTAGTCCAGATAAATTAATATGATCTTCAATCACAACCAAATCCCCTGGTTTGATCTCCTCTTTCATAGAACCAGAAGCATTTGTTAAAATAATTGTTTCAATCCCCAACAGTTTTAAAACTTTTATATACTCTGTGATTTCCTGAATTTCATATCCTTCATAATAGTGAAATCTTCCATTCATACAAACAATTGATTTTCCAAAAAGTTTTCCAATGACCATTTCTCCCTTATGAGTCGGTGCAGTTGACTGTAAAAAACCTGGAATTTCTGAATAAGATATGGTTTTCGTTTCTTCCATTTTTTTTACGATTCCAGAAAGTCCACTACCAACAACAAGTGCAATCTTAGTTTCTGGCAATATTTTGTCTTTCAGAAACTCTACGCTACTAATAACATCCATTTTTCCTCCTTATATGATAAACAACATTTTCTAAAAAATTTTGTTATCATATTTTCCTTTCTAATGTTCTGTCAAAACCATTTGTTTAGGCAAATTCACAATCATTTTATTGATAAAATTGCCCTTCTAATCAGCATAATTCATATATTGTAAACGTCTACAAACCACATTGTACAACATTTTCCCATAAAAATCAACAATAATTTATTGTTTTTTATTGTTTTATGTTGTTTTTTGTGTGTTTCATATTTAATGCTTGGTATTTTTCATAAAAATTGTGGTATTTTGATGTTTTCCACTCTATAAATACCTTTACATTTTTTTTTGATATGATATAATCTTTTGTAAACTTTATGTTGAATTATATAAGGAGAAAACTCTATGCTTGCAGAAGAAAGAAAAGAAATAATATTAAAGCAACTTTACGAAGAAGGTAAAGTTTTAGTTCAAGACTTAAGTGCCTCAATTCATGTTTCCACAGAAACCATTCGAAGAGATTTAAAAGAGTTAGAAAATGAAAGTCTTTTAAAAAGAGTACATGGTGGAGCTGTTTTAACGAAAAAAATTAATGGCGAATTATCTGTTAATATTAGAAAAAATATCTTTCTTGATTCCAAAAAAATAATTGCTTCTAAGGCAATAAAGTATATTGCAGATGGCTCAACGATTTTTTTAGATAGTAGTACTACCTCCATTGAAATTGCAGAAGAACTATTTCGATTCAATCACTTAAAAGTAATTACAAACTCTCTTCTCATTGCAGAAATTTTATCTAAAAATGTAAATATTCACCTTATATTAATAGGCGGAAACTTTAATGCCAAAAATTTCTCATTTATTGGATACACAGCTCAAGAACATTTAAATCGCTACTTAGCTGATATCTGTTTTATCTCCTCTACTGGTGTCAATGAAATGGGATTATTAGTTGATTCTAGCGAGGATGAAGCTATGATTCGAAGACTTATGATGGAACACAGCGATAATAAATATTATGTATTAGATGATACAAAATTCTATCGCTCTTCCACTTATATTATTGGCAACTTAAATGAATTTACGGGAATATTAAGCAATAAAAAACTCCCAAAAGAACTCACCGATTCTATTAAACCAGATTCATCCATTATTTTAGACGATAACTAAATCTAATGTATTTTTCCAGTATAAAAAGGCTGTGGGAACGCAGTAGCAATAAATTAAAACTTATTACTACCGCTCTCCCACAGCCCCTTTTCATTTAGACCAAGGCAACGAGTCAGAACTCTTCCTTGCATCGGCTGATTTTTCTTTACTTAACAACACCCACATCCATGATTGATATGTCCATAAGCGTCCATACAATCATCTGCTGGATTCTTCATACAAAGGTGAACAGATGCCTTTTTAAAGGTCATAGGCAAAGCCAAAATATTTGGATTTTGTCCCACAAATTTCTTCTTAGCATCTTCTAGTGCCTCTTCAAATGTTTCTCTCGTTTTTAGTCCCATGCCCCTTGCATATCCTGGTTCTTCTGCACCTACGATATAAATAGCACTTGTATTCATTTCCGCAATATGTCCACATGACATCATGGAAAAGCCATGGAATGGATGGAAAGCATTGGTAAAACGATATTTACGAATGTAGTCTTCATTGGTTGCAAAATATTCTCCTAAACGATTCATATCTGGCAATGTATTCATATGATCGTGCTGGAACAACTCATATAACTCTCTTAAATATGGCCATAATTCATCATGGAAATATCCATTGCAAATGGAGGAGCAAATAATGACGCAACGATCGCTCATAATTCTTTTAAAACGCAATACTTGTGCACTCAACGCCTGCATCATCATAATCGGATTCGTTCCCATTCCATCTCCATAGTGGAACTTCTGAGGCATCCCAAAGACTAAGACATCATATTTTTTCTCCGCCCAATGGACATAGGTTCTTTTATCTGCCACTTTCCAACTCATTGGCATCATTTCTTTTGCGTATCCAGAAAAAATAGCAATCTGTCTGGAATTGGTATCAAGAACCGCATCACAACAAAAGAATGGATGTCCCATTTTTTCTTCGATGTGCATACTAATTTCATCAAATTTATTTCTCATCAAACTACCACCATTGACTGGTGTAAAATCTTTTCTGTGCATAACCGATGGCACATGATGACTGGCAATACTCTTCCAGTTTGTAATACCAGTGGCACTATGCTTGTACCCGCCTGAATATCCCCCATATGGATTTCCTTGCACATGACCAATTAAGATCGGAATATCACTTTCAAACACATAACGATTGACATAGACCGGATCGCCTCTATGTGTTACACCAAGATCTACCATATGCTCTTCATCTTCACTGTCATGACTAATAATCTGACCTGTATGCCAAAATTCATGAAAGAGTTCATCACCAAAAATCGCTTTTGCATCAGACTCCTTGCTACGAGGATGTAATCCATTGGAAATGATAAATAAAATATCTTTCTTTTCCACTCCAGCTTGATAGAGTTCTTTTAATATATAATGAATGCTGAGTTTTCTATGGCTCGTTGCTTGTTCTCCACCTTTTACACGATCTGGTACAATAATCGTAACCGTACTTCCTTTATGTGCCAGTTCTGATAAGGTTGGCATTCCGATTGGATTGGCTAAACTCTCTAAATAGGCTTGCTCCAATTGGTCTTCTGGAATATAATCTGGATCCTTTACTGTTTCTCCAGGAATAAAAATATCTGTATTATCTGGCAACTCTGCTGTCATCGTACCATGTCCGTACTCAAAATCTAACTTCATTTGACCTTCTCCTTTTACTTTTTCATCATGCTATCTGTTCCGATTTTTCTATTTTGCACCCATATATTCCGCAATAATATCCAAATATTCTTCTGGATAATACCCGATCTCTCCTTGAAATCTTGTCAGTGCAATGAGTCCACCATCAATCTCATCAATAGACGCTAGCATACGAGCGTTATCTTTCTTTAAACCTCCGCCATATACCACATCAAGACCATTTGTTTTCTCTTTTACAAATTGAGCAATCATTTCTATGTACTCTTTACTAGCGGGCGTTTTTCCAGGACCAATGGACCAAACTGGCTCATAGGCAATGACAACTTTTGAAGTGTCCACATCCTGTAATCCAATGTCCAACTGTTTTCCTAATACTTCCTGCCAATGGTCTTGTTCTTCGCTCTTTTCTCCAATGCAGTAGAGAACAGTTAATCCTTGCTGAATGGCACATTTCATCTCTTCATTTAATACTTGATTGATTACATCAGAATCTAAAACACCAGCCATTTTTAAAAGTCTTGCTTTATCTGTACGCTCTTCACAATGTCCGATGATGGTTGTTTCACATCCGATCGCTTTCATACTAGAGGCTGGACGATTGGTTGTAAATGCTCCAAAATTGCCTCCCTCTTTTGTATCCTCACAATAAACAGCTTGGCATCCAATCTCAATGGGAGAATCTTCTTCTTTTGCTTCTAAGGCACTCAAAAGATGTGCCTCTGGAAAATACATGGCAAATTCTACATCTTCTCTTTTATATTTTTTTAACTCTTCTTGCGTATTTTTTATAATATAGCTCGCCCATTCCTTTACCGGTGCAATGCGATTGACTCCATGTAAATTGATAGGGATGTCAAACCGTTTTAAATTTAGATAAATATGTTTCATTTAGATTCCCCTTTTTTTATATCGTTCTGCCATTTCTTCTAATGTCACTTGTTTCACTTTTGGAGCCTTTCCATAACTTCCAAATTGAACAAGTAATGTTCCAACTACTTCTTTTACTCCGTCTTCTATACAGGCTAAAATGCGTGCAACATCATCATCTGGAACCACACCATACATAACCGTATCCATAATTGGTGTGATAAAGACGCGGGGATCAAATGCTTCTTTATTCTTCTCTAATAATTCATAAATTCCACCAACAGATGTACTTGTTCTAAGTTTTTTATCCTTTGCGAATAGTTCTTTCATATTTCGAGTCACTGCAAGACGAATATCTGTGTCCACATTAATTTTATTAATTCCACACTTTGACACTTCGATTAACTGGTTTACATCAATACCAAACGCATTCTGAATACGTCCACCTAATTCATTGATTTCATCCACAATATATTTTGGTACAGTTGAAGAACCATGACTTACAAGAAAACCTTCAATTCCCTCATGTCTTAAACACTCTTTAATGGCAATTGCAATTTCTTTTCTAATAACCGTATTTTTTCCTTTATTAGCTCCGTGCATTGTTCCATAACTAATAGCTAGAGCATCCACACCTGTCTTTTTAAAAAATTCAACAGCCTTTAACGGATTTGTATACGTACTCTCTGAGCTAAACACATGGTCTTCTACTCCTGCTAAAACTCCAAGTTCCCCTTCCACTGTTACGCCTGACTTATGGGCATATTTCACCACTTCTCTGGTTAGTTCCACATTTTCATCAAAAGGAAGAGAACTGCCATCGATCATAACACTTGTATAACCGCCTTCAATTGCAGCGATACAAGAGTCTAAATTTTTTCCATGATCTAAATGAAGAGCTATTGGAACTTCACTCTCTTCTCCATATTTTTTTACCGCATTAGCAATATTTTTTGCACCAATTTTTTTATCCTCTAATGTGGCATTCATAAAATCGGTTCGCCCTCCCATAAATCCGTTTGCAAGATCGGCTCCTTGTAAAATAGCTGGACTACGGAATATTTCATGAATATTGATAACTGCTTTTGCTTGTGCAACAGCATTTACATTAAACGCTCCTTGTGCGTATCCGTTTTGATCTGCTGATTCTAAGATAACTCTCATTGGTACTAACATTTTTTCTCCTCCTCGATCCTTTTCATATTAAACGAAATCATTTTTGGTAAATCTTCACCAATTAATGGTCTGCACCATGCAAGAAATTCTTTTGTTACCCCATTTTGCTCCTTATTAATAAATTCTTTTGGCATAGTTTTTTCATAGAGCATAACATCATCAATAGAAACTAAAAACGGCTCTATAACATAAGGAGTCGTGGAACATCGTTTAAAAGCAACCATTTTTCCAGTTTCCCCTTTCATAACCATATCACAAGCAATTTCTCCTGCCATTTGTGCTTCTTTTCTATCAATGGGACTCTGCAATGCAATGGATGCTCTTCCTAATAATCCTGGTTTTTCTCCTCTTGCTTTATATCCTAGTTCTTTCACAATAAGATTTGCAAGATGAGAACTCACATCTCCAAAATAAGTGGCTCTATCTGTTTTAAAAATTGGTTTAACAATAGGCTCTCCTTTTGCATTTTTCAATCCTTCACTTACCACAATAACAATTCCTGATTTCTTTTGTAACAACTGCTTCACATCATTTAAAAACTTTTCTTCATCAAAAGGACATTCTGGTAAATAAATTAAATCTGGACCAATTCCTCCATCCATTCCTGCTAAAGCACTGGATGCCGTTATCCACCCCGCGTTTCTTCCTGATGCCTCTATTACAACAACGTGTATTGGTAATCCTTGTACGTCAGTACAAACTTCTTTTACACTTTGGGCAATATAGCGTGCAGCACTTCCAAATCCAGGACTGTGATCCGTAATGGCAATGTCATTATCCATTGTTTTGGGAATCCCCATAACTTTAACATCTATCCCTTTTTTTACACAGTTTTTATAAAATTTTCCGCAGGTATCCATTGTTCCGTTTCCACCATTGAACAATACATATTTTATATGGTACTTTTCAATAATATCTGCCATTTTATCATATTCGGCTTGTTCTATTACATCTCTTGATGTTCCAATGGCACTTCCTGGTGTTTGTAACAATAATTCTAAATCTTCGTTCGATACACGCTCCAGTTCAACAAACTCTTCTTTCATCACACCACCAGTTCCATTGATAGCACCATAAATATGGGTTAACTCTTGATGTTTTTTTGCTTCTTTTATAGCTCCATATAATGAAGCATTAATAACCGCAGTAGGCCCTCCACCATGTATAATCAAAAGATTTTTTTCTTCCATTCTCTTTCCTTTCTCCCTTTGTTTTATTTTCCAAGTGCTTGAAACATACCAACTTTATATGCTTCTACTCCTGGCTGATCAAAAGCATTGACCCCCATTATTTTACAAGAAAGATAACAAGCAAACTGGAAGAAATAAAACAATTGTCCAAAATGATATGCGTCTATGGTATCTATTTGCAATGTGAAACAAGGTAACTTCTCGCTATGTGCTGTTACAGTCGCATGATAAGCAGCTTTATTAACTTCCCAAAAATCTTTTCCATCTAAGTAATCAAAGTAATCCTTTACCCCATCTCGTTCTACAAGAAGAGAATCTTGTTGTTCTTTCACATCTAAAAATGTTTCAAATAAAATTGGTGAGCCATCTTGTACAAATTGTCCTACTGAATGAAGTTCTTCCGAATATTCACTGGAAACAGGAAAAATCCCCTTATCTTCCTTTCCTTCACTTTCTGCAAACAATTGAATCCACCATTTATAAAACCAACGAAATTGAGGTTCAAAACTAGAAAGCATCTCTATACGGTATCCTTTTTGGTAAAGCAAGTTTCTAATGCAAGCATATTCATATGCTATATTGTTCTCTGCACGTTGTTCCCGCAACTGTTTTTGCATATCATGAGCCCCTTTTACAAGTTCCCTTATATCAATACCAGCAACTGCCATTGGGAGTAAGCCTACATTTGTCATTGCAGTATAACGCCCACCTATATTCACTGGAAATTCCAAAAAACGATATCCATTCTCTTCACACAATACTTCTAATGAACTCCCTTTTGTTCCTGTTACAATGATTCTTTCATTTGCTTCATTTCCATAACATCGATACAAATATTTACGAAGAATTCTAAAAGAAGCCCCTGGCTCTAATGTTTCAAAATTTTTTGCTATACAATTCACATAAACAGATTTACCTTCTAGTTGATTTAATATTTTATTTAAAGCATTGGGAGATAGTGTGTTTCCAGCATAGATAATTTTTGGTGTTCCTTCTTTTTGAATCGCCTCAATTACGGAACGTGCAGAATTATTAGAACCTCCAACTCCAATTAATACAAAAATATCTGCCCTATCTTGTATTTCTTTTACAAGTTCTTCTATTCTTTCAAGTTGTTTTTGATTTGCCCATTCCTCTGTATCAAGCCATCCTTGACTATCTTCATATTGCATTTCCCCTTTTTGTGCAATTGATAATACTTCACTATGAGCTTTTTCAAACATTTTTATTTCGTTAACAAACTTTGTGTCTTTATTATTTATGAATAAATTTATCATGTTCCTCCTCCAATCTCATCCATTATTCCTATCAAAAATCACATTTTCTATCTCTCATAAACAATATGTCCACCAACCACTGTCTTTTCTACATCAAAATTAGAATCCAAGATGGCAAAATCTGCTAACATGCCTTCTTTCACTTGTCCTCTATCTCTCAATCCCAACATATCCGCTGGATTTTTTGATAATATTTTTTCAACTTTTTCTATTGGTAACTCTAAAAATTTTGAAAGATTTTTAAGTGCAACTGACATTCTTAATGTAGACCCTGCTCTCACATCTTCGTGAGCCAATCGAGCATCTCCATTTATTACAACGACATCATTAACTCCTAATTTATAGTTTCCATCTGGAAGCCCTGCTGCCATAATACAGTCTGTTATACCAATCATTTTATCCAGCCCCTTATTATGTGCAATAAATTTTAAAGTGCTTGGTTTTAAATGCAGACCGTCAACGATGGTTTCTACATAAATATCATGAATTAAAGATGCACCAACAATCCCTATTTCATGTTGATGAATTGGTCGCATCGCATTCATTAAATGTGTAGAACAGGATACTCCATTTTGAATTGCTTTTACCCCCTCTTCATAAGTGGCATTAGAGTGTCCCATAGCAACCTTAATTCCCAGTTGCTCAATCTCCTTTATCATTTCCATATTACTCTCTATTTCTGGAGCAATTGTGATATATTTAATATTGCCATTTGCCCTTTTTTGATATCGTTTTAATAGTTCAATATCACCACTTTTTAGTAAGTGTTCTGGCATTGCTCCTTTAAACTTTGGTGATAAAAAAGGTCCTTCCAAGTGAATTCCCATCAGTCTTGCGCCACTACATCCCTTTTCTATTCGATCATTAAATTGATCAATACACCAGTTGGTTTGTTCTTCTGTATCCGTTAATACACTTCCTAAAAATGATGTAACTCCTTGCTTTGCAAAAAACTGACTTATTTCATTTAATTCCTCTGAATTGGAAGCATTAATATCATGTCCTGCACCCCCATGAGTATGAATATCAATAAACCCTGGAATTACATATTGGCTTGTAAAATTATAAATTTTTTCTTCCTCTTCCCTATCAAGTCCTGAACCAATTTCTGCAATATATTTGTCCTTTATTCTAAGATCAATTTGATAGAATTCTTCCCCTAATAATACTTTTGCATTTTTAATCAGCATATAATTTCTCCTATCTGATAGACTTTGCTACATTAGAATTAATCAAAATTTTTGCATTACTATGGTTTTGAACGAGTGTAACTGGAAAACTAGCACTTACCTCTCCATAACAAGCATGTCTTACAACTGCTCTATGCCAATCTCGAAAACAAGCAAGAACAATTCTCTTAGCATTTAAAATATTTTTCATACCAATTGTGACACAATATTTAGGCATTAATTCAATGGCTCCTGAGAATTCTCCAACACTATTCATAACTCTTGTTTCTTTTGAAATAGGCAACACTCTTGTTTTTAATTCAGAAAATTCTTCAATAGAATAGGTAGGTTCACTTTCATTAAATGCTAAATGACCATTAATTCCAATGCCACCATAGCAAACATCTACCCCACCTAACTGTGTAATAATCTCATCAATATAAGATAAATTATTTGGGTTTGGAAAAATTCTTTGATTTTGTGGCATTACTAAATTCTGATTTATTTTTGAATAGACTTCCCTTTCCATAAATCCTCTAAACGAAAGAAGATCTTCTTTTGGAATCCATTCTTTTTCATCATCTAAATATTCATCCATGTTAATAAACCAACAGTTCTTCAAATCAACCTGATATGTATTAACTAACCTCACAAAGATAGGATATTGTCCTACTGGTCCTACTGGACATATGAAAACTGTTTTCTTATTTTCCTTATTGTTATTTTGAATAGTACGCACCATATCAAGTGCCATCTCATAAAAAACTTCTCCTGAATCCCCCAATTTTACTAGTGGAATTTTTGCATCTTTTCCCAATTCATTTTCATCCATATACCAATACTCTCTCATCCTTAATTCTCCTTTTCGAAAATAAATAGTTTATCAATTCCCAGACTATGGATCATGGCTACCATCTCTTTTTTCCTACTACACCCAAATTTCTTTAATAAATTTTTAATTTGTGTTTTTATTGTAACAAGCTCCACATGTCTTAGATTCGCTATCTCTCGATTGGTCATACCATCCAATAAATAACGAACTAATATTTTTTCTGTCTTTGTTAAATCTCCCACATTATGTATAAAAAACAATAAACTTCTTTCACTTGTTCTAAGCCTTGAATATTCTTTCATCAATCGTGTATTAATCTTTGGATCTAAAACAATCTTGTTATTATAGGCATCCCTTATTTTGCCAATAATAACTTCAATGGAAACATCTTTAATAATATAATCAACCGCTCCCTTTTCCATTGATTGTAAAATTAGTGCATCATTCTCATATGCTGTTAAATAAATGATGTTAATTTCTTTATTCATCTCATGGATTTGTCCAGCTGCCAAAACTCCAGCATCATTTGTTTCCATGGCAATATCCATCAAAATAACATCTGGAATATTTCCATCTTCAACAAACGCAACAATCTCTTTTCCTGTTGAAAATGCACCTATCACTTCAATATCTTCATACTGTGTTATGGATTCTATCATATCTTCTCTTAATAGCTCAAAATCTTCTGCTAAAGCAACCCTTATCATATTTTATTCCTTCTCCTTTCACTCTGCTTAGAAATAGAGATTATGTAATCACTCAACATATTTAGGAAGCATAACATAAAATTCACTTCCACTTCCTACTTTAGAATTAATTTTGATATAACCATAATGCTTTTTCACAATTATATGTGTAAAATAGAGGCCTAATCCCCAACTAGAACTATTAATTTTACTTGTAAAAAATGGTCTAAAGATATTTTTTATCTCCTTCTTATCCATTCCTTTCCCATTATCTTTGATTTTTATTACAAAATATAATCTTTCATTTACTACCTGTACATGAATCGTATCATTACTAGCTTCATATCCATTGTCCATAATATTTGATATAGCCGTTGGTAATTGTTCTATATCACCTAGAATCATTCCAGAAACTTCTCTACAAACCTTTATATTTTTTTCCCCGTATCTTTTTATAAAATGCTCCACAGCAATATCAAGAATATCATCGATTGCTATTGGTTTTAAATGAACTGTATGGGCTGACATCACTTTATAATAACGATTCATATTTCCTAATGTATCTTCATTATAATCTTGTAATTGTTGTAAATATTTTTTTATATTAGGATTATCAATTTCACTTTCTTCTAACTCTTTATAAATTTTTTTGATCAAGATTCTTGATGCTAATAGCTCATTTTTAATAGAATGACTAAAAACAGATATTCCTAAACTTCTCGTTTTAAAATGTTCTTTTAATTTTTTAGATATTCTTTCTTCTTTCACATCATGATAAATATATCCAGATATTCCCATTACACACGTCAAAACAAATATAATACTTAATATACCGACCACTACATATCCATATTTTACGACAGTTGGATTAATATACATTAAGGAATTAATATCTATATACTCATAAATATAAAAATGATAGATCTGTGCAGGATCTTGTATTGCATATACACTATATAGAGCTGTCATTCCAAAAATCCCAAGAATACTAAATCTTAAATTTTTTTTGCAATACAACATAGTAATGGAAATATATTCTATTACTATAATAAGAATTGATAAAATAACATAAACGACTATAAATAATCTAGATATATAAATCATGCTCTGTAATAAATAAAATCTCCCACTAACTAATATTTTAAAAATTGGTGGATAATAATAGATTAATAAAACTATTGGTATTATTAGCATGAAATTCCCTAGTATATTTTTTCTCCTTCTAATATATGGGATCATCGTAAATTCTAATGATGCCCTTAATAAGAAATAAGGAAATAATGTTCTTCCAAATGCTACAAGAAAACCAATTCTACTCAATGTCCATGGTAAATATTGCAATCGTACTTTTATTTTAGGAGATAAAAATAAAAAAACTCTCTGCCCTTCATTAAAATCTCCTATTTTTGCTATATAAATAATAATGCCAACATACATAATAATAAAACAGATGGACATTCCCACCATATATAATGCTATTATATCTCTTCTTAATACTAGCAATATAATAGATATAATACCTAAAATAACCATGGATAAAACTAGCATATAATACCCCTTAAAATTTACTTAAAACCATAGGAACTTTGTTGTATAAAGACTCCTATGGTTTAAGCTCACTACAATACTATAAATATTTTCTATAACTCAACTTTATTTTGTTGCAAGTTCATTTGCATCCTTCATAATATCAAAATGAACATAATCATCAACATTAACTTCTGATTCAATTGCCCCTGCTTCTAAAAAGAGTTTTTGTTGATTTTCATAGAATTGCTTTAATTCCCCAGATTCCAATGCTTTTTTAATAAATTCTGTACCAGAAGTTTCCCAGTTTCCTTCATTTTTAGAATTTAGCATTACTTGCTCTTCTGTTTCTGTAACTTTCGCAGTCTGTTTTGCCACTTCATCTAAATTTGCTAAACGATAATCCTGTCCCTTTTGTATTGCAGCTGAGAATTTTACAAGAATATCTCTATTCTTTTCAACATAATCTTTTGTTGCAATAAAACTGGATGGAAATGTAGCTTCTGACAAATATTTCGCATTATCCGCTAATATAACTGCACTATCTCCCATTTTTTCTAAAATAGTTCCTGTGGATGGTGACCATGTTGCACAAGCGTCAATTTGTCCTGAAACCATAGCTGGAACGACACCATCTGCATCCATTTCTTGAACTTTAATATCCTCTCTAGTAAGTCCCGCTTCTTTTAAAGCAAAGTCTAAAATAACATCAGCAGAAGTTCCGGCTGTTGTTGCTATTGTTTTCCCTTTTAAATCAGAAATTGTTTTAACTCCTTTTTCTGCATTCCCTAATACCGCATCGGCAAGTGATGTTGCATCAATTTGGAAAATCTCTGCTTTTCCCTGTATACATAATTTATGAGCCCCATGACCAATTTGTGCAATATCAATATCTCCAGAATTTAATGCTGCAATTTCTTGCGGTCCACCTGTAAATTTACTAAGGATTACTTTCAATCCTTGTTCTTCAAAGTATCCTTGTTCCATAGCTGCCACTAAAGAAGAGGCACTCCCCATATTTGGCATATAAGCAACCCTTACTTCTGTTAATCCTTTTCCATTTCCTTTTGTATCTGCTTTTTGCTCCTGTCCACCACATCCGCTTAATACGCTAACTCCCATTAGCATTGCAAGTGCAAGCCCCAATACTCTTTTTTTCATAATGTTTCCTCCCTATACATCATATAATGTTTTTTTAAGTTTCTAATTCTATTTCCGAACCTCTAAATATTCCTGATAAACTTCACCCCAAATTTTATTTTTCAATTCTAAAAACTCTTTTGTCATTTTAACTTCTTGTGTTCTTGGATAAGGAATATTAATATCAATAATATCTTTTATTCTTCCAGGTCTAGCACTCATAACGATAACTCTTTGTGCTAAAATAATCGCTTCTTCTACATCATGGGTAATAAAAAAACAAGTTTTTTGTTCTTTTTCCCATGTTTCCAAAAGTTCTGATTGCAACTGCGTTCTTGTTTGTGCATCCAATGCTCCAAATGGCTCATCCATAAGTAATACTTTTGGATTCACTGCATAGGCTCTTGCGATGGCAACTCGTTGTTTCATACCACCTGATAGTTCCTTTGGATAAGAATCAGCAAATTGCAATAAATCTACCATCTTTAAATAGTGCTCCGCTATTTCACGACATTCTTCTTTGCTTTTGCCTTGAAGTTTTAATCCGAATTCTACATTTTTTCGAACAGTAAGCCATGGAAATAACGCATATTGTTGGAATACAACACCTCTATCTTTTCCTGGACCTTCTACCTTTTCCCCATCTACATATACCATACCATCTGTTGGCTCAGCCAATCCTGCAATAATACTAAGTAGTGTCGATTTTCCACAACCAGATGGTCCTACAACACAAATGAATTCATTTTCTTTTATATCCAAATTAACACCATTCAGTGCTGTTACCTCGCCTTTTCTGGTATCGAATTTCTTGACAACATTGTCAATTTTTACTTTAACCTTATCATTTACTGTGCTTTTTCCTGCCATCCTGTTAACTCCCTTTCTAAGAATCTTACAACCTTCTCAAATAAAATTCCTATAATACCGATTAATATAATTCCCAATAACATAACATCTAGCTCGAATAAGGAAGAAGCCTGTCTTGTCATCATTCCTAATCCCTTTGTTGCACCTGTCAACTCTGCTGCAATTAATGTTGTTAAGGATGCGGAAAGCCCTAACCTTGTTCCAACTAATATAAATGGTGTGGATGCAGGAATTATAATCTTAAAAAAGATATCTTTATCTGTTGCTCCTAAAATTCTAGCCGCCTTTATTAATGTTTGATCCACATTACAAACACCTTGATAAACGGTTACAACTAAAGTCAAAAATGCAGCTATAAAAATAACGATCACTTTTGATTTTTCTCCAACACCTGCGGCTAAAATAATCAACGGTATGTATGCTAAAGGTGGAATATTTCTTATAAATTGAATCCATGGTTCCACTAATCTTCTAAATACTTCATACCATGCCATTAAAAATGCAACCGGTATGGAAATAACAAATGCCAGCCCAAATCCTGCCAAAACTCGAAACAATGACACACCGATATGTCCCCATAATGTTCCATCTTTTCCTTTTCTTAATAAAGCACCGATAACTTCTATTGGTGTAGCAAATACGGAAGATCCCTTTGCACTATAAGAAATTAAAATCCATAACACAATTGCCAACAAAAAGGATAAAAGCATCCAAATTTGTTTTGGTACTTTATTTACCAATGCTTCTTTTTTTCTATTCATAATTTGCCTCCTCTTATACTTTTTATTGTATATTATTAATTATAACTCTTTCAAAAAAACAAAAAAGGTAGAACTTTTTTCATACCTTTCTTGTTTTTTTACAATATTTTCTTGTACAATAATCTAGTATGAAGCAAATTTCCAAAAAACTTTACCATTATAATCACGATCTCACGAACCTAAATATAGAAGCATTCATTAACTAACGAATTTTTTCAAATTTCATAAGTTTTTCTACTCGTACTTGATGTTTCCCTCCTAAGAACTCTGCTAATAGATAGGCTTTTATCACTTCATATGCTAATTCAATACCTATGATTCTCGCTCCAAGTGTTACAATATTGGCATTATTATGTTCCTTAGCCATTCTAGCTGAAAATGTATCTGTAATAAGAGCTGCACGAATCCCATCTATTTTATTTGCTGCAATACTCATTCCAATTCCAGTTCCACATACTAGAATTCCACAATCATAGTTTTTCATACGAATCCCATCTGCGACCACTTTAGCTATATCTGGATAATCCACTTCTTTTTTCATTTCAATCCCACAGTCGATTACTTCATATCCATCAGCAGTCAACCTTTGTTTTAATTCTTCTTTCATTTCAAAACCGCCATGATCACATCCAATTGCAATTTTCATATACATTCTCCTCTATCTCTTTATACGTTCTACAAGTTCTAAATAATCATGACAATCTTGTTCTAATCCATTTTTTCTCCGAAAGACACCAAATGCTCCTGTCACCAGAATATCCGCTCCTTCTTTTATACAAGATTCTGTATTCAGATCATTAACACCACCATCGACTTCAATCATAAACGTCAATGCTCTCTCTTTCCTTATACATGCAAGTTCTTTTATCTTATCAATAGTCTGTGGTAAAAAAGTCTGCCCCGAAAATCCAGGCTCCACTCCCATAACAAGTACAAAGGATAAATATGGTAATACTTCCTCCAACAAGGACACTGGTTGTGAAGGGTTCAATACAATTCCTCCCTTCATACCCAAACATTCAATTTTTTTCAACAATCGAATTGGAAAACGTACTGTATCCAAATGAAAACTTAAATACTCTATCCCTATCTCCTTCAATGGTATCACATAGTCTTCTGGATTCGTTACCATCAGATGAACATCTAAAAGAAACGCATAATTTCTCCGTATTTCGGATAACGTATTTAAATTAAAACAAAGATTTGGCACATAATGCCCATCCATAACATCAATATGCAGTATAGATATTCCCTCTTTTTCTAAAATATCCAAATCTTTTTTTAAATTTAGTAGATTTCCACATGCCAAAGTGGGATTGACCATTAAATCTCTTTTATTCATACTTCTCCATCTTTCTTTTATTCAAAACTTTTTAATGTTTCAAAATAAATCTTTAATATACCATCTCTATTCACAGAATTTATATATGTAACATTCTTTTCTTCATCTGATTTTCTCAAAATATCTTCATAATCTAACATAGTAAATCCTGTTGTTAATTCTCCTTTTGTTTCCACATCCCCATAATATTTCACTGTGGTAAAAAGTTCTGGATTGGTTAAATATACAGCTGTACATAAATCATGAATACATAATCCTTTAAAGCGATTATGCGCATTATTATTTTTATTAACAGTGTCATTATAAAATTTACAAAGCTGATAATTCATCTGTGCTACTGGATTATTTATTTTGCCAATATGCTCAATATCCTCATCTGTTAAATAAGCATCTTTTGTTGTATCCATTGGACACATATGAAAAGAAATTCCACTTTTCATCACTAATCTCGCTGCTTCTGGATCGACTAATACATTAAATGTGGATACTGGTGTAGGATTTCCACTTCTAATAGAACCACCCATAAAAATAATTTTTTCAATTCTTTCCTTCACTTCTGGATACTGCATCAATAACTTTGCTATATTTGTAAGTGGTGCCAGTGCTAAAATTACAACTTTTTCCTCAGATTTCATTAGTGTTTCATATATAAAATGAACCGCATCTAATTTATCCGGCTGCTTGCTAGTAGGATTTTTAAAATAATATTCTCCTAATCCCCCATTTCCATGAATATATCCCGCATCTCTAAGAGGACGATATAAAGGTTTTTCTTCACCTCTAGCTAATGGAATATCTTCTCTTCCCATAAGCGCCAATCCATTTAAAGTATTATATGTTGTTATATCAATCTTTTGATTTCCAGCAACCGTAGTTATCCCCAATATATTTAGCTTCTTAGAAGAAAGTGTTACTGCAAATGATACCATATCATCAATACCTGTATCACAATCAATAATTACTGAAATCTGTTCCATTTACTTTTCCTCCCTATCACACATCATATTTAACGCTGTCTCATATATATTCTTACTTGTCAATCCATATTCTTCCATTAATTCCTCCATGTCACTGGATTGACCAAACCTATCCTCTATCCCAATTCTTTTCACAATACAATTTTCATCTTCTGAAGTCACTTCATATATTGCTGTTTCTAATCCTCCCATAATATCTCTTTTTACTTTAAGCACTTTTTTTCCAGAGCTTTTTATTTTTCCATTTTATCTTGTAAGAGCTGTTACATTACTTTCTTCTTCAACTTTGTTATAATCAATAGTAACAATATGGACTCTTTATTTATTATCTAATTCTTCTTTCATTTGTGCACATTTTGTATTTGTTAATCCATAGAAATGCATCAGTATAACAGAGATAAGATATATAGCAGCAGGTAACCCGAAACTTAAAAGTACAATTGTATTTAATGTACTTTGTGTCTGTGCTTGGTTCGCTACAAAACCTACAAGTCCTAAAACAAAACTTCCGAAAAATACCCCTAAAGCACTTCCACATTTATTCATAAATGTAAAAGAAGATAACACAAGTCCATTCGCTTTTAATCTAAATTTATACTCCGCATAATCAATACAATCCATAATCATTGTCCATGCTATAGCTTGAACAACATTTGATGTGAATCCAAATACTGCGATAATGCCTAAAATTCCTACTACTGGCATGGTTGGCTTCAACATAATAATGAATGCAAGAATCATAGAACAAAAACAACCGGTTCGATATAAAACTTTTTTATCAACTCTTTTTGTAAAAAATGGCATACTCAAAATAGCTATAATAGCACCAATGCTTTGCAACGTCATCGCCACAGGCAATAAATCAACTCTATTTAGCACATATTTAAAATAGTAAACATTGATAGAAGAAAATACAGTAGTCCCTATCATAATAGAACCAAAGGAACCCATCAGTAAAAGTAATGGTTTATTTTTCAGGACTGCTTTCATTTCTGTTGAAATATGTACTTTCTGTTTTTTCTGCTTTTCTTCCACGATATCGTATTTCTTAGTCCCATGTGCAGATACCCAGAAAGTAAACATAGCAAAGATTCCAACTACGGCTCCTAAACCAGCCCAACCTCGTTCACCATCTCCTAAGGATATTACAATTGGAATGGCAAATGTTGTTACTAAAAAGTTCCCCACTTGACACATACCATTTTTCCATGAAACAACAACCATTCTCTGTTGTGGATCTCTTGTAATAACAGATGCTAATGTATGAAATGGCATATTAACAATCGTTGATGCCACAGAATATGCACTATACAGTATATAAGCATATACAACTTTCATTATTGGTGAACAATCTGGTGTATAAAATAATAAAAATACAACGATTGCCAATAACGGAGAACCAAAGATTAACCAAGGTCGATACCTACCAAACCTTGTTCTCGTATGATCCGCTATCATTCCCATCATCGGGTCTGTTACCGCATCAACGATTTTAGAAGTAAACATAATTCCTGACACTGCAATGGCAGTAATCCCAAAAACATCGGTAAAAAATGACATTAAATAAACAGACATCAAAGAAAATGTTGCTTGATATCCAATTGCACCGGACGAGTATTGTACCATATCCCCAAATGTCAATTTCGCTTTTTTATGTTCCATAAGTACATCCTCCTACTATGATTTCATTCCAATTGCTTTTCTTGCTTCTAAAAATAAGCCCCATACCCCTAGCCAATATATGATTAAATTCAAACTATATTTTATGATATGATTGGCATAACTGTACCTCATTTATGAGATAATTCTGAAAATCTTGGTATACCAATCGGATTTGATAAACTATGGAGATAGGCTTTCTCCAATTGTTCCTCTGAAATATGATCTAAATCCTTTACTATTTCTCCTTCTTACTTTTTATCCCACCAAGCTCCTTTGAAATATCAAATCTCTTCAAATTTATAAATATACATTTCATTTATACCTCCCTATTGTATTTTGATGAATTTTGTTATTTTTCCACTATTTTTGTACATTAAATATATCATCAGCAATAATTAAATACAACAAATTTTTACTCAAACGTTTGTCTTATTAGTCAAAATATTATATAATTATATTATTATAGTCTTTTTTTTATATATTTTGATTTTTTTAATAAAGGAGTTTTTTATGACATTAAAACAAATCGCCGAGGAAGCTGGTGTATCCATTTCAACTGTATCCAGAGTCATTAATAATACAAATCCAAAAGTTGCTAGTCAGGAAGTTCGAGATCGTATCTGGGAGATAGTGCGAAGAACAGGGTATACCCCTAATAAATCCGCTCAAAATTTAAAGCGTGGCTATGGACATTCTTTAATAAATTCTCGCTCTCTCGCTTGCCTTTTTGCTCGAACTCCCAATGCCCCAAACGATCCCTTCTTCTCTACTTTAGCCAAGAGCGTAGAGGTCGAAGCATACAAACAAAATTACATTTTAAAATCTTCTTTTACTTCTTTTGACATTACAAAATCAGAAACTTGTCACCTTATACTTGATAATAATGTAAATGGTGTTGTTATTTTAGGACGATGTGATAAACCAACCTTAAAATTCCTAAAACAACATTTTCATTATGTTGTTTACACAGGATTAAATGGGATTGATGCTAACTATGATCAAATTCTTTGTGATGGATATGATGCCAGTGTTTGTGCTATGGAATATTTAATCTCTCTTGGACATAAACATATTGGATATGTTGGAGAAACTTTCGATGAAAACCGCTATCTAGGCTATAAGAGCATTTTAAAAAAATATGGCTTACCATTTGATGATTCTTATATCGCTTCCATATCTTTTTCTTCCAATGGAGGCTATCTAGGAACAAAAGCCCTATTAGAGAAAAATCAAAACATCACTGCTATTTTTTGTGGAAATGATATCACTGCTATCGGTGCAATTCGTGCAATTAAAGACTTAGGATTAAAGATACCTAAAGATATTTCTATTATTAGCATTGATGATATTGATACCGCACAATACCTATCACCTATGCTAACAACCGTCCATATCCCAGTGGAAGAGATGGGGAAAACAGCTGCTAAAATTTTAATTGATCGCATTCATGGTGGGCATACACTTCCTATGAAAATTAATCTTCCTTGTCACTTAGCGAAACGTGAAAGTTGTACTTCTCCAAAGAAAAAAGATCTATGCTAGTTTCTTTTGCTCGCAAACAGTCACTATATGTGAGTATAAACGCTCTCACATGGCTCTTTATCTCTTTATAGAGCAAAAAAGAGAACACCTCTTTGTTATAAAGTATTAAATACCTAAAAATACTAAAACAAAAGTGAGGCGTTCTCTATATCACTTAAATTCAATTTTCATATATTTTTAATTCTCTTCCTTTTTCTTCAATATATTTTTATACTCTTTTAACTCTGATTCTGTAATGGAAACGATATCCATAATCTCTTCATCCTTATACCCTTTTGATAATAAATTTTTCACCACTTTTAAATTCGCAGATGCAACACCCTCTTCTATCCCTTTTTCTATCCCTTTTTTCAAGCCTTCATTTATATAACTTTGTCCCAAAGTACACATACTCTCAAAACTCCTCTCTATATTTTCTATCGCTTGACTAAAGTCTATATACTTGCCAATTTTATTTCTCCTTGTTTCCGTATCCATACTATCTAGTATGATATGCAAGAAATCAAATAGTTTATTTTTTACTACTTCTTTACTCTGATCGGTAATCCGAATGATAATCAATTCTATTAGATTTGCATCATGTTCATAGGCATTATCATTACACTTGTCCGCAAGAGCGTAATCATTTATCACATCCTCACTGTTTCCTCTCACAACCCAAATGCTATACACTTTTCTAAGCCTGCTATAACAACTCTCATCTCGTAAACTTTTTAATTGTTCGCTGATTAACCGACTACAATAATATACGCCCCTAGATTCAATCTTATAGTTTGTACTGTTATTTTGCATTTCAAAGTTCAAAATAAAATCAATTTCTTCATTATCTTCTGCCTTTAAAGTCGTTTTTATATCATAAAAAATTTTCTTTTCATCAATTGGATTACTCTCATTATTTAATGCTCCGATAACCCCACTACTGCTATTCATTTCAACAACAGCATCTGTTTCCACATTCCCAATACACTGTGCCACATAGGCTAAATCTTTATCTCGAAATTCTGGCACAACCTCTTTTATAATATGGCACAATACCTCTTTATACGAGAAAAATTGTTTGGCCTCCGTATCATAATTTAGCCGACCAGTTCCTAATAACGTATGCACTTTTTCGTTCCCTTGCGTTCGTTCCATATCTGTATTCATGGATACCTCATCTTTTGATTCCAAACAAACACCTCCCATCACATTTATACGAAAAGCAGAGTATTTCCACTCTACCTCTTTTACTACTTTATAATTTTATTATATCTCTTTGGCAAAACACCGTCAACTTGTTCCAACCCCATATTTTTTAATACTCTTCCCGTTTCACCAATATATTTTTATACTCTTTTAACTCTGTTTCTATAATGGCTATATTTTCTATCACTTGGCTAAAACCATAAGAAACACGTTATACAATTTTGTTTCTATTTGTTTCTAAACTTTAGAAATAAAATTCACTTCCTTCCTCCTATCGTGTTATAATATAAACAAAGATACTAAAACAAATAATTTCATTTGCGTATCTTATGGATGAACTGTGAAAAATACGATTCACAACTAATATTTTTCATATGCAGGAGGTATTTTACATGATTGCAGAAATTAAAAACCAATTTGCCAGTGCAAAAATTGACAGCATTGGAGCACAACTCATTTCTTTCAAAGATGCCAGTGACAAAGAATACATATGGCAAAGAAATGCCGATATTTGGGGAAGTTGTTCTCCCATTCTCTTTCCGATTGTGGGAAATTGTAGGGACAATCAAACGATAATAGAGGGCAATACTTATACCATTCCAAAGCATGGACCTTGTAGAACCATTGATTTTCACTTAAAAGAACACTCCAAAACTTCTGTTGTATTTTCCATTACACAAAAAGACTTTCCTTCTGGGATGTATCCATATTTATTTGAACTCATTATTAGCTACACCTTAGTGGAAAAGACATTGCATTTTACGGTTACTGTCAACAATCAAGATACGAAACAAATTGCTTATTGCCTAGGACTTCATCCTGCCATTAACTGTCCTTTATATGAAAATGAAACGTTTGAAGACTATGTGCTTCGTTTTCCCCAAAAGCAACTTCATGGCTACCGCAAATATGATTTAGAAGCCCTACAATTTGATATGAACGAGGAATGCCCTTTCCCTTCTGAGGACGGCATGAACATTCCTTTAAGCCATGAATTATTTAAATTTGATGCTCTTTGGTTTGACCGCCCAACGTCCTACGAAGTGGATGTTATAAATCCAAAGACAGGAAAAGGCATTCATGCCACATACCAGGACTTTGAAACTATCGCTTTTTGGACAAAATATAACAAAGAAGCCACTTATATTTGCATTGAGCCTTGGAATGGTTCTGCCGCTTGTTCTGATGAAGACAACGAATTTTTGCATAAAAATCATGTTCAATGCTTAGAATCCAATCGTTCTAAATCTTATCGTTTAACTTTAACTATTTTAAATTGAAGTTAAAATCATTCCTCATCCATTGGTTTTAATAGAAATAGCCATAAGTTCTTTCTTATGATTATTTAAGCAAGGAGGTATGAATATGATAAAAAAATTAGGAGCCATTTTATTAGCGAGTGCTTTGATTTTTCAGTGCACTACCCCAGTTATGGCAAAGGAAACAAATGTAGAAATGATAAACATGAACCAAGCATCTGAAATCGTAAACACATTACCAACAAGTCAACTCTATTATGGAACAATAACAGCAATCCAAAAAGACAAAAAACAAGGCATTACAAGTATCACTACAAAATCTAAACAATATGGGGAAATGATATTCCATCTTTCAAAAACTACGGTTTGGATTGATGGAAAAAATCGAATTGCTAGTAGTTCTTCGAATTTAAAGGTAGGTGAATCTATCTATTTATTCCATAGTCCTATTACGACAAGATCTCTCCCTCCACAAACTTCTGCCTTTGTAGTGATAAGAAATATTCCACAAGATACCATGTGTCCACAATATGTCATTGTTGATACCGTTGAAAAACAAAAGGATGGAAGATTACAAATAACGACAAAAGATGGAGAAATGATATTGTTGCTTGATGAACAAACCTCACTCACTCCTTATCGCACGAAAAATATCGTAGGATTGGATGATATAAAACAGGGCGATCGTTTACTAGTATGGTATTCCATCGTAGGAATAAGCTATCCTGCTAAAGTATATCCAGAACAAGTTATGCTATTGCCAAATATAAATTAAACGAACGATAGGTAACTCATTACCTTCATGTAAACGATGAGAAGCACGCTTTGCGAACTTCTCACGTTCGCGGGCAGTCGTCATAAACTTATGCAAGCACAGTTTCTGACTCGTTGCCTTCGCGTAAAACAAAAAAACGCAGTGGACGTAATCTCTTACGTTCACTGCGTTTTTTTCATATATCAATGCCGGCGACCGGAATCGAACCGGTACGGGAGATTAGTCCCGCAGGATTTTAAGTCCTGTGCGTCTGCCAGTTCCGCCACGCCGGCATAAAAGAAAAGACCTAAGTGGTCTTTCTCTTTTAATGGATGGAGAAGGATTCGAACCTTCGAAGTCGTCGACAACAGATTTACAGTCTGCCCCCTTTGGCCACTCGGGAATCCATCCATTTCATATCTGACAGTTTCTTATTATACTAAACTATCAGATAGAATGCAAGAACTTTTTTTATTTTTTCTAACAAATCTTATAAAATACTATTCTATTTCTTACTATACTTGATTAAACACCATAATATGATATTTTATATTCTCATACGTCCCCAATTCTCTTTGTTGCTTGCTCCAATAATCGTTTCATCTTAACTAATTCCATCTCATATCCTCCTAATCATACTCCATGTAACAATAAGAAATACGTTTCACCAGCTTCTCATGTTGATGAGCAATCCATATAAGAGCATAAATAGGTTCTCTAAAATATCGATGGAGCTATAAGCCACAGCCCTAGGTTTTTATCTTCACTTTTTTTTCAAAACAATTCCGCTTATCGGTGGCATTTTAATCAAAAGATCTTTGGAACAGACAGAATACGTAATCGGCTCTGTTGTGTACATCTTTTCCGTTGACAGCATACATTGCTCCATACACTCTCCATTTAACATCCCAATTTGCCACACAGGAATCGCAATCTCTTTTTCCTCTTCTAAGTTATTAATCGCAATGACGTACTTTTCCTCTTTTGTAAAACGCCCATAGGAAATCATGCCATATTCCCCATGTAATAACTTCAAAGAACCGATCCTTAATGCCTTAGATTTTTTATGAATTTTTATCATTTCCTTATGGAACTCAATCAATTCTTGGTCTTCTTTTCCCCATGGATAACTTCTTCGATTATCAGGATCTGTCCAACCACATACGCCAGCTTCATCACCATAATAAATCGTAGGTGCTCCTGGCCACGTCATTTGCATAATAACCGCTTCCTTGAACACACCTTTTTTAATTCCTTCACTGGCGGATTCTGGCCCTGCTGTTTGCACTCTTCCCACTCTTCCATTGGTTCTTGTTAAAAAACGAGAGTGATCATGGTTTGATAGCTGATTCATGGCTACTTGCAATGACTGGGTATGAAATCTTGACATATGATGAGTCATAGCCCCTTGAAAGGAATCATAATTATTTTTTAAATCTTCCCGATACTCATCACTATGTTTCTCCACGCCAGTCAAAAACCAAGTAATGGGCTCCATAAACGCGTCATAGTTCATAACCGTATCCCATTGATCTCCTTGAAGCCATGTTCCTGCATCTCCATAATGCTCGGCTAAAATAATGGCATCCGGATTCGCCTCTTTGACAACCCGTCTAAAATCTCTCCAGAACTTATGGTTATACTCTCCTGAATGTCCTAAATCAGCAGCAACATCTAAACGCCATCCATCCACATTATAAGGCGGAGAAACCCATTTTTTTGCGATATCCATAATATATTCATAGAGTGTATCTGACGCCTCATAATTGAGCTTTGGAAGGGTATCATGCCCCCACCAGCCATCATAAGAGGAATTATAAGGCCATGCGTTTTCATTAAAGAATTGAAAAAAACTCCGATAAGGACTATTTTCATCCACATAAGCACCCTTTTCATAGCCCTCTTCTTTTTCATAAATCCGTTCTCGATCAAGCCACTTATTAAAAGAACCACAGTGATTAAACACACCATCTAAAATGACTTTCATGCCTCTTTTGTGGATCTCCTCTACCAGTTCTATAAAAAAAGAATTGCTGGCCTCTAAATTGGTTTTATCCGTTACACGACAAATATAACGAGATGCCTTGCTATTCTCCTTTTCCCAATCTGGCAAACATTGCCCTTCGTCTTTTAGAATCACTCCATAATGAGGATCGATATAATCATAGTCTTGAATATCATATTTATGATTAGAAGGAGAAACAAAAATAGGATTAAAGTAAAGCACCTCCACACCAAGACTTTGTAAATAATCCAATTTTTCTTTTACTCCTTTTAAATCTCCGCCATAAAATTCCCGAACTCCCATATAAGCAGGAAACTTTTCCCAATCCTTTATTTTTGAAGTATAATCTCCAATATAAAAATACTCCCGATCTTCCACATCGTTGCTCGTATCACCATTATAAAACCGATCCACAAAGATCTGATACATTACAGCACCTTTTGCCCAATCAGGTGTCTTATAACCGGGCGAAATTCGAAAATTATAATATTCAATGGGTTCATCCATCACGCCTCGACTATTATAATAACAAGTGGCCATTCCTGCTTTTAATTCAAAGTAATATTCTGTTTGATGTTGGCTTTTAGGAATGATCGCCTCATAGTAATCAAAGAGTTTGTCACAACAAATTCTTTTGGCTTTTATTTTGTGAATTTCCTCTTGGTTTTTATAAATTAAAGTGACCACTTCAACATTTTCTCTTTCTGTCCGAATGCGTACTCTCACATCTTCATCAGCCATCGGCTCTTGTGGAATCCTATAATTCATAGAGCCATCGGAAAATAAAGCCTGATCGTTCAGCATAGGTTTTACATTACCTGTGTAAATTTGCACCTTTTGGCTATGGCTTAATTCACTAAATGAAAAATCTATATCTATCATACAATTCCTACTTTCTGCTTTCTAATTGCAACGAGAATAAAGTTTCATAACCCTTTTTTACTATTTTTTACTCTTACTTTCATTCTATACCAGTATTTCTAATTTAACAATTCGTTTTTGGGATTTTTTTAGACACGTAAAAAGGACAGCTTCCGAACGCTGTCCTTTTTGGAGAAGGTATTTTTGTTACTTATGGGGTGTAGCAAAAACTATATAATGTATTGGGGGGGGTTACATTCTTAATTATAACAACTTTTCAAATTAAGTGTGCATAAACTTCAACAAAAATTTAATTTTTTTTTGTATATATTGGATACCCATTATTCCACATTTATCTATTTTTCATAAGAGAAACCGTAGAATCATCCTTTTCTGCATCCAATATAAACAATGCTTCAAACTCTTCTCTGTCAATTCTTTCCTTTTGAATTAACAGTTCGGCGCACTTATGAAGAATATCTATATGCTCTACAAGAATTTTTTTCGCATCATTATAACATTCATCAATAATTCTTCTGATCTCTTCATCAATAACCGTAGCAACATTTTCGCCATAGCTTCTTTGATGTCCTATCTCTCTTCCTATGAAGACTTCATCACTATCCCCTTCTGAATAGTTGATCATACCAATCCGATCGGACATACCATACTCGGTCACCATCGCTCTTGCTGTTTTCGTTGCCACTTTGATATCCTGAGATGCCCCTGTTGTAACATCATCAAAAATAAGCTCTTCTGCAATTCTTCCACCAAGACTCACTTTAATATCTTGAATCATTTTATTTTTTGTATTAAAGACATTATCGTTTTCTGGCAGTGGCATTGTATAGCCTGCCGCTCCAACTCCTGTCGGAATAATCGATACAGTATAAACAGGTCCTACATCCGGCAATAAATGGAATAATAGTGCATGACCCGCCTCATGATAGGCTGTAATTCGTTTTTCTTTCTCAGGAACAAGACGGCTCTTCTTTTCTGCACCAATTCCCACTTTAATGAAGGCTTTATCCACATCTTCTTTTTGAATATAACGCCTATCAGAGCGAGCTGCATAAATAGCCGCTTCGTTCATTAAGTTCTCAAGATCTGCACCGGCAAATCCAGCTGTTGTTCTTGCAATCTGTTCTAAATCCACATCTTCTGAAAGTGGTTTTCCTTTTGTATGAACTTTTAGAATCTCTTCTCTTCCTCGAACATCCGGTCTTCCAACAGCAACTTTTCTGTCAAAACGTCCCGGACGAAGAATCGCTGGATCTAAAATGTCCACGCGGTTTGTGGCAGCCATAACGATGATTCCTTCATTGACACCAAATCCATCCATCTCAACAAGCAATTGATTTAATGTCTGCTCTCTTTCATCGTGTCCACCACCAAGACCAGCACCTCTTCTTCTTGCCACTGCATCGATCTCATCAATAAAAATAATACATGGTGCGTTCTTCTTTCCTTCTTCAAATAAGTCACGAACACGAGAAGCACCAACACCTACAAACATTTCTACGAAATCAGAACCAGAAATGCTAAAGAATGGAACACCGGCTTCTCCTGCTACTGCCTTTGCAAGCAGTGTCTTACCAGTTCCTGGAGGCCCTACAAGAAGGACACCCTTTGGGATCCTAGCCCCTACATTCATGTATTTACCTGGACTTCTTAAAAAGTCCACCACTTCTTTTAACTCTTCTTTTTCTTCCTGTAAACCAGCTACATTTTCAAACGTGATATTGGTCTGTCCACCTGTTGTCATCTTGGCACGACTTTTACCAAAGTTCATCATTTTGTTATTTCCACCGCCGGATTGAGCCGCCATCATATTAAACAACAGTAAAATAACACCAAATCCTAAAATATATGGGAGAATGGTAAATAAAATGCTTGGACGATCTACATCCTGTGTCACCACTTTATCTCCAAGTCCATGCTCATAGGCATAATCCGCAACCTCATTTACATCCGTATAATAAAATTGCTCCTTCTCTCCATTCTTTAACTGCACAGAAATTTCACCTGTTGGTGTTTCCTGATTTGGTTTTATTATCACTTTTTCCACGTTTCCAGCTTCTATGTCCTGTTGAAAATTATAGTATTCATAGCCAGATCGAAGATTTCTACTAAAATCACTAATAAATATGGTGACCCCAATAATAATGATAATAATTAAATAAAAACTTAAATTACTCCGTCTTTTATTCACCTGTCTCCTCCTTTTTCTTTTTTATTTTTATTCTACCACTCCAATATAAGGTAAATTACGATATTGTTGTGCAAAATCCAGTCCATATCCCACTACAAATTCATCTGGAATTTCAAACCCTGTATAATCCACACTCACATCATGTGTTCTTCTATCTGGTTTATCAAGAAGTGTACAAAGTTTTAAACTGTTTGGTTTTCTTTGCATCAGGGTTGGCATTAAATAGCTAAGTGTTCTTCCAGAGTCGATGATGTCTTCCACTAAAATAACATCTTTTCCTTCGATATTTTCATCCAAATCTTTTGTAATCTTAACAACCCCTGATGATGATTTTTCATTACCATAGCTAGACACACACATAAAATCCATTGTGACTGGAACTGTAATTCTCTTTGCTAATTCACATGTAAAGAATACGCTTCCTTTTAAAACACAAATGAGATGTACTGCTTTTCCTTCATATTCTTTGCTAATGAGTTCTCCCATTTCACGAATCTTTGCATCCAATTCTTCCTCTGCTATCATAACACGAATCTTATCCATTTTTGTTCTCCTTTGTCTTTTTCTCATATTCAACAAGCAAAACTCGTTTTGTCGTCACTTCGACTTTGTATTCTGCTCCAATTCGATACCCAAGCACCCATAAAATCCCTTTTTCATCGGCAAGAATTGGAATGCTATCTCGTTTCTGCCTCGGAATTTTTTCATCAATAAAAAATCGTCGCAATGGTTTATGCTTACTCCCCTTACCGATATTTAGTTCATCTTGGCTTCTTCTTGTACGAATATGAAGTCTACCCTTAATCTTATCATAATCGAACATTTTTTTGTAGGTATCTTTTAAAATTATTTGAGCAAAATTGTGTTCATCCGACCAAAGTTCTGTTGCCTCTTTTACTGTTATGCGAATTTTTCCTTGTATTTCTTCCAAAAACCGTTCACAAGGAATGGATAATTCGTAGTCATAGCCCTCTTCTTTTCCTTGTTGCTCCTTCTCTTTCCATGTAAAAATAAGATTCTGATAGTCTTTTTTTACAATTAAGTTATCTGGTAATACTACCTGTTTTCCAGTATCCCCATATAAAAGAGATTTTAGGCTTTCTATATGAGAAAATCCTATATTTTTTTTCCCTATCAGTTCAAACACTGCATACTTTAACACTTCTAATTGGAGATATGGATGCAACTGGCATAGTGGATTGCTTTGAAGAACCAACCCCTTTTTTCCATCCTTTTCTATGTCCTCTTCCATAAGACAGGCATGGAATGCCTTTTTTGTTTCCTCTTTTATATAGTCATTGGCAAGAGATATGAGATCCGCTGTTTGACAGATATGAGCCACTGCTTCTTCATTCACCTGCTCTAACATAGGAACCCACTCATTTCTTATCCTATTTCTTGTATAAATCAACGCATCGTTTGTTTCATCCAGTCGATATGGTAGACTTCTTTTTTCCAAATATGTGAGAATTTCTTTTCTCGTAACGCATAATAGAGGACGAATGATATGCTCCCTTTTGGGGGACATTCCAGAAAGCCCTGATAATCCACTTCCTCGAACTAAGTGAAATAGCACAGTTTCCGCTTGATCATTGCCATGATGTGCCACAGCAATGTTATCACTCTTCGTTTCCCTCATCACTTGTTCCATCCGCTCATATCGGCATAGTCGTCCAGCTTCCTCTACACTGATTTTCTCTTCTTTTGCTCTTTTTGCAACTGGTTCATGGAAACAATAACAAGGAACTTTAAAAGAGTCACAAAGCTGTTTTGTAAACCTTTCATCCAGATCCGCATTTTTTCCTCGCAATCCATGATGAATATGCACCGCATATAAAGATAAATTCATCTCTTCTTTCATTCTACACAAAATATCAAGCAAACAAACAGAATCAGGACCGCCAGAGATGCCTATTACAACTCGACTGTCCTGTTTCACAATTCTATGCTCTTTGCAATATTCTTTTACTTTTTCGTACATTCTTATTTCCTTTTTCTTTTATCCAACCTGTTGATTAGTTCTGTTCTTTCGTCCTTTTTATATCCTGATCATGGCTCATGATCTTGTTGCATTATATTCTATTTTTTTTATTTTTCTTTATAATCTTGTTTTATTGTACTGGATCTCTAGGAGAAAATCAACCATATGCACCTTAAACTCGCTTCCAAATGCCAATCACTAAAATGGTAATATCATCTCTTCTGCTTTGTCCTCCCAACTCTTGTATTCTGGACATGAGCCTGACTGCCATTTCTTGTGGACTCACCGGCAACAACTTCTTAATCTCCTCTGCAATAAACTCTTCTTTTTCCATGGCTGGCACTGATTCCATCACGCCATCGGATAAGAGAAATAGCATATCTCCATCTTGAATGTTTGCCTCGTAAGAGTCATATTCTAAGTTTGGAAAAATACCAACAGGCACAGAACCCCCCGGTATCATTTGTACCTGATCGCCCCTTTTAATAAAAGAAGCTGAGCCTCCTACTTTATAAAAATCATACTGCCCTTTGTATAGATCTACCATGCAAAGATCAAGAGTGGAAAAGTTTGCTTCAGACACTGGTGTAACAAGAACTGCATTTAACAGCCGTAGTGACGCATCTCTTGCAAATCCAGCCTCTAATAGCCGTTCCATCAATTCTACAAGAAGAGCACTTTTTTTGTTGGCATAATCTCCACTTCCCATGCCATCAGCAAGCATAACACCAAGTTTTCCCGGCTCATATTCAAGGATGGAAAAATTATCCCCTGAAATGTCAGATGCTGTTTTGCTCACTCTAGCAACTCCTTGCAAATAATAAAATTCACTCTCTTCTAAAAAGCCATAACATCCCATTTTTTTGCCAATGACAGTCCGATTTCCACTCTTACTTCTTACTGGATACCCTATGGTCTTCTCGATAATCTTTCCAAGTTCTCTCGCCGTTAACATCCGTCCCCGCTCCGAACAAACCGCCACATAGACTTCTTTTTGCCCAGCTCTATTTTCCACTTGGGACACATGGTATAACTTCACTTTTTGTGCTTTTAAACTCGCCTCTAGTTTCATGCGGGTTTTTTCAGGAATTGGCATCACTTTATACATACCGTTAAACAAGTCATCAATAATTCTTGCAACCTGTTCAAACTGACCTGCCATCGCCTCTCTTCCTTCTAAAATTCGTTCATTATACATAGTTTCTAACTTATTCATCTCAAAACCATGACGAATTTCTGCCAAAAATGCCTCCTGTTTTGGACAACGGACAAGAAAAGGATTTTCATAAAATTCTTCCATATTTTCAGACAATTCCATATGCTCCATCACAGCACCCACTTGCTCATAAGAGAGCCGAGCTTCCGTATCCCAACAATAGTTATTATATTCACATTGACTGCAAACCTCTTGCACTGTATGCTCCAAAATCTGTTCTTGTTCTTTATTCTCTTCCCACTCCCCTGTGGAAAAAAGCAACGTCATTTTAATCCTCTTAAATGCCTCGGAAAAGTCTTTCAACTGATTCCTCACTTGAAAAAGCAGGGTTTCATCTAAAAATTCTTTGCCTTTCTCCTGTTTTGCCATGGACACCACTGTCTGTGGTAATACGAGAAACAATGCACTGCCAAATAAAATGCTGTACCAATTTTCACTCCTAAGATCTTGTGCCCATCGAAAAAGAGCAAAAGCAATGGCTCCCATCAGACAAACACTGACAATCCGCCCAATCTTTCTTCCAATTCCAGCTCCCATGCCACAAAGGGCATAAAACCCACAAGCATAAAAGATGGAGGCTGTTCCAAAGGAAAGTGCCTCTCCTTTGTAGTACAAAACACCACCTAGAAAAATTCCAAAAATAGTGGCTTCTGCAATGCCAAAACGATACGCACTATATAACACTAAAAACCACACCATCCCCTGCCTTATAGAAATACCCGCACTAAAAGGAAGAGCGATTCCATATAAAATACCCGATAAAAGCAAAAGCCATCCAAGTAATTCCTCCTGTTCCATGAGCCTTCTTCGTGACTTTTCATATCCCAACGCAGAATGAATTAACACTACAAGCCCAAGACTCATAAATCCCTCTGTCAACGCCCAAAAGGCAACGCTTCCAATATCCGCTATCCATAAAAGTTTGATGAGTGTGAGTAAACTAGTTGCAATTCCTGTTATCAATGCCTTTTTATGAATTTCTTCTTTGCATATGACTTGTCCCATTTGTGACAATAAAAATGATACCATCATAATGGTTCCATATCGAAACGCATCTTCTATCCCCAATCGAACAAAGATACTTCCTGTGATACAAATCCATAAAATGAGCTTCTCCATAAGCTCCCCAGTTGTCGCCATGAAAAATGATGGGGCGAGGGGATTTATCCCATTAAAACTGCATAATCCCGTTAAAATTCCAAGAACAATCCGACTGCTTGTCCCCGCAAGATCTTGTTCCATTAAGTTCCGTTTCTGCATCTCTTTTGTATTATGCTGTTGATTCATCCATTTCATTCTTCTTGCCCCCGTTCTGATTTCCTTAAAGGTATGTACCTTATTCCTTTTGTTCGTACTGCATTATACCCAATATTTCCAAAAGATTTTGTCAAAACGAAGAGGAATAGTAAAAAAACTTATCGACAGGATTGTGGATTTTTTTTATTTGCAAAACAAAGTATGTGTTGCGAAGAATTTTCTATAACATAAAAAAAGATGCTATACAAATGTATAGCATCTTTTTTTAAGTAGCGGAAGGGAGATTTGAACTCTCGACACTACGGGTATGAACCGTATGCTCTAGCCAACTGAGCTATTCCGCCGTACTCAACGAATATCAGTATAACGGATTCCATTCCTTTTGTCAACTATTTTTTTCACAAATTTTATTCCGCTGGTTTGAATACTTTTTCTCCCTTTTCCACGAGATTCAATTTTTCTTTTGCAATCTCTTTTATGTACTTATCCGTCTTCATATATTCCTCTTTGGCAGATAGTTCTTTTTTTGTTTTCTCTGCCTCTTCAATTTGTTGCTCCAGCTTTGTTGTTTGCTTTGCATAGGCATCACTTTTCCCATTTAATTCCACAGTTTTAATGGTTATGCTCACAAACAACACAAGAATAACACAAATAATGCTATACGCTCCCCTTGGTGTTCTTCTCACCCTTTTCTTTCTCTTTGCCATTTCTTTCCCTACTTCCCATATAAAAATTTTTTCACTCTGCGAAACAACAAGCGACCTTTTTTTCCGAACAGTCGCCCACTCTTCTTATGTAATATTATGAAACTTTTTTTACACTTTCTCAAGATCTTTTTTAAACTCTCTCCTATTTTTAACATCAGAGCCATAAAAAACGGGCTAATTGCCATTCCATAGAATATCATGCCAATTCCCATGCCAAGAATGCAATACGCCCGAATACTTCCATTATTATAACGATAGAGAAGTGCAAAAATTGAAAAGCCTGTCACAATCCAAAAAAACAGATCTTGAAAGGCGATGGCCACCGCATTATGAGGTATCAATCGTCTTAAAATCCGGAAGCAGTCATAAAATAATAAAATTCCGATTCCATAAACAATGCTAAGAGAAAAAAGCCGTACTTCTTTTAATAAATACAAATTCATACAGCATCCCCCTATTTAAAAAGTCTAGCAAGAATTCCTTCTGCCTGTTTTTTTCCATTGTGCATTTCGGAATAAATAAGGCTATCAATCCGCCCATCAATTTTTACTTCCCCTTTTTCTACGGTAAGGCTCGTCACATGGAGTTCCATCCCTTTCATCATGAGCATTCCCATTTCTGTGTCAAGGATGATTTCATTGGCATCGAAGGACAGGACATCCTTTACCCCTGTAATAATGCCATTGCTTCTACCTACGAACGATACTTTGTGATTGCTCACTCCCTGTCTTTCTTCCATTTTTATGCCTCCTTCTTCCCATGTTCTTTGCCTTCTCTCTTTCAGGCAGACATCGTTTTTATAACTATATGAGGCAAAAAATGAATTTATGTTATAAATATTTATACATCTCTTTTGCAAGTTCTTTTTTCACATTATCTTCCACAGATAATACTTCAACCGCAACGGATTTATTCCCAAACTGAATCTCAATTTTATCCCCTGCTTTTACTGATACAGAGGCTTTTGCTGGTTTCCCATTCACTAACACACGCCCTGCGTCACACGCCTCATTGGCAACCGTTCTTCTTTTAATCAAGCGAGATACTTTTAAATATTTGTCAAGTCGCATACTCTTTCTCCTTTTCTTTTTCTTCTATAAAATGCTTTTTTATATATTAGAAGTTATCATTTCTTACTATACAAAAAAGCTGCCGGTTAACGGCAGCTGTCATAAAAATTTCTTATGCGTTAATAATGTCTTTTAAAGCCTTACCTGCTTCAAATTTTGGTGCTTTAGAAGCTGGAATTGTCATAGCTTCACCTGTTCTTGGGTTTCTTCCTTCTCTTGCTTTTCTTTCAGAAACTTTGAAAGTTCCGAAACCTACTAACTGGATTTTTTCACCTTTTGCAAGTTCTTCTGCCACTACATCTGTGAATGCTTTTAATGCTTTTTCTGCATCTTTCTTAGATAATTCTGTTTTTTCTGCAATAGCTGTAACTAATTCTGTTTTGTTCATCGGATTAGCTCCTCCTCTAATGAATTAATATTGACTAGAAGAAACTCACACCACTTGTTTCTTCCAGTTTGCATTCTCGCGAATACAATCCCCCCATAAACTACATTTCATAGATATTGGGCAAAGTTCGCGAACTGGAAAACTCGCATAGCGTATTTCTCCCAGTTTTCGTGTTGATAATCTCTAAAAGTCTACAACACTATTTATAAACTGATATACCTATTTTGTCAAGGATATTTCCTGTTTTTTCGCATATTTTAAAGGTTTTTAATGCATTTTCATTTAGAAAGACCTTCCACAAATTTTTTGATATATTCCGTTAGAGCTTCTTCCCCATCAATCCCTAAAATTCGAGCCTCATTTAACAGATGGAATAATCTTTCTCCTACCTGTTCTTTTGTCATAACTTCCTTACATCCCCCCTGCAAATACCCCGCTTTTTCCGCCTTTTTTTGTACCTTTTGGGCTCTCATACAGGCAGGAAGTGCAAGGGGAACTCTTAAAATGCCATCAAGAGGTGTCATTTCTCCTTTTTCTTTCTTTTTTATTTCCTCCCAGTTATCAAGAAGTTGTTCCTCTTTTGTAACGGTTTGCTCTCCAAATACATGAGGATGACGGCGGATTAACTTTTCACATATTCCATCAATCACTTCATCAAGCGTAAATTCCTTCTGCTCAGATGCGATCTCGCTGTGCATGGTGACTTGTAATAACACATCTCCTAACTCTTCTTTTAAATTGTCCATATCGTGGCGTTCAATGGCTTCAATTACCTCATATGCCTCTTCTTTCATGCAGGTTCTAAGACTTTCATGGGTTTGTTTCCGATCCCATGGACATCCATTTTCGGATCGAAGCTGTTTTGTGATCTGAACGAGATCATCAAATGTATAGTTCTTTTTTTGTTCCATTGACATAAACTCTATCTCCTTTCTTCTTTGCCTATGCTTAAACGACGAAAAGCAGGATAAGAAGTTCTTTTTTCTTCTTATCCTGCTTTATCATACCACATAATTTAATTTTCCAACTGGCTTCCTAAAAACAAAGTGAGCATATCCGCTAATTTCATATCCACTTCTGATACTCCCTTTTTCTCTCCATCCTCTAAAAAAATAATACAACCAGTCACATCCCCTGATGAAATAATTGGATAGGCTAATGCGATCTCTCCTGTTTTATCTTCACTGACATAATAACGATGCTTTTGTTCCTTTCCATCATAACGATTTCTCTCTTCCATGAGATGTTTTAAATCAGAGCTTATAGACACCTCAGATAAAGATTTAGCCGATGCTCCGGCAACTGCAATTACACTATCTCGATCACAGATGGCAACGGAACGTTGACTCGCTTTTGCCACTGCTTGACAAAGCTCTTTTACAACGCCTCCAAGCTCTCCCATTGGAGAATATTTCTTTAAAATAATTTCCCCTTCTTTATCGGTGAAAATTTCAAGGGGATCTCCTTCTCGGATTCTCAACGTTCTTCTAATCTCTTTTGGAACAACAACTCGTCCTAAGTCATCAATTCTTCTTACAATTCCTGTCGCTTTCATATGAAAAAATTCCTCCATTTTACATTTTATCTACTTAACATTTCACTTCTTGTAAGTAAAATTCTAGCTTCATCCTTTCTGGCAATACTCATTACAGATTGGTAAACTTCTCACACCTAAGAACCATAGGATTCTTTGTCATAACTAGAATATAAAGGTAGTATTTGTAAAATGAAGGAAATTATTCTTTTCTTTTATTGTTTTTTTAACTTCTTAAACACCAAGGAGGATTTTATTCTAAACCCATTTTTTATCATCGGATTATTCTTCTTGTGCAGTGGTTGCTTCTTCTTGTGTGGCTTCATCAGTAGAAGTTGTATCCGCTTCTACCTGTTTTAATGTGATGGTTGCAAATGCCTTTTGGTTCACATCTTTTTCAAAATCCCACTTTTCTTCTAACTCTTTTGTCATTTCTTCATACTTTTCATTAAAATATTCCGCTTCTTTTTCTTGTAGGAGTTTTTCTTTATTCTCTTCTGTGGCTTCTTTATCCTTTGGATCGAGCATTTTTATAATATGGTATCCAAACTCACTCTCTACAATATCACTCACTTCCCCTTTTTTTAATACTTTTGCTGCATCACGATATTCTTTTACCGTTGATTCATCATCCCCACAAGTGTATTCAGATGATTTATCCGCCTTATATTCCTTTGCTAATTTTGCAAGGTTGGTTTCTCCATTTTTAATTCTTGCCAAAGCCTCTTCGGCCTTTTGTTTTTGTTCCGCTTTTTTCTTTGCACTATATTCCACTTTTTGTCCATTGTCATCGTATTCAAATGTTTCAAACAATAAATTATAGGTTTTAAACTGACGAGCTTCTTCATCGGATACTTCAATCTTCGCATCCTCTATGACCTTATTATGATACTTGGATGCTAAAGCATTTTCTTCATATACACGTATCATCGTATCTTCTGTAATTCCAGTCTGTGTTAAATCATCCTGTCCAACAGAACTCATAAAATCTTCTGCGTTTTTCTTAATCTCTGTTTCTTCTTCCTCTGTCAAAGCGATGCCATTTTTCTTAGCCTCTGCGGATAAAAACTTCACCATTTTCATCTGCTCAACAATATCTTTCTTTGTCAGTTCCTCCATGGTAGTTTTATTTCCATCGTTATCATTTACTTCATAGTCCCAAACCGCAGAACCATACCACGCCTCATATTGACTTTGAATGGTCTTTGCATAGACCCAAGCCTCATCCATATAGGCCTTTTGCCCATCATACGTAAATAAAACAACCTCATCATTGCTTTTGTTTTCATTGCCACATCCCACCAAAACTGCACCTGTAAGACAAACACATAATAGCTTTGCAATTTTTTTACTCATCCATTTTTTCATACTGTACCTCCTGCATTTCCTTTTGAAATGCCATCTTTCTAATTTGATTTTTTCTTTTCCGAACCATATCCAAGGGATGTGATATCGCCTATCACCTGCTCTATTATGGCAAGCAATTCCTTTTTTGTTCCACCCTTCCATAGATAGCGGAAGGAAACATCCGCCATCTGGAATTTCATTTTGTTTCGATATTCCTCTCTTTTTAACAGAGGATCAATTTCTTCTGCCTTGATTCTAGCCTCTTTATACATGGTAAAAACGATCCCATTTCCTTTTTGCTCGATCTGTGTAATAAAAGCAGTGTGTGCCTTTGCTTTTAATAGAGCAACCTTTAATAAATTCATAACAGGAGCTGGAAGCTCTCCATAGCGATCCATAAGCTCATCGGACATATCTTCATATTCTTCTTCTGTTTCAATGCTAGCAATCCGCTTATAAAGCTCCAATTTTTGCATTTCATTTCGAACATAGGTGGCTGGAATAAAGGCATCGATCATAAGATCGATGGTCGTTTCAAACTCATCTATATCCTCTTTTTCTCCCTTTAACCGCAAAACAGCATCGTTTAACATTTTGCAGTAAAGATCATATCCAATGGCCTCCATATGCCCTGACTGTTCTGCCCCTAATAAATTTCCAGCACCTCGAATTTCCAAATCCCGCATGGCAATTTTAAATCCAGAACCTAGATCTGTAAATTCACGAATTGCCTGCAACCGCTTTTCGGCTGTTTCCTTTAGCATGGTATCACGACGGTACATCAAAAAGGCGTAAGCACTTCGATTGGATCTGCCCACACGACCTCTTAACTGGTAAAGCTGAGAAAGACCCAAATAATTGGCATCATGAATGATCATAGTATTCACATTGGAAATATCAAGTCCCGTTTCAATAATCGTAGTGGAAACGAGAACATCAAGTTCTCCATTGATAAATTGATACATAATCTTTTCAAGCTGGCGTTCACTCATCTGCCCATGAGCAAATCCAACGGATGCTTCTGGAACGAGGTTGGCAAGATGCTCTGTAATTTCTTCGATGTTGTTAACACGATTGTATACATAATACACTTGTCCTCCCCTTGATAGCTCTCGGTTTATCGCCTCTTTTACAAGCTCTTCATTGTATTCAAGCACATAGGTTTGAATCGCTCTTCGATCCACCGGCGGTTCTTCTAATACGCTCATATCACGAATCCCAATCATGCTCATATGGAGTGTTCTTGGAATCGGAGTTGCACTCAATGCCAATACATCAATATTTTTTTTCAACTGTTTCATCTTTTCTTTATGAGCCACTCCAAACCGCTGTTCTTCATCAATGATAAGCAGTCCTAAGTCTTTATACTCTAAATCCTTTGAAAGCACTCGATGAGTTCCAATCACAATATCGACAGTTCCATTTTTTAGCCCTTCTATTGTCCTTTTTTGCTCCGCAGGCGTTCGAAATCTGGACATCATATGAATGGTGACAGGAAAGTTCTTCATACGCTCTACAAAGGAATTATAATGCTGTTGTGCTAAAATGGTTGTAGGAACTAAAAATACAACCTGTTTCCCATCACAAACCGCCTTAAACGCAGCACGAATGGCAACTTCTGTCTTTCCATATCCAACGTCCCCACAGATCAAGCGATCCATAATCTTTTTGCTCTCCATATCCGCTTTTGTGGCAGAAATAGCATCCAACTGATCACTCGTTTCCTCATAAGGAAATAATTCTTCAAACTCCCGTTGCCAAACCGTATCTTTGGAAAAGGCATAGCCTTCTTTGGACTGACGAATGGCGTATAATTCCACTAGTTCCTTTGCAATATTTTTGATCTCAGAACGCACTTTAGACTTGGTTTTTTCCCATTCACTTCCGCCTAGTTTATTGAGTTTAGGCTTTCTTGCTGTGGCACTGGCATACTTTTGAATCAGATCCAATTGAGAGGCTAAGATAAATAACTTGCTTCCACCCTTATACTCAATACAAATATAATCTTTTGTCACCTTATCAACTTCCATCTTTTCAATGCCTTTATAAATTCCCAATCCATGTTTTTCATGAACCACATAATCGCCGATGGAAATATCCGCAAAGCTGTTTATCTTTGCCCCTGTATACTGACTTTTTTTCTTCTTATTCTTTTTTCGCTTTTCTCTAGCAGTAAAAATATCACTTTCTGAAATAACCGCAAACTTTAAAAGAGGATATTCAAATCCACGACTTAACCTGCCTTGTACCGAAATGATTTCCCCCTTTGCCACGAATCCAGTTAATTCCTCTTGATAGGTGACGGAAATCCCATGCTCTCTGATGTCCTCAGCGAGCCTTTTTGCCCGCGTAGAAGATGGAGATAGCATCAACACTTGATACCCTTTTTGACGGTAGTTTTTTAAATCCTTTACCAGTTCTTCAAAACTATTATTATATGGATTCACAGATTTCACATCTAAGTGAAAACTGCTTTTTGTTTCAAAAAATGGAAATCGGTGAATGAGCATACTGAGTAAAACCGTCTTTTTATTGGCGACTTTTGCAAGCACTTCTTTGCTTTCAAAAATCACTTCACTTTGGGATGGTAAAATGTATCCACCCTCTAATCGGCTTGTCATGCTTTCTCGAAATTCTATCTCATATGCTTCACTATGCTCCAAAATACGAGCTGGCTCATCCAAGAAAAAAATCGTCTTTTCTGCATCAAAATAATCAATAAAAGAAACTAAATGATCATAAAAGAACGGAAGATAGCTATCAATTCCAATAATAGAATGCAATTCCTCTATTTCCTCTTTTACTTCTTTTACCATTTTATTGAGTCGACTGTATGCTTCTTGCCTTTTTTCTTTTTTTAATTGTTTTCCGATCTTTTGGAACTCTTCTTCTATTTTAGCAAACCCATCTTGCAACTGACTTTTTGTGATGACGTACTCGGTTGCAGGATAAAACGTTAAACAATCCACGTTTTCAATAGAACGCTGACTATCCGCATCAAAACTTCGAATCGAATCAATTTCATCATCCCATAATTCAATGCGATAGGGTGTTTCTTCTGTCAAAGGGAAAATATCCAAAATTCCACCGCGAATGGCAAATTCTCCATGTCCATTTACCATGCCTGTTCGCTCATATCCAAGCTCTATGAGATGTTGCTTCATCCACTCCATATCAAGCACATCTCCCACTTTCACTGTGACAATATGCTTTTTCAGCTCATGAAGCCCTGTTAAGCGATCCATAATCCCATCCACAGTGAGAATTACCGTCATCGGCTCTTGTTCCACAATTTTTTTCAGAACTTCCATTCTTTGTTTTACAATGGTATTGCTGTGAATATCCGCACTATAAAATAATACGTCCTTTGCTGGATACAAGTATACATTTCGATCAAAGAAACGATAATCTTCATAAAGCTCTTTTGCTTTACTTTCATTATGGGTAATAATGACACGACATAAATCATCTGCTCCGATTGTATGGATGAGATGACATTTTTGAGTATCAATACAGCCTGTCACAAGCATTGGTGTGTGTAACTTTTTCAATCCTGCTCGTATTTCTTGACACGTTTCTCCTTCACAGAGCATTTTTTGTAATAAATCCATCTGTCTTCCCTCCTAGTATAATAATGATGTAGTCAATCAAGACTACTTGGTTAATAAGTTTCTATAAATTAGATAACAGAAGAAGGCTTTCTTCCTTCATCAGATGT